>JAYSTY010000409.1:0-14342 GCA_043719385.1 Blastocatellia bacterium | reverse complement strand
ATCGTCCCTTTAGTCCCGCGAATTTCCAGCCCTCCATCGTCAATGCTGCTCGCCATCATCCCGTGATACGTCACGCTGAAATTGCGGGGATAATCCAGTACACAGGTGATCGTGTCCGGGCATTCCCAACCCAGCACATATTTGTTGCCATTGGTCATTGCGCTCAACGGCACAGGCGATCCGGTGTACCAATGCACGACATCAATCCAGTGCGACATCAAATCAGTCAACGCGCCGCCGCCGAAATCCCAATACCAGCGCCACCATTGATATTTCATCGCCGTGACTTCCTGTTCAGGCGCGTTGCCCAGCCAGGCTTTGCGATCAAGTTTGTCAGTTTGCAATTTGGTGGGCGCAGGTCGCGCCGCGTAATTCTGAAACCACCACGCCCGCACAAAAGTAATTTGCCCGAGTTTGCCGGCATCAACCAGTTGTTTGCCAAGCATGAAATGTTCCCAGCTTCGTTGCTGCGTGCCGGTTTGGACGACACGGTTAGAGGCTTCGACCGCGTTAATCAGCGTCGCGCCTTCTTCAATCGTATGCGTGACAGGTTTTTCAACATACACATCTTTGCCAGCCTTGACGGCATCAATCGTCATCTTCGCGTGCCAGTGATCGGGGCTGCCAATCAGTACCGCATCAATATTTTTATCATCCAGCAGCGCGCGATAATCGGCATGCCGTTTGGCGCTCGGAGCCAGCTCCACAGCCTGCAATAAATTTGGTTCGTACACATCGCAGACGGCAACAATTTCGGTGTCGGGCTGCTTTTTACTAATTACCATCAAAGCATTGCGGCAACGACCTCCCGTGCCCATCGCGCCGAGCCGAATCCGATCATTTGCGCCGAGAACTTTAGAATAAGAAAGCGCCGTCGAAACAGCGATGCCAGTGGTTGAAGTCTTGAGAAAATTGCGTCTCGTGAGCGAAGGGTTTTTCATAACAGGTAATTGTGGAGGGCGGTCGGCTTGCCACCGCTTTTGTTTTCGCGGCTGTAAGTTCGAGCTCAACCCGGAGCAATTCAGGGGCGAACGCAAAGCTGCGTCAAGTCGCCGCACTCCATAGCTACAGTCTTAAATTTGCATCCACGGACAATTTTCCGCCGCCCGTATACAGCAACATAATCGCCATGCATAACATCGCAAAGGGGAATTCGATGCCGCGATCCTGCACGAAAAAATTCCCCCAGTGGATGCCTGCGATAACGACGATCATCACGGCGGAAATCGCTGCGGCCCCGATGCGCGTAAATAATCCCAGCAAGACCAGCACACCACCAATTAATTCTGCAAACGCGGCGGAACCCATCCAAAACCACGATGGCCATAATCCCAGCGGCGCGGCAGTAGCGATGAATTTTCCCAGGCCGCTGCCGCCAAAGGCACCAAACACTTTTTGCGCCCCGTGCGCAATAAAAATCATGCCTAGCGCGAGGCGGATAGGGACGGTCGCCCAGGTCTTGTAAGTAGAGGTGATTCGTCGGAGCATTACGAAATTCCTTTGCTGTCTTTTTCGGTTATTGTTTTCTCTGTCAGCGAATCAGGAGCAATCTAGCATTCGGGAATTCCCTTTGCAATATTGCATTCCGCGCTCACAACCATTAGCTTTATCCGTATCAAACTTTCACAGAACTTACTGTCCACAACTTAGGAGGAACTTGAACGTGATTACTCGCCGTAACTTTTTACAAACCGCTGCGCTGGCTACGGCTGGCGGAGCAATGATGACTATGCCTGAAACTACTTCCGCAAAACAAAAAATCAAAAGCCCTGGCATTCAGCTTTACACCGTGCGCAATGAACTGGGGAAAGATTTCGAGGGGACGCTGAAATCTGTCGCCGCGCTCGGTTATAAAGAATTTGAATTTTTTGGCAACTACTATGGCAAATCGCCCACCGAGGTCAAAGCGTTGCTGACCAGTTTGGGCGTTACCGCGCCAGCCGGACATTTTGCGCTGGCGGCGCTCAATGCCGACGTTAACAAAGTAATTGATACCGCCAAAGCCGTCGGTCATGGAATCGTGATTTGCCCATTCCTGATGCCGAATGAACGCAAAACACTTGATGATTACAAGAAGCTTTGCGCCACGCTCAACAAATCTGGTGAAGCCTGTAAAAAGGCGGGCTTAATGTTCGGCTATCACAATCACGACTTTGAATTTGAAGAATTGGAAGGCAAACTGCCTTACGATTTGATTCTGTCCGAATGCGATAAAAATAACGTCAAAATGGAAATGGATTTAGGCTGGATTTCGTACGCCGGGAAAGACCCGCTGCCCTATTTTGCCAAGTATCCAGGCCGCTTCATCACCTTCCACGTGAAAGATATGGATGCAAGCCAGAAACAAAAAACGATGGAACTGGGACGCGGCAAAGTGAATTTCCAGCGCATCCTCGCCAAAAGCAAACAGGCCGGCGTGAAACATTACTTCGTCGAACAGGACAACACGTCATTGACCGCACTGGAAAGCATTAAGATCAGCATGGATTATTTGAAGAAGCTGGAATTTTAGCGCGGATTGCGATGGCGTTTACAGCCTGTCACAAGCCTGACTGTCAGGCATTGGCACACAATTCCTACTGTCCAATAAACTTCAGTTTGTTGTGCCTCGCGGTCACTGCATATCTGGTGCGAAGCTTCAACAAACTGAAGTTTATTGGACTTTCTACTTCCCCGCGTGAAAAATAGATTTTCTTGCGGCTCTGCCGCCCGATGTGCGGAAAGGCTGTGCCTTTCCGTGTCGTACTCTCTATATCTTTGCGGCTGTGCCGCCATATTACAGGCATAGCCTCGCCGGATTTAAGATACGGTTTCGGCGAGGCAGAGCCGTCGCCGCACATCGGGCGGCAGAGCCGCGAGAACCAAGTCGTTCGATTAGCCTGCCCTCTACCAGAGGATCAAACCATGTGCAAACTATCAGGGTTTAATTTACATTCCTGTCGCAGCATCAAGCACACAGCCAATTGATCAGAGGCCTCAATAATCTCAAATGATAGTTCCTCTAAAATCTTAGTTCCCCATTTTGCTGACTTGAATGTCGCCGATGCCGACGTGCAAAAATAATTTGTGTGGTTCGGTAGCCTTCGCCTCATCTAACAATTTTGCCCCGATTAATTTCTGGCGCTTCGGGTCACCACCAAAATCTGAACTGACATCGCCAATTTTAGCGCGGGCATCAACGTCGTAGAGTTCCCGGGCAGGCAATTGCAAACTGAGTTCCCCAATGCTGCACGTCGCGTTGATGCTGCCGATAATATTTTTGATATTGACTTCGCCGATGCTGTGCTTCACACGCAGCGTAATGTGTTGCGGCACTTTGATGAGGTACAGCAGGCTGAGATTATTTTTCATCATGAAAGGGAGATTTTTTGTCTCAATTAACAAATCACCGTGCACATCTTTTTTGGCAATGATTTTTATCTTGTCCAGGCGTCTGGTTTCACTGGCCTGTTCCGGCGGCAAATATTCTTTTTGCGTGGAGCGCGTAACAATGATTTCAACTTCGTCCCGCTCCCAGCCTTCCACCTGCACTTCGCCAAAAGAGTCCTTCAAAAACACAAGTTCACCGCTCGTAAACGGAAACCGTTCAGTACTCGTCACCGACACGCGTTTCTTTTCGCTGGTTTGTGCTTGCGCTCCAATAGAAATAAAGAGTAGTGAAACGCTGCCTAACAAAAACAAGCCACGTAAGATTTTCATAGTCTCATTCTCCCTGTATTAACTTCTGACCCACATAAGAAAGGACGGGGCTTACATTGCCATTGTTAACAATAGCAATATTTTTCTTATCTTTTATTCACATCTGAGCGCCATCATCGGATCAACTTTCGTCGCTCTTCTGGCTGGCAGGTAACACGCAAGAAAGGCTACGCCGACAAGAAGCAGCGCGACGATTGCCAGCACGAGCGGTTCCATTGGTTTCACTTCATACAGTATCCCCGTGAGGAATCGCGTCATGGCAAACGATCCGATCAGGCCTAATCCAACGCCGATCAGCGCAGCGCTCATACTGCGACTCAGGACCAGCCGCAAGACATCGCTTTTACCTGCGCCGAGCGCCATGCGAATGCCGATTTCGCGGGTGCGTTGTGAAACGGAAAAACTGACTACGCCGGAGATACCGACGGCGGCGAGTGATAAGGCGACGACAGAAAATGCCAGGAGCAGGAGCAGCGGGAAGCGGTATCCGTCCAGCGAATCGTGAATCACTGTTTCCATTGTCTCAATGCCAGAGACAGGTCTTTCAGGTTCGACACGTACCAGCGCTTGCTTGATAGGGTTGATAAAAGCCGCAGTGCCAGACGCGGTGCGGACAACAATTGTCATCACAGGCCAGGCAGCCTGGTTGTAGGGGCGGAAAAATTCGATGCGCGATGCCTGGTCTAAGCCGCCCTGTCTGACATCCTGCGCAATACCAACGATAGTTTGCCAGGGTTCGTTGGCGTTAAAAAAACCAAGCTTGATCCGCTTACCAACGGGATTTTCATTGGGCCAATATTTCTTCGCCATCGCCTCGTTGATGACGATGACACCAGGCGCGTTTTCGGAATCCTGTTCCGTGAATTCACGACCATTTGTCAGATTGATGCCCATCGTCTTGAAGTAATTCGGACAAATCACACTGTAGCCTGCGCCGGGTTGATTTTCCGCGCCCGGGTCAGGTCGCCCTTCAATCACAAAACCACGCCCCGCCTGTCCGCCGCCTATCGGCAAATGGCTGACCGCGCTGACGCCGATCACGCCGGGAATATTTCCGACCTGTTCCTGTAAATTATGCGCGAATTGCTTATGCGTGGGCGGACTGTAATACAGGTTTTCCTGGGGCAGGGAGATATTCATCGTGATGAGATTGTTGGGATTCAGCCCTGGCGCAACATTGATGAGGCGGATCATACTTTGAATCATTAGCCCTGCTCCGGTCAGCACCACCAAAGCCAGCGCGACTTCGATAATGACCAATGCCTGACGTATTCCTGCGCCACCTCCGGTTGAGCCGCGACTACCTTCCTGTAAGGATTCATTGACGGTTCGTCGTGAAAGGACGAGCGCAGGAACCAGTCCAAAAATGATTCCTGTCAGACAAGTCACGCCCCAGGTAAAAGCCAGCACTTTATAATCAATAGCGATGTTATTGACGGCACGGAACGGAACTGAACGCAAATTGCCAGGCAATATTTTCAGTAAAAAAGCGCCGCCCCAGATCGCAACCAGAATTCCAGCCAAACCTCCGGCAAAGGCTAAAACTAAACTTTCCGTCAGTAACTGTCGCACCGTCCGCCCGCGGCTGGCGCCTAACGCAGCGCGAATCGCAAACTCCCGTTGCCGTGTTGCGCCACGCGCCATGAGCAAATTGGCGACATTGACGCACGCTATCAGCAGGACAAAACCAGCAATCGCAAGCAGGGAAAATAAAAGTATCCGTTGCGTTTCCAAGCCATATTCCACTACGGGGATCACGGTTGCGCTCTTTCCAGCATTGTCGGTAGGATATTGTTGCGCTAATCCCAATCCAATCGCATTCATTCGCGCCCGCGCTTGTTCCAAACTCACTTCAGGCTTGAGCCGTCCAATACAAATGAAAGAATTCGACCCGCGTTCCTGATCGCCTTTCGTGTAAAGAATCGGCACCCATAATTGTCGTTGCACGCTCCAGAACTGAAACTCAAAGGCAGGCGGCATGACGCCGATGACAGTAAAATCTTCACTGTCCACTTTGATGACTTTTCCGACTAACGCCGGATCAGAATTGTAGCGTGTTTTCCAAAGCGCATTGCTCAGCACGACGACCTGATGTTTACCGGGCGTTTCTTCTTCCGGCAAAAAAGTACGACCGAGTTGTGGCTTCATTCCAAGCACATCAAAAAAACTGGCGGAAACGCGCAAGCCGGAAACCTGCTCCGGTTCACTGCCACCGGCTAAGTTGTAGCCTTTTCCAGCAGAATCAAAAATCGCCATTTTCGCAAACACATCGTTTTGTCTTTGGTAGTCAAGAAAATTGGGTGCGGAGACAATATTCAGATTCTTTGGATTAGTGATCTCATTAGCCCAGATCATCGTCAGGCGGTCTGCCTCCGGGAATGGCACAGGTTTGAGCAGCGTGGCATTAATGACGCTGAAGATCGTCGTATTCGCGCCAATGCCTAATGCCAGCGTGAGGATGGCGATCAAGGTAAAGCCAGGCTTGTTCAGTAACATTCGGACTCCGTAGCGTAAGTCTTGTAATAGTGTTTGCATAAAATCTCCTAAAGAGGTGGTTGGCAGTCGGTGCTCGGTGCTCGGAAGACAAGTAACCGACCACCGACCACTGACCACCTCTCACCAGCTATTCACATCGAAGTGCGGTTATCGGATCAACTTTTGTGGCACGCCGCGCTGGAATCCAGCAAGCCAGGGCAGCAACCAGCAGCAGCAACAACGCGATCACGATGAACGTCAAAGGATCGGTCGCGCTGACACCAAACAAGAGCGATTTGAGCATTCGCGTAGCAGCGAAGGCGCCCAGTAAGCCAATGCCTGTGCCCAACATTGCCAGTTTCAAGCCCTGCCCCATCACCAGGCGCAGGACATCGCGCTGTTGTGCGCCGAGCGCCATCCGAATACCAATCTCGCGCCTGCGTTGCGCCACCGCAAACGACATCACGCCATAAATGCCGACGCCTGCCAACGTCATCGCCAATGCCGCAAACAGGCTCAGCAACAGCATATTGAAGCGGCGCTCGGCAAACGATTCCGCCATCACCTCCGTCATCGTCAGCACTTTGGTGAGCGGCAATTGTGGATCAATTTTCCAGACCGCAGTTTTGACCGCAGCCAGTAATGTGGCAGACAATTGCGGCCCGCGCGCCACTACTGTCATCCACCGTTTCCACTCGCGGCCTGATTGGGCATACGGCGTATAGAGGGCAGGTGCTTCGGGCGCATCCAATCTGAAATGCCGCACGTCACTGACGACGCCAACGACGGTGATCCAATTGACCTTTTCATCGCGCGCCCAACGCACCCGTTGGCCGATGGGGTTTTCGTTGGGGAAATATTGTTTTGCCAACGCTTCGTTGACGATGCCGACGAGCGGCGCGGTGGCATTGTCGTGCGACGTGAAGTCGCGTCCGCCACGCAACGGAATTTGCAGCACTTGAAAGTAATCGCCTTCGATGCTGCGTGTCTCAACGCTCGGTTCTTCGCCGACGGGCAACGTCCAGCCTTCGCGCGTAAAATCGTGATTGAGCGAATCACCACTCAAGGGTAATTCGCTGACCAATGCCGCTTGTACATTCGGCACCGCGCTCACTTCCGTCAACATTGACTGCCGATACTGTGTTTGCTTGGGAATTTCTTTGTATCGTTTTTCGGGCAGGTTGATCCGCATCGTGACCAGGTTGTTGGGATTGAAGCCTGATTGGACAGACCGCAGATGCCAGAAGCTTTTGATCAGCAAGCCTGCGCCGATGAGCAATACACATGCCATCGCCATTTCAAAGACGATCAGCGCGCTCCGCATCCGATGCCGCGTGAGACTGACACCACCGCGCTCGCCTTCTTTCAAAGCATCACTGACATTGAGGCGCGTCGCTGACCACGCGGGCGCAAGCCCAAAGAGGATGCCGGTCAACAAGGATACTAACAGCGCAAAACCCAGCACGCGCCCGTCCAGATTGATGGATTCCAAACGCGGCAGGTTTTCGGGCTTGAGTGCGAGCAGCAAATCCACACCCCATTGCGCGAAGAGCAAACCGACGATTCCACCCAGCAGGGACAGCAAGACGCTTTCGGTCAGAATTTGCTGCACCACACGTCGTCGCCCTGCTCCCAACGCTACGCGCACGATCATCTCCTGGTGCCGCGCTACGCCCCGCACCAACAACAGGTTCGCATAGTTGGCACAGGCAATCAGCAAGACCAACCCCACCGCGCCGAACAACACCCAGAGCGTCGTCGTCGTGTCGCCCACCAGGCTGTCAAGCAGTGGCATCAACGTCGTGCGCCGGTTTTTATTTTCCGCCGGATATGCTGCGGCCAGTCGTTGGTCGAGTACCTGCATTTCGGTTGTTGCTTGCCGCAAAGTGACGGTTGGTTTCAGCCGCAAATAGGCGTTCAGGAAATGCACTCCGCGATAGGCCGCCGCTTCCGCATTCGTCACGTGAATCGGCACCCACAGCTTGGAATTATCGCGCGGCGCTTTGAAGCCCGCAGGCATCACGCCGACAACGGTAAAGTTGTTGCCGCTGAGCGGCAGCACTTTGCCAATCACGCTCGGGTCACGGTTGAAAAGCTGCTGCCATAACGCCTCGCTCAGCACTGCCACCAGCACGCCGCCGGGCTTGTCATCGTTGTACGTGAGCGTGCGTCCGAGCTGTGCGTTAAGTCCCAATGTAGCGAAAAACCCACCGGTCACGTGCCCAACCAGAAGCTGTTGCGGCTCGTTACCACCCGTGTAATCCAAGGGTTGCTGATTGATGCCGCCGACAGCGCTGTACGATTGGCTCCAGGCGGACAGATCATTCAAATCGGGCACCGATTGATTGCCGCGCGTGGTGATCAATTGTTCGGGCTTGTCGTAAGGCAACGGCTTCAACAATACGGCGTTGATGACGCTGAAAATCGCCGTATTCGCACCAATCCCCAACGCCAGCGTGATGATGGCGATCAAGGTAAAACCGGGTTTATTCAATAACGTTCGTATGCCGTAGCGCAGGTCTTGTAAAAGTGTTTGCATAAATTCTCCTGAAGAGGTGGTCGGCAGTCGGTGATCGGAAAACAAGTAACCGACCACTGACCATCGCTCACCCGTTACTCACAGCGTAACGCAATCATTGGATCAACCCGTGTCGCCCTTCTTGCCGGAATCCAACAGGCGAACAGCGCCACGCTCAGCAGCACGCCAATCACAATCGCAAAAGTGAACGGGTCACTCGTGCTGACTTCATAGAGCAGTCCGCGCAGCAAACGCATCAATGCCAGCGCAGCGATTGTGCCGATGACGACTCCCGCCACAGCCAGCGAGAGACCTTGTTGCAGCACCATTTTCAGCACATCCGACGCACGCGCGCCGAGTGCCATGCGAATGCCGATGTCGCGGGTCTGCTGGCTGACCGAATACGACACGACACCGTAAATTCCAAGCGAGGCGAGCAACAATGCGACAAAGGAAAAGAGTCCGATTAATAAGGCCGGGAAGCGGCGCATAAACGCGGCGGGCGTACTCGCAATCAGTTGCTCCATCGTTTGCACATTGAACAGCACGACATCCGGTTCCAGCGCGTGGCTCTCGTTGCGAATCGCATTGAAGAGCGCATTCGGATCAGCCGCCGTGCGAACAACCAGCGAAGTGTCAACCTGCGCATTACGCAAAAAAGGTTCGTAATACGTGGGCTGAATACCTTGATCGAGACCTGAAACTTTGACATCACCGACGACGCCGATAATTTCCGCCGCCTGATTGCCTGACACCAGCCGCCGTCCAATGGGGTCACGCGCACCAAACAATTTGTCGGCGGTGGATTGGTTGATGATGGCTACATTGGGGCCGCTGGCATTGTCGCTGGCATTGAAAAATCGCCCTTTGATCAGCGGGATGCCGAGCGCGGTAAAGTAATTGGTATTGGGTACGCGGTAATAGGCTTCGGTTTCCTGTCCGGGCGGCGGGACGGGGTCGCCTTCCACAATGAACTTGGTCGTATTGCCGGGCAGCAGGGGCAAGCGATCTATCATTCCGATCTTTGTCACGCCGGGCAAGTTCGCTACGCGCGTTTGCAGTTGCTCGTAAAAATTGATGATGCGGTTTGGCTCAGTATATTTACTTGGCGGCAAAACGAGGTTCAGCGTCAAAACGTTGGTTGGATCAAAGCCGAGATTGGTTTGCATCAAGCGCACGAGGCTTTTCATCAGCAAGCCTGCGCCGACTAATAAGATTACGGCTAACGCGATTTCCGTCACGACTAGGCCGCTACGCAAACGTTGCCGCGTGGCGCTGGCTGAAGTTCGTCCGCCTTCTTTCAAGGCTTCGTGCAAATCCACCTTCGCCGTTTGCAACGCAGGCGCTAAGCCAAAGACGATGCCCGTCAACAACGACAGCCCAAAGGCAAACGTCAGGACGCTCGCATCTAAATGCAGGGACTTCAAAAACGGCATCGCATTCAGTTGATTGGCAGGCATCATGGCGACCAAAGCATCTACGCCCCAATAGGCAATCAGCACGCCGCCGAATCCGCCCAGCAACGATAACATCGTGGCCTCGGTCAACAATTGCCGAATGACGCGCCATTGGCTCGCACCCAACGCCGTCCGCACGGCGATTTCTTTTTGCCGTGCGATTGAGCGCGACAACAACAGGCTGGCAACATTGGCGCAGACCATCAGCAATACCAGCCCAACTGCGCCGACCAGCGCAAACAACAGCGGCTTGACCGACCCCGTAACCTGTTCCTGCAACGGCACAATCTTAAGGCCTGTTCCGGCGTGTGAATCTTTGTTTTCACTGGCGATGCGACTGGCAATCGTGCCGAGTTCGGCGTTGGCCTGCTCAATACTGACGCCCGCTTTCAATCGCCCAATCAACCGGGTTCCGTGTAAAAAACGCCGCGTCAGTTGCTGTTGATTGGGT
Source organism: Blastocatellia bacterium (assembly GCA_043719385.1). Taxonomy (GTDB): domain Bacteria; phylum Acidobacteriota; class Blastocatellia; order RBC074; family RBC074; genus JAFDVL01. Next base: position 3,742 of record JAYSTY010000409.1, on the reverse strand, counting down.
TGATAAGGCCGCCACAATTCGCCCGGTTGCAGCGCAAACTGAAAGCTCACATGCAAGACGCCAATCACCGTGCAGGCCGCGCCGTTCAGCGTGATGGTTTGCCCGACAATGGCTGGATCACTACCAAACACTCGTTGCCACAAGCTATGAGTCAACACGGCGACCTGTGCTGCGCCGGGCTTGTCTTCATCCGCCTGAAAGGTGCGCCCCAGCAATGGAGTCACACCCAACACGGCAAAGAAATTCGCGGAAGCTTTCGGAGCCAAAATACGGCTCGCTTCACCACGGCCAGTCAGCATCGCGCTGTCACCCGTGTAAGCCGCCAGGCCATCGAACACATTGTTCTGCTGATAGTCCTGATAATCAGGGTAAGAAAATTCGCGTTGCGCGAAGGCCTGTTGCTGCGACGTTGTTTCCCATATATGAAATAAACGCTCCGGTGCTTGATAAGGCAGATTGCGCAACAAAGCGGCGTCAACTACAGTAAAAATGGCGGTGTTCGCGCCAATGCCAATTGCCAGTGTAGCGATGGCGATTAACGTGAAGCCAGGATTTTTGAATAACATGCGTGCGCCATAGCGCAGGTCGTGTAACAGGGTTTGCATAAATCTCCTGAAAAGGTGGTCAGTGGTTAGTGGTCGGTGGTTGGAAAGCAATAACCGATCACCGATAACCAATTATTCACATCGCAGCGCAATCATCGGGTCAACCTTCATCGCTCGTCGGGCCGGAACATAACAGGCCAGCAACGCTACGATAGTTAACAACAGCGCAATCATCGTGTAGGTCAAAGGATCAGTCGCTGTCACTTCAAACAACAGTGTCTGCATGAAACGAGTGATGAGCAGGGCTGCAACAATGCCAATTGCCGTGCCAATAAAAACCAGTTTCATCCCGTGACCGATGACAAGTTTCATGACATCACTCGCTTGTGCGCCTAATGCCATGCGGATCCCAATTTCGTGCGTGCGTTGGGTGACGGCATAATTCATGACGCCGTAAATTCCGACGATTGCCAGAATCAGGGCAACACTGGCGAAAATGCCAAGCAGGGTTAAAGTCAAGCGCTCTGTACTGATGGACAGCGATTTTATTTCTTCCATCGTGCGCACATCAAACACAGGTTGTTCAGGGTCAACAGCGGTCACCTGCTGTCTGGCTAAAGAAATCATTTGCGTAGGTTCCAGGGCACTTTTCACGACAATAGTCATATCTCTGCCCTGCCCCTGCAAATAGGGCAAATAGCCCTGGACGCGGTTAGAATCATTGTTCAAGCCTTCCATTTTTACGCGTCCCACCACTCCGACAACTTCCAGCAGCGGATCATTTGCCCCGGAACCCAGGCGAATTCTTTTGCCAACTGCATTTTCATTCGGCCAGTGACGACGGGCAAATTCTTCGTCAATGACCAGCACTTTCAGCGCCGCGCCATAACGCTGCTCAACTGTTAATTTGCTCAGGTCAACACCATTCAGGTGGGCGCGATTATCATGTTCAGTGAACCAGCGCCCCGCGATCAATTTAATTCCCATCGTCTGAAAATAATCAGGTGACGCGAGACAGGCCTCCATCGAAGGAATCTGGCTCGACGGCGGAATCGGTTGGCCTTCCACGGTAAAAGATGTTTGCCAGCCGTTGTTTCCCAGGGGCAACCCCGAAGCGTAACCGACAGAACGCACACCTGACTGCTGGCGAATGTTATTGGCGACCTGCTCAAAAAAATTAATTTGTTGTTCCGGCGTGGCGTATTTCTTTTGTGGCAACGAAATACTCAGGCTCATCAGGTGATCATAATTAAAACCTGGATTGACCTGTTGCAGGCGATAAAAACTGCGAATCATCAAACCTGCACAGACCAGCAGCATCAGAGTTGTGGCGACTTCAAAAACAACCAGGCCATTTCGCACCCATTGTTTTTTGCCACTGTTGCCGCGCCCTGATTCTTTCAGGGTTTCATGGACGTTGATTTCACTGGATTGCAGGGCCGGAATTAAGCCAAACAAAATTCCTGTGATGACAGAAACACCCAGCGTGAAAATCAGCACACGCCAATCCAAACCGATTTCTTTCGCCCGCGGAATACTGTTCGGACTGATGGCAAGAATCAGATCAATGCCCCATTGCGCGAGGACTAAACCAAGCGTCCCACCCAGCAATGCCAGGATCACGCTTTCGGTTAGTAATTGTCGGATCAGTCGCCAACGGCTGGCCCCCAGCGCCGCCCGCACCGCCATTTCTTTTTGTCGTACCGTTGCCCGCGCCAATAACAAATTAGCAATGTTCGCGCACGCAATCAGCAGGACAAAACTCACTGCCGCCAGCATAAACCACAGCGCCAGGCGAATATCACCCACATAAATATCCAGTAATTTCGTAATCGTAACGCCATTGCCTTCGTTGGAGTCAGGATATTGTTTTGCCAGATTTGCCGCGATGTTGCCGAGATCAGCGCGTGCCTGTTCAATTGTAACGCCGGGTTTGAGACGGGCTACGCCATACAACCCCGGATGATTGCCGCGCTGTTTCCAACCCGGCTCACTCAATAATTGCCCCACCGGAACCCACATTTCTGTGCGCGTGGGAAAAGCATAATCAGGCGACATAACGCCGATCACTTCGTAATTTTTGTTATTAAGATTCAGTTGTTGATTGAGAATTTTCGGATCACCACCAAAACGTCGCAGCCAAAGCCCGTGACTTAACACAACGACAGGTGGCCCGCCAGCGACATCTTCTTCATTAGTAAAAACACGCCCCAGCGCAGGTTTTGCCTGCAACGCTGCAAATACTTCGGCTGAAACCTGCCCCGCGTTGATGCGCTCCGCTTCGCCACGTCCTGTCAGGTTATAGCTATTACGATTGGACACGCCAAAATGCTCAAACACACGATTCTGCTCACGCCAATCCGTGAAATTCGGATACGAAATTGACATATCCTCAACTTGCGTTCCGCGCTCCGACAAAAAAACCAGCCGCTCAGATTCTTCATAAGGCAAAGGGCGTAACAGCACCGCATTGACGACGCTGAAAATCGCTGTGTTCGCGCCAATCCCCAGCGTCAGAGCCAGAATCGCAATCAGGGTAATCAACGGATTTTTAAATAACATTCGCGCACCGTAACGCAGGTCTTGTAAAAGAGTTTGCATAAAATCTCCTGAAAAGGTGGTCGGTGGTCGGTTATTTGGTTTCCGACCACCGACCACTGCCCACCGACCACCAGTTACTCACAGCGTAACGCAATCATCGGGTCAACCTTCGTTGCTCGTCGCGCCGGAATCCAGCAGGCAATCAACGTGACAAGCAGCAATAAAAATGCAATTGCAATGAAAGTCAGCGGGTCATCTGGCTGAATACCGAACAAGAGGCTCCGTAGTAATCGTGTTAGAGCCACCGCGCCACTAATTCCGATCACGATTCCGATGGCAACTAATTTCAATCCCTGCTGAATTACAAGTTGTAAGACATCTGATTTTTGGGCGCCAAGTGCCATCCGAATACCGATTTCGCGGGTGCGTTGGGATACGTTGTAAGCCACTACGCCGTACAATCCGATGGCTGTCAGCAATAACGCGACGGCGGCAAAAAGGCTCAGCAACAGACTGTTAAAGCGCGGCGCGGCGACACTGTCATCCAGAAATTCTGCGAATAATTTGACTTGCCCGATAGGAATATTGCGATCAATTTTTTCTACTTCCTGGCGCACTTGACTGGCGAGTGACTGGGCTTCCATTTGTGTACGAAA
>JAYSTY010000408.1:0-5877 GCA_043719385.1 Blastocatellia bacterium | reverse complement strand
TTGGCTACTTGACCGGAGACGGTGTCGGGACGGTCAAAGCCGCCACCCACGCCTGAGCGATCAGGGCCGCTGAAAATCGTCAGAGGGAAACCCGTTTGGATGTTAAAGAGCGAGCCGAATTCCCAACCGCCCACCAACTGATTGATGAAGCCGCCGTGATCAAGCCAGCGTTTGCCTTTGCCGACGGGCAATTGATAAAGCACCGAATTCACCATGCGATGCGAGGTGTGGAAGCTCGACAGTCCCTTCTCAGCCGCCAGGTTGTAGCTGTTTTGCGGGAACAACGTGTCTCCATTGTGGTTGCGAATCGCGCTCGCGTTATCAATGGATTTAGACCACGTATAACCCGACACAAAACTCAAGCCGTTCGACATGCGCTTTTCGAGCTTGAAGCTCAAGCCGTTGTAATGCGACTTGCCGCTGCCATCCACCAACTGAATGCGTCCGAACTCAGGATAGGGCGCGCGCGACAATACACTGCCCACCGTACCCGGGATGCTTTCATTGAAAGCACGTAACGATTCGAGCTTACGCCCGACCGAACCGAGATACCCGATTTCGAGCAACAGGTTGTTGCCGAGTTCGCGTTGGACGTTCAACATCCCCTGCAAAATATACGGTGTACGGCGCGTGGGGTTGTTGCCCAACACATAAGGATTATTGATCGTCACGTTGTTTCCCGCGTTGCCACCAAATGGTGTCGCCCACGTCAGATCAATTCTGGTCGGCGTAGATTCTTCACGACGGCGACCTGAAAGGTTGCGAGCCATGTCGAAACGCGGATTACCTGTGTCTTGCGAATAGAAAGCACCCGCACCGCCGCGCACTGTCCATTTGCTTGACGGCGAATAGGCAAAACCCAAACGCGGTGCCCAGTCGTTCTTGTCAGCATAAACGAGGCGGTCGCCTAAACGTCCGTCACGTGCCGTCTTGATCAAAGGATTGAAACGCAGAGCCGTACCGTCATAAAAATCACCGTTGCCAATACGAACGAACGTAGGATGGCGCGAGAGGTCGGCGACGTTTGGCGTGTTGTCTAAAAACCGCGCGTCAATGTTCACCAGCTTGCCCGACTTATCGAACCAGGGTGGCGTATATTCATAGCGCACACCTATGTTGACAGTCAGCTTCGGCGTCACCTTCCACGAATCGTCGAGGAAAAAAGCCATGCTGCGTGATTTAAAATCAGCCGACGCAAGCGTCACCGCGACTTCGCAACGTTTGCAATAACCGAGCAGGAAGTCGGCAAAGCCATTGCCGGTATTCGCCGCCAACGTGTTGGTCGCCGTCAATTGTCCGGTCGCATTCGCCTCAAACAAAAATCCGCCACGTGCGAACTGGTTGCCAATCTGGTTGTAACTGTCCCAACGCACTTCGCCGCCAAAGCGTAAGCTATGACTGCCTTTGGTAAGACTGAAATTATCTACGAACTGCCACATCTGGTTGGTGTTGACGTAAGGACCTTCAGTGTCGTCGCCAAAACCGTTATAGCCAGTAATGGCGATGCTGGGAATCCCCCACGCCACCGGCAACCCCGAAGCGATACCAGGAATCGCCAGTTCTTTCACGACGTCACGGCTATTAGCGAGTTCGCGCCCCAGACTGTTGTAAAAGCGGTTGTAACCAAAACGTGCTTCGTTGACCTTGTTGCCGCCAAATGTGCGCGTATTAGAAACCATCCCTTGCTTGACCTGCGTGATCAACTTGGTGCCATTAAGTTTCAAGCCTGGTGAGAGCTCCAATTCATCGCCCCAGCTCCAACGTCCAGCCCAACTCGATGCGCTGCTTTCTATAAAGTCGCCGCGTCCGATGAATTGGTCTTTGTCGCTGATGCGTTTGTTGAATTGTTGGTGATTGAAACCAAGAGTGGTAGGCGTGAGAGTCGGCACGGGGTAAAACTCCAACAACTTGACCGAAGTGGCCGAAAGACGATTGGTCGGAATTTTGTTGCCCGGAAATTGTGTTCGCGTCAACGGGTCGAAAATCGGATTGGCGAGCGCAGAAAAATCGCCTGTGTACCAGGCCGCTGCCGGCAATTGATAAATGGCGCGGGTCGTGCGACGTTCCTTGAAACCCTCGAAATTGGTCATGAAAAAGATTCGCTCTTTGTTTTCATAGAGCTTCGGAATCCACACCGGGCCACTCAACACAAAGCCGTATTGGTTCCATTTGAAAGGATTCTTTTTGGTCTCAGGCGCAAGTGTTCCCGTGAAATCATATTGGCGCGCGTCAAATACGTCATTGCGCAAAAATTCAAACGCCGCGCCATGATAACTCTTTGAACCGGACTTGGTCGAGACATTGATTTGCGTCGAAGCGCGTCCGAATTCTGCCGGGAAGATGCCGGTTAATACCTTGAATTCCTGTAAGGCATCAATCGAAGGCAGGATGATCGGTGAGTTGAAATTCACGTCAGTGTTGTCAATACCATCAATCGAGAATCGGTTGAAATAACTGCGCTGTCCGGCGACTGAAATGTTCTGCGCCGCGCGCGTACCACCTTGCCTCGAACCAGCTTGCCCCGCGTTCTGAAAGCCAAAGCTCACGTTGGGCGCGGTCGCTACGAGCTGCAAAAAATTGCGGCCATTTAAAGGCAAGTCAACGATGCGCTTGTTTTCGATCACTGTACCGACCGAATTGCTTTCCGTCGCAAGTAGTGGCGCACCGCCCGAAACGGTGACAGTTTCACCGACTGAGCCGATCTCTAATGTAATATCAATACGTGCTGTTTGTTGCACTTGTAATTGAACGTTGCTTCGCAGGGCAGATTTAAAGCCTTGCTGCTCAACTTTGATTTCGTAATCTCCTGGCAACAATGCAGGAAAGGCGTAAATTCCTTCATTGTTTGTCGTGCCACGACGGACAGCACCCGTCGCCTTATTCGACACTGCCACGGTCGCGCCTACAACGGCTGCTCCTGAACTATCCGTCACAAGACCTGTGATGTCACCACTGGTCTGGGCATACAAATTTGAGCTTCCTGAAACTATCAGGGAGATAAGAAAAAATAACGTTAGGGCAATTTGCAAAATTTTTCGCATTGCTTCCTCCACTGGTTAGATTGATGGTCTGAACAAAAAATACAGGAAAAATCGTATACCACAGATTTTTATTAATTGCACTTATGTGTGCGCAAACATGAAAAGAATCGTTCTTACAATAAGGGCAGAGCAATTCACCGCCACCCTCAGCTTTCACTTACCCCGCTTAAGTTCATCCAGTAAGGCACGCACTTTTTTCCGCTCTTCGCCATATTTCGCCCAATCACCATCCCGCAATGCCTTCATCGCCAGATCGTCATGCTGGAGTGCCTGATCAATCAAACCAAGCTGGTTCGGGGCGACCACTGTTTGCGATTGTACTGGAGCAGCGGCCTGCGTTTCCTGACCTGGCTGCACCAGAGCCGCGCCGTTTCCAAACAATTTCGTCAGACTGCCATCCAGTGTTTCGCTCATGGCAATTTTATTTTCATTGACGACGATCACGCGTTTGAGTTCAGGGATTTTGCCTGTGTCCGATTGCAAATAAAGCGGCTGCACATACAACAAAGCTTCTTTCACGGGAATGACCAGCATTGTGCCGAAAATCACTTTCGACCCTTTTTGATTCCACAACGTGAGCTGCCCGGAAATTTCCGCATCCTGATTGATGCGCCCGATAATTTGTTTCGGACCAAAAATCTGCTTTTGTTTGGGAATGCGATAAACCACCAGCTTGCCGTAATTTTCGGGATCACAGCGGGCCACCATCCACGAAGCCAGATTCAATTTATTCCGAGGCACAAAAGGCAGCATTACCAAAAATTCTTCGGACTTGGCTTCCGGCAATTTCATGATTGTGTAATACGGTTCCATGGCCACCGCTTTACCGTCGCGTTCCTCTGCCGAAGCAATATCCCACTGGTCTTCTTTGTTATAGAAAACCTGGGGCTGATCCATGTGGTAAGTGGAATAGACCTGCGTTTGAAAATTGAAAATATCTTCGGGATAACGAATATGTGCCTGCAAATCCGCTGGCATCTCTTTTAAGGGCTTCAGTGTCCCAGGGAAAATTCGGGCGTAGGTCTGAATCAACGGGTCTTTTTCATCGGCGATGTAAAGCTGCACACTACCGTTATACGCGTCTATCACGGCTTTGACCGAGTTGCGCAGATAATTCACGGCACCATAGTCCTGACTGTAATAAACTTTTGCATAGGGATAGCGATTGGACACCGTGTAGGCATCGCACATCCAGAAACATTTGCCTTCTGAAATCACCAGATAAGGATCGTGATCAAATTTCAAATAGGGCGCGATCATTTGGAGCCGCTCACGAATATTCCGATAAAAAAGCACGCGGCTTTCACTGGTAACATCGTTGGACAGCATCAATTTCAGGTCAGCAAAGCGCGTTGAGAAAAACAGTTTGCGAAAGTAAGAATTAAGCTCGACGCCACCAGTTCCCGTATAAGTGCTGAACTGGTTTTTCTCGCCTTCCGGGTAGTTAAATTCCTGTTGTTTCGTTTTGACAAACACCTGTTCATTGGCCATCTCACCGAAATATATTTCGGGACGATCAATTTTCAGGCTGGCAATCGTAGTCACCGGCGGAATGTCTTTGACATAAAGCGACGGCAACCCCTCCGGCGTGATTTGATTCACCGGCCCCAGCGTCAGACCGTAGCCGTGCGTAAAAATCAAGCGTTCATTGATCCAGTTACGATTCGGCAATTTATCGCTTTCCAGTTCACGCACAGACAGCATCACCTGTTGCATCTCACCATTGATTTTATAACGGTCATTATCAACGCCCTGAAATTCGTAGTATGGACGGATTTCCTGAAGCTGGGCGAAGGTGTCGAGCAACGGTTTTTGATCCCACAAACGAATGCCGTTGATCGTGCGGCGATTCTCCTGAATATCTTTGGCCGTGAGTATTGCATCGCCCGACAACTCACGCTCTTCAACCTGATCAAGGTTGAAAGCTTGGCGCGTGGCGGCGATGCTGTTGGCAATGAACGGAGATTCTTTGGCTAATTCATTGGGCGCCACGGAAAATTTTTGCACCAGCGACGGATACAGAAATCCGGCGATGAGCACAAGTACAAATAAGGCTACTCCACCCAGCACATAGCGAAAGCTGGAGAGAAATATTCCTGCAACTGCTAACAACGAAATCAGGATGGCTACGCTGATTTGCGCCCACATAAGCGGGACTGTAGCGTTGAGAGCGGTGTACCCCGCGCCGGAAACTACACCATCATTCGCCAGCAGTAAGTTCGGTAAATCGAGGTAAATATTCGCCGCCAGCATTAAAAACAAGAGGGCGACTATAAATAACAGATGTCCGCGAGCACCGCGCTGGATTGAGAATGAGGGAAATCCTCCGGCGCTGGCTCCGCTGATTCCAAGCGCGGCACGCCCGACATAAATTACGACTGCGGCAATTAAGGCGAATACTGTCAAAGTCAAAATAATACTGAGGACAAATTCCAGCAGTGGCAATTTGAAAAAGTAAAACCCAATGTCATAGCCAAAAACCGGGTCAGCCTGACCAAACGGAACGCCATACCGATATTGCAAAAACAAATCCCACGCGTTCCAACTGCGTGCGCCCAAAAATGCGCCAATCACAATTGACAGGGGGATTCCGAGTTTCGCAATTACATTGCCGAGATCAGCAACTGCGATTTCCTGATTCGCAATATTAAAGCGATAACCGGCCTCGCCAGCTTTACCACTGAGCCGCAGGGCAATTTTCAGGTTGAGCCAAAACAACAGCGCCGCAATCAAGCCCCCGACTAATCCGGTCAACAGCTTCGTCGTGAGAACAGTCGAGAAAACCGCTTGATACCCCAGTTCCTGAAACCAGAGCCAGTCAGTGTAAAAAGTTGAC
>JAYSTY010000407.1:0-14375 GCA_043719385.1 Blastocatellia bacterium | reverse complement strand
AATCCATCCGCAGTGAGTGATGCCCGCACTAGCATGCAGCCGCGCCGCCCGGCCGACATCGGCAAAATTGAGAAAGCCAAAAATCCAAATGGTGCTTTGACCCGACAGCAACCATGGCTGGTTGCGCTACTGTTGCCACGGAAATTCTTTTTCTTGAAAGCTATATCTCCCTGACAACTAAACTAAGCTGGCTTTATTTGTCCAAACCCGTCTGAAATATTACCCAGGAAATCAGGAGATAAATATGAAATCGTCCGTTCTGACCATTGCCGCTGTTGTGTTTGCTGGCACTCTTCTTTTTGCGCAACCACCGCAACCAACGCCGCAACAACTGGCGCAACAGGCGGCGACCAAAGCGGATCATCAGAAAATGCTGGATTTGCTAAAGATTGCTGCGTTGCGACCTGGTGCAAATGGCAGCAATCCACAGGATGCGAATTACGCGAATTATGACGAAGCAAAAGTAATGTCGTATCCGCCGTTGCCTGATCCGCTGGTCTTAAAAAATGGCAAGAAAGTTTCGTCCGCTAAGCAATGGTGGAATCAGCGCCGTGCTGAAATTTTTGAAGACTTCGACCGCGAAATGTATGGACGCGCACCGAAAGTTACACCCAAAGTAATATGGGAAGTCACCAGCACAACCAATGAAGAAAAATACGGCATAGCGGTTATCACCAAACAGCTTGTCGGTCACGTAGACAATTCGTCCTATCCCGCCGTCACCGTAGACATTAAGTTAACGCTGACGACTCCGGCGAATGCTAAGGCAGCAGTACCCGTGATGATGGAATTTGGTTTTGGACAATTGCCGCCGCGTCCGGCGGGCGCAACACCACCACCGAATGCGCCGCTGCCTGGTACACCGTGGCAGCAACAGGTTTTAGAAAAAGGCTGGGGCTACGCGATCCTTGTTCCGAATAGCATTCAAGCAGATAACGGCGCAGGTCTGACGCAAGGCATCATCGGCTTAGTCAACAAAGGACAGCCGCGCAAAGCTGATGATTGGGGATCACTTCGAGCGTGGGGATGGGGCGCGAGCCGTGCGCTGGATTATTTTGAAACAGACAAAGCTGTCAACGCGAAGATGGTTGCTATCGAAGGGCATTCTCGTTATGGCAAAGCGGCGCTGGTAACGATGGCGTATGAACCGCGTATTGCGATTGGCTTCATCAGTTCATCCGGCGCAGGCGGCGCAAAAATCCATCGGAGAAATAACTACGGCGAGATGGTCGAGAACGTCGCAGGCACGAGCGAATATCATTGGATGGCAGGAAATTATTTGAAATACGCCGGGCCGCTCACGGCAAATGACTTGCCCGTAGACGCGCACGAACTCGTCGCTTTATGTGCGCCACGCCCTGTGTTTATCAGTGCTGGTGCGGTTCAGGGAGATGGCTGGGTAGACGCCAAAGGAATGTTTTTAGCCGGAGTGCAGGCCGGGCCTGTTTATAAATTGCTCGGCAAAAAAGATATGGGGACGATGGAATTTCCCGCGATGGAAACAGGATTGATGGATGGCGACGTAGCTTTTCGACAACACTCCGGCGGCCATACGCCCGCCCCGAACTGGCCGACGTTTTTGACCTTTGCCAGTCGTTATCTCAAGGAACAGTAAAGCAAAAATTACGGTTGTTCACAATCGCCAAAGAGGGGCAACCACCTTAAAACGCGAGGTCAGTTACCTTAGCAGGAAGTTTTTGAATAGACATTCGTTGTGCTCTGGTTAGCCCCACGAAAGACAGTTTGCTTAATTGCAGAAATTCTTTCAGCGCCGTCATTTCTTTTACTTGGCTATAGCCCAAGCTGAGCGTGAGTTGCGTGAGCCCTTTGAGTTCTTTCAGCGCTTCGATGTTGCTCACTGGGCTATAGCCCAAGTTGAGCGTGAGTTGCGTGAGCCCTTTGAGTTCCTTCAGCGCTTCGATGTTGCTCCCTTGGCTAAAGCTCAAGTCGAGCGTGAGTTGCGTGAGTCCTTTGAGTTCTTTCAGCGCTTCGATGTTGCTCACCTGGCTCTCGTTCAACTTGAGCGTGAGTTTTTTCAAAGAACGGCAACGAGATAATGAAGCCAGGCCAGTAATTGAATTTGAGTTGGAAGCCGCTCTGAGGGTTAGCTCTTCGATAGAATTTGAATTTAGCCAGGTGAAGCGTTCTAAATCCAGCGGCTCTGTCATCTCTAATTTCTTCAATTGATGTTGCCATTCATATAACTCTGGCGGATAGCCGCTTTCACGTAAATATCGTTTCGCCTCAACCTGCTGATAAACCAGATTTGCGCCCCAACCCGCACCAAATAAGGCTAACACTGCAGTAGTTGCAAGTATGCGGACTATCGCGCGTCGCCGCTGGCTTTGTTGCAAAAAAGTCTTTTTTTCCGCCGCCCCATTGCCCCAGGGAATTTGTGATTGAAAGCGCTCAAGCTGTTTCAGGTCTTTGCCCTTTAAAACATAATGCGCCCGTTTGTCATTCGTCTGCCAGGCCAGAAACGCTTTCTCAAATTTCAATTTTGCCTGGTCAACTTCTGCCAGCAATTTGCGCGTCAGCCGATGCAACGCAGGAATCAGACGTTCATGCGGCAGCCGATATTGCACGGTTGTATCCACAGAATTTGTAACTGTTTCCAACAACCGCACATCCCGTTGCGACAAATAACCAAGCTGTAATTTTAATTGCGATGGATCGGCGCTGATGGTTTGCGCAATTTTTTCTGCCGTTAGCCCTTCGGCAATGCGTTGATTGGTGGCAGGGTCACGCAATTCCAACAAGGCTTTCAATATCGTTTCGCGTTCCAGTTGGGGAAAGCGTTCAAGGCAACGACTGATATATTGTGTCAACAGCCCTTCGGCTTCGCCTGCGAATTGATAATCCTGAATCGTAACGGTTTTGCCGCTCTGCCGTTCATGCAATTCTGACAAGACAAGCAACCCAATGCCGATGTCCACCGGTAAAACTTCGCCGTCAGTGGTTGCGGCTTGCATCAGGTTATTCACGACTGCTTGTTCGATGGATAAATTTGCTTCGCTGATGAGGCGTCCAATTACGTCCTGTGCCTGTTGCGCGGTAAACAACCGCAACGACATTTCGCGTGGCAAAAAGCCGCGCTTTTGTTCGGGAATAATAAAGTCCCGCCAGTTCGCTGAAAATTCGCGGCGAAAGGCTACCACCCACGTAATGCGATGAGGCGGCCTCGCTTCGCGGGCAATTTTGCGCAACAGGCGAAACACCGCATTGCTCTCGCGCAATTGCTCAAACTGGTCAATCACAATTACATGATTTTGCACACCAAGTTCAGGCGCAGGATTAATCAGGTCTTCAAGCGAAGCAGGTACAGGGGGATTGTTCGAGCCGCTCCCCTGCCAATTACTCTGAATCGCATGCAAAAATCTTTCGGCTGAATTGGTCGGCAAGGCTTCCCAGTAATGATATTTCACTCCTTTGGTTTTGAGGATGTGCGTCAAGCCTGCACGCAACAAAGAAGTTTTCCCCGCGCCCGATGCGCCCATCAATGTCACCATCGGAATCTGATTGTCGAGGGCGTATCCCAACAATTCCTGCAATTCATTTTCGCGCCCCAGCTTCCGAAACACTTCGCCGTCATCCTCAGTAAAAGCCATCGGCCCTTTAATTGCCGAGGGGCGATCTTTGGGCGGCGGCAACGGAGTCACTTGCACCAAGCGCCAGATTTGATATGCGCCATAGAGTACCAACGCGCCTCCGGCAACGTAACAGGCAATTTGAATGATCAAAACGCCGTGCCATTTATTGAGGAAATCTTTTATTTCCGGCGCTAACCAACCCGCAAACGAATACCCTGACCATAGCAACAAAACAGCAAATGCAAGCGCAAGACCTTCGCGCCGCCGCGTTCGGAGCAGCCCGACCAGACCTTCAATTACTTGTCGGAGTTGTTGGGTAAGTTCCGGCAAATTAAGCATCGGATTGAATTTTCCTTGTTAATGAATTGCGCCGTACTGCTGGCGGCTTGAGATGACAAAACGATTTTACGCTGGAAGCTAAAACTTACCAATAGCGATTTGAAAAAGGTAATAACGTAGTCGGAGCGAAGTAGCCGTTTGCCCTGAATTTTCCGGTCAAAAGTAAAAATTATTTTCTAATTTGAATCCGCTTAATCTATTCACGTCGTATCTGTTGCGGAAGACAAAAAACAGTCTTACCAGTTTCAATTATAGTAATAGGAATTTTAATTAGCCCCAGAGAATCGAACATCGGCAATCATAGCAATACGCATAGGCTAAGGCCGGGTTTGGGATCAAAGCCAAACTTCAGCTCTTAATCCAGTACACAACTCAAAACTTACGTTTACAGCCACTTATGGCTGCTCAGGGGAGGACTGTCTTTTATGAACCCAACATCGAAAAAAAATCCAGCTTCACGCCCGGCTTCACGCATAGCTAAGCTGGGCTTGTTATTAGCTCTGGCTTTGCCATTACTATTTAATCTTTCATTACTTGCACAATCACCTCAGGTCGAAGGACTTGTCTGGGCAGTGACCGCGAGTAATAAACTTGTAAGTTTTAGCACTCTGACACCTGGCACGATCACGCAAACCGTCACCATTACCGGACTGCAGGCAGGTGAAACTCTGCTGGGGCTTGATTTTCGCCCCCGGACAGGACAGCTTTTTGCAGTCAGTTCGGCGAGTCGCGTTTATACCATTAATACTGCGACCGGAGCAGCCACGCAGGTCGGCACGACGGTATTCAGTCCGGCCTTGAGCGGCGTCGCCTTTGGCGTAGATTTTAATCCGGTTCCTGATCGCATTCGAGTCGTCAGTGATACCGACCAGAATTTGCGTTTGAATCCAGATACCGGAGGCGTGGCGGGAACAGATACTGTGCTGGCCTTTGCGGCTGGTGATGCGAATGCCGCCGCGAATCCCAATATTGTGGGCGCAGCCTATACCAACAATGTTTCTGGTGCGGTCACAACCACGCTCTATGGAATTGATTCCAATCTCGACATTCTGGTACGCCAGGGATCACCGGGCGGCGCGCCGACTTCGCCCAACACCGGACAGTTATCTACGATTGGCGCTTTGGGTGTTAACACGACAGATCAGGTTGGGTTTGATATTGCCGATTTTAATGATGCGGCATTCGCTTCACTCACGATCACAGGCGCAACCCAATCGCAGTTGTACTCCATCAATATAACCACTGGCGCGGCAACGCTGATTGGAACCATTGGCGGCAACGAAATCATTCGTGATATTGCCATTTCGCCAACTTTTACTCCCCCACCACAACAATCCCCCATCACGGTTGTCAACGCTGCCAGTTATGCACCTGATGCCGTTTCGCCGGATTCGATTGCTTCTGTTTTTGGTGCGTTCCAAACGCAGGATGGACAGCCCGCCGTGGTGACAACTTTGCCCTTGCCGACCACGTTGAATGGCATCAAGGTTAGTATTAATGGCGTGGATGCGCAGTTGTTTTATGTCAGCAGCAGCCAGATTAATTTCCTGATTCCCGGTGGAACAGCAGTGGGAACGGCTGCCGTCATTGTTACCAATGCAAATGCAACAACCAGAGTTGGCAGTGTAAATATTCTCCCTTCGTCGCCAGGTTTATTTGCGACGAACGCCACAGATCGCGGCACCGCCGTGGCCTTAACAACTTTTGATGGTCTGACTTATCAAAGTGTCTCTAATCCCAATGGCAGCGAACGTCTGGTTGATCCGGGCACAACTGCCCGTCCGAATTATCTGGTGCTGTATGGAACGGGCATTCGTCGTGCTCTCGCGGCCAATCCGAATGATGCCAATGGCGTCGCCGAATCTGTTACCGCTACGATTCAGGGAATTCCGGCAACTGTAACCTATGCGGGAATTGCACCAGGCTGGGTTGGGCTGGATCAGGTAAATATAATTATTCCGCCGGAAATCGCCGGGTTGGGTAAAGTCAATGTGCGCCTGACGATCAACGGGCAGGCCTCGAACACCGTAACTTTTACAGTTGGCGGTACGGCTCCGCAGGTCAGATCGCAACCGATTGCGCCAGGACAACTGATCACCGGACAACTTACGACTGACGATCAAATTACTACGGGTGGCGATGGCAGCGGCAGAACCTATTTCTTCGATGCTTACAGCTTTACCGCCAATGCAACCACGGGAGTTGCGCTTGACGTTCGTTCACAGCTTTTTGACGCCTCAGTGCTGCTTTATAAAAAGGCCGCCAATGGGACGTTGACGCTGCTGGCCGCCGACGATGATTTGGGCGGACTGGGCAATGGCAACCTGGATAATACGAATTCGTTATTGCTGACAGTCGTGCCAGGCAGCGGCGATTACGTCATTTTTGTGACCAGCGCCGATGACAACCCGAATGCGACAGGTGGCTACACCCTGCGCTTAACAGGCAGCGTGATTCAACCTATCAGCTATGGCGCAAACCTGACTGCCGCCAGCATTGCAACCACTGATTTGCGCACCTCTGCCGGAGATTATCTGGATGCCTATTGGTTCTCCGGGGTGCAGGGCGATCTCGTCCAAATCAAAATGGCTTCGCCCAGCTTTGATTCGTTCTTACTGCTCAACAGCAATAACGGAGAAACGCTGTTCACCGATGATAACAGTGGTGGTGGCCTTGATTCATTAATCAGTCAGGCGTTACCAGCCACAGGTATTTACGTGATTGTCGCCACACCTTACGCGCCAAACCAAACGGGCAATTATTCCCTGACACTGAATCGTGGTGGCGCTGCCGCAGCGTTTGCGGCTGAAGCAAGTAACACTGAATCAATTGCACCGCGTCGTCGGACAGTCGGCAGCGTGGGAGTGGAAAACATGCGTGGTCAGAACGATTCGCAATTTGAGCGTTTTGCCGCACGCCGTGTCATCGAACGCCGCTAATTTTTAAAGGGCAGGTTAAGCGTCGAAATAACGCTTAACCTGTCTTAATTGGTTATCAACTAATTATTTTTAGTAAGAGGATATAAAAATATGAACAAGCTATCTCGCAGATTGCAACCCGGCATGATGCTGGTTTTAATGGCGGCTTTGGCGTTTGCGCCGCAGCTCAGCCTCGCCTCAAGTCACATGGATGCGCCGTTAATTACGCGTGATCCATCCGCCAATACCACTGACGTTTATGCTTTTGTCAGCACCAAAGGCGGCATCAAATATTTATCTGTCGCCCTCGGTGTTTACCCGCACGAAGTCCCCGGCGTCGGCCCGAATAAATATAACTTCGACGACAGCGTGCGTTACGAAATTAACGTTGCGACAGGCGCCGATGTCGCGGCAGGGCGACCAACTTTTACTTATCGTTATGAGTTTAAGACAAGGTACAAGAGCGTAGACACGATTCTGCAATCCTATGTTGGCGTCGTTAACGCCAACGACGATGCGGGACAAAATTTGACGCAAACTTACAGCGTCACCAAAATTGACAATCGGACTGGCTTTCAAACTGTGCTGGGAACAGGCCTGGTTCCGCCGAACAATCAGGGCATCGCCACACCTTTTTACAATGAAGCCGACAACGGCGAGAACCTGGCACGTAAAGGTGTCGCCACCGAAACCGAACTGGATCGCTATACTAAAAATGCGGTTGCGACATTGCGCAACGGGTATTTTTCCTTTGCAGGACAACGCGATGATGGTTTTTACGCGGATATCCAGTCAATTTTTGATTTGCTCCAACTGCGCAATCCTGGCAAAGATTCGCAGGGCGGCTTCAATATTCATCTGATGGCGTTGCAAATTCCGGTCAGTGAATTAGGCGGCGACATGCAGGCAGTTGGCGTTTATGCGACGACCAACCGTGAAGTCGTTTCCGTCGCTACGCCCAGCGGACGCGGCATTCCCACCCGTCGCCCACAGTTTGCGCAAGTTGCGCGGCAGGGCAATCCGCTTTTCAACGAAGGCCTGGTCGCCATCGTAGACAAAGACCTTTATAGTCGCACCAGTCCGATTAATGACAGTCAGATTTTCCGCAAGTATGCAGAAAAACCTGAACTGGCAAAGCTTATCAATCTGATTATTGGTAAAGGTGCAACTCTGGCAATTGAAACCAATCGGACGGACATCGCGGGGATTTACATTCCCGACCTCATTAAGGTAGACCTTTCCACCGATGCCGTGCGTTTGGCTGGCAACAGCAAAACAGATGCGAAAAACCCGGACGATGCAGGCTTTTCACGGCTGGGTATTTTTGGTGGTGATGTTCTGAAGAGTAAAATTCAGGACCCCTTCAAGAATGGCGGCTCAATTCCTGGCGGCTGGCCGAATGGACGACGCTTTGGCGATGACGTCGTGGACATTGCGATCATTGCGTTATTGTCTGATTTGCGCGATCCCAACAATCTCAAAATCAGTGATCCATTTATGGGCAATTACGACGGCGTGACAAGTAATGATATGGGCTACAATAAAGTGTTCCCCTATGAATCAACGCCCCAAAATGGTCGTAATAACAGTTTTCCTAAATAGATAAGAATTGGTGAAGCTGGTTCCAGGGTTGTGAACGGTAGCGAATACGAAAGGTTTGTTAGCGGGGCTGCCAGGGGAGGCGTACTGATGACATCCTTAGTTGCTGAAGTAGCAATATTCGCTATCGCTCACAACCCTGGAATGAGCAAGAGAAGGCATGAAGCCTGCAAAGGATTGGAGTTTTTCCTTTGCAGGCTATTTTTTATTAATTTCCGTTGAGCGCCACACGCGTTCTGGCATCTTTCCCACGCGGCGCAGCCGTCATCAGTTTGGGGATTGTTGCCTGGCGATTTTTACCTAACTCAAAGTCTACCATTTTTATCACCTGGCGAATGGCAAGCAGATGTTCTGAGGGAAGCGGCAACCCTTCTTTGGCGGCTTTATCTGCCACCATCATTGCCTCTGAATATGAATCGCGCAGCCGGAGAGATTTTTCATTCAAGGCTGTCACCGAATCCTTAAATTGTTGTAAATTATCCAACTCACGTTCGCGTAAACTGGCGACATCCTGCACACTTTCTGCCATCAGTAACCGTACCGAAGATTTGCGCCACATCTCCAGCGATTTTTTCGAGTGGTCAATCCCATCAATCAAATCGGCTTCGGAAAGCACAATCACACTGTCAATTGCCTGGACTGAAGCCCAGCGCGCATCGCTCAGATAACCATCTTTTTTCAAGAGGCCAAAGCTTTCATAAATACGATTCCAACTGCTGTAAGCCAGTTCATTAATATTGACTGCCACCCGCAATTTACGTTCGGCATCATTGTAATCAACTTTTTGCGCAGTTTTTTGTTGTGGGCAGGCCAGTAATAAAAGCAAAAACCCCAAAAAAGCAGTGGTGATAAAAATCCTCTTTAACATAAATTTTATTGACTCGGGGGCGAGTGATAATGGTTGTAATAAAGACAGACAAATTTTTACAGGGCAATAGCAGATGAAAAATGCTCAGCAGGGCTAAATTTTTTCTTTGCAGGGTGTGAGTCTTGTTAGAACGACGACAAGTTCGCAGGGCTGGTAGTTGCCGTTGGTAAAACCGCAGGGATTATAAGGACAAAATCACGCCGGGGCAAGAACTAAAATTGGCGACCTGTAGTTGGTAATTCTAGTTTTTGGACACCCTCTAAGGATTAAAATTTCGCCGGATTAATGCCGGATGCGGCAATCTTAATCCGAACCTCGCCTGCCTTCGGCTGTGGATCGTCCATCTCGCTAATGAATAAGACATCAGGCGCATTACCTTGTTTTTCATACCAGTCGGCTTTCATAATTATTCGATTTCTCCCGAAAATACTAATTCCCTTCTGATTTCTTATTTATCTTAATTACTCTTCGCATCTGTCAGGCGTAACCCTTTAGGAATTAACAAACGATCCAGCCCGTTAAAAGCGAACTGCACCAGCAACGCTAAAACCGCGGATGGTATCGCGCCTTTTAAAACAGTACTGGTATCGTTCAAAGCAAGTCCGCTGACTATCGGCTCGCCAAGCCCGCCGCCGCCGATAAAGGCGGCGAGTGTTGCTGTTCCGACGTTGATAATGGTGCTGGTTTTTATTCCCGCTAAAATGGCGCGGGATGCCATCGGCAAATAAATCTTTATTAATCGCGCTTGCGGCCCTAATCCAAGAACTTCAGCCGATTCACGGAGTGGGCGCGGAATGTCCTGTAAACCAACCGCCGTATTTCGGACAATGGGAAGCAGGCTGTAAAGAAACAAAGCAATAATTACCGTCATCGTGCCGATACCCAAAAACGGAACGGCAATCAGCATCGTCAGTAAGGCGATTGACGGGATCGTTTGAATGACTCCGGTAATTGCGAGAATCATTTGCCCCACAAAGCCCGGACGACTGGCGCGAATGCCGAGCGGCACACCAACCACAATGGCGAGCAGCATTGAAATAATAACTAATTCCAGATGCCGGATAGTCCACCGCGTAATGTTACGGGCTAACGATTCATTACTATTTTCGGCGGTTTGTGACGAAGCTTCATCAAAATAAAGGGCGGCAGCTTTCGCGTAATTTTTTGTTCGTTCGGCTTCGGCATTGAGACGCACCATCTTTTCTTCATTGATCGTCCCGACCAGTGAATTCAGAGCGTTCAACGCCTCAGGCCGTATATCCAAACGATAAAGAAAGACGGCTTCATATTGCGGGAAATACTTTAGATTATCTTCCAGGACAACTAAATTGAATTGCGCGATTTGGGCATCAGTCGAATAAGCATCCATCACATCAATTTTGCTGTTGGCAAGTGCCGAATAACCAAGCGCGTGTTCGACTCCGCCCACATCTCGCATTGCCAGACCATATCGCTTGTTTAAAGGCTCCCAGCCATCCTGCCGTTGCAAAAATTCCGGCGACGGACGAACTATAAGATCGGGGTGATTTCGCAAATCGCTGATTTTACGAATGCCGAGCCGGTCAGCCTGTTCCTGTCTCATCACCAGAGCATAAGTGTTATTAAAACCCAGTTCCTCGGTCATGCCCACGCCGTCTTTTGCCAATTCCTCCCGCATCTTTTCCGACGTGACATCGCCTTTGAGTTTAAGAATTTCCTCCCGAATGGTTCCGGTATATTCCGGGTAAAGTGTAATTTGTCCGGTCTGGAGAGCCGTCCAGACAATACCGCCGCCGCCCATCCCTTGCCGATGCTCAACATTAAAACCGTGATTCTCAAGTATCCGCCTGGCGATTTCGCCGAGCACATAAGATTCGGTAAAGCGCTTTGAGGCAACCGTAATCGAAGACTGACGGCTACAAGCCGAATAAGTTAAAAGTGTCAGTAAGAATAATAAACCAGCAGCAAAGAATCTTATTTTCATAACGCAACCAAACTCCTTTGCGCGTTGATAAATTCGGAAACAAAAGCCTCGGCTGGGCGGTCGCGCAGGTCGCTGAGCGTTCCTTTTTGAACGATGTGACCTTCCCGCATTAATACGATTGTGTCAGCTAAATAACCGGCTTCTGCCATATCATGCGTGACGACTACGACGGTCTTTCCCAAATGCTGGAAAATAGCTTTTAAGTCGGTTTGCAGACTGGCGCGAACCAACGGGTCTAAGGCTCCTAACGGTTCATCGAGAAGTAAAACCTGCGGGTCGAGCATCAGTGCACGCATCAGGCTGACGCGCTGCCGCTGCCCCCCGGAAAGTTCCGCCGGATACCGTGTTAATCCATCTTCGGGAAAGCGGGTTAAATTGCAAAGTTCCTTTAACCTCAAACGCATCTCGGCTTCGGGTTGTTTTAAATGTTGCCACATCAGGCAGGCATTTTGCTCCGCCGTCAGATGCGGGAACAGTCCTCCGTCCTGGATCACATATCCGATATGGCTGCGAATATCTAAAATCGTGGCTGGCGTAACCGTTTGCCCGTCCACTTCAACGGTTCCGGTCGTCGGCTCGATCAACCCGACGATCAGGCGCAAAATAGTGGACTTTCCGCAGCCGCTTGATCCAATTAATGCCGTCGTTTTGCCGGACCCTATTTGCAAATCGGTTGGATAGAGGGCCGTCAGGGAATCATATTTTTTGCTGACTTCTTGAAATATAATCATCGTTTATCTTACTCCTACTCGCGGTGTTTCCAATTTTCTATCTTTGCAACCTGTTGCTCAACATATTCTTTGCTAACTCTGCCTTTTGCACAGATAATCAGCCAAACGTGATGCTTATGAAAACGAATGCTCCCAAATTAATCGCGCTTTCACGCCGCAAATTTCTTGTCAATGCCGCCATCGCAAGCACGGTTGCGGCTTTGCCAAAAAATATTATCGCTGCGCCGCCGCCAAATATTGACGAATGGTTTGATCGTCCGATGTGTTGGGCGCAACTCACCTTAGTCGAAAACGATCCGGGAAACTACGATCCAAAATTCTGGCTGGATTATTTCAAACGCATTCACGCTGATGCTGCGTGTTTGAGCGCGGGCGGCGCAGTCGCTTATTACCCGACAAAAATCCCCATGCATTATCGCAGCGCGTGGATGAAAGATTCTGATCCGTTTGGCGAATTATTTGCCGGATGCCGCAAACAAAATATGACTGTGCTGGCGCGTACCGACCCGCACGCTGTGCATCAGTATATTTACGACGCGCATCCTGATTGGATTGCCGTAGACGCCGAAGGAAAAAAACGGCGGCATTGGGCTGCGCCCGAATTGTGGGTGACGTGTGCGCTGGGGCCTTACAATTTTGAATACATGACCGAAGTCCACAAAGAAATTATGACGATGTATAAACCCGACGGAATTTTCAGCAATCGCTGGGCGGGTTCGGGCATGTGTTATTGCGAACATTGTCAGCGTAATTTCAAAGCCGCGTACAACATGGATTTACCGCGCACAAACGATCCGCAAAACCTCGTGCAACGCAATTATATTCAATGGAAGCAGCAACGATTATTTGCAGTCTGGAAATTGTGGGACAGCGAAATTCGCAAGATCAATCCGCAGGCACGCTACATTGCGAATTCAGGCGGCGGCGCATTGAGTTCGCTGGATATGAAAACAATTGGCGAAATTTCGGCTACGTTATTTTCAGATAAGCAGGCGCGGCGCGGACTGACGACTCCGTTACAGAACGGCAGGAACGGCAAGGAATACCGCGCTACGATGGGGCGCAAAGCGATTGGCGGAATTTTCAGCGTTGGCGTAGAAGAACCCTATCGCTGGAAAGATTCCGTGCAAAGCGAAGCCGAAATTCGCATGTGGGTAGCCGAAGGGACGGCGAATGGATTACGTCCGTGGTTTACAAAATTTTCCGGCACACTCTATGACAAACGCTGGCTGAAAGTCGTCGAGGATATTTACAACTGGCATTACAAAGCCGAAAAATATTTGCGCAACGAAACGCCGCTCGCCCGCGTAGCGATGGTCTATTCCCAGCAAACCGCCACGTTTTATGGCGGCTCACGCGCCCAAGCCAAAGTCGAAGATCACACCGAAGGTTTTTATCACGCGCTCGTCGAAGCCCGTATTCCGTTTGAAATGGTACACGACCAATTACTGGACGCCGCGCACGTAGATCAATTCAAGGTTCTGATTTTGCCAAATATTGCAGCGTTGTCAGAAGGGCAATGCAATCAGCTTCGTGAATTTGTGAAGCGCGGCGGCAGCATCGTGGCTACGCATGAAACTTCGCTCTATGACGAATGGGGAGCGCGACGAAAAGATTTTGGCTTAGCCGATTTGTTCGGTGCAACTTTCAAAGGCCGCCTCGAAAGCCCGATGCAAAATTCCTATTTGCAATTGGAAAAAGATTCGTCAGGCAAATTCCACCCAATATTGGCGGGGCTGGAAGACGCAGGACGCATCATCAACGGGGTGTCGCGCGTTGATGTCGAAGCCACAGAAAAATCCGCGATGCCGTTGACAGTGATTCCTTCGTACCCAGATTTGCCGATGGAATTAGTGTATCCGCGCGTCAAAAATTCCGGCATCGCAGGCGTCCACTTACACGAAATCGGAAAGGCTCGCGTAGTCTATTTTCCGTGGGATATTGACCGCACATTTTGGGAAGTGATGTCGCCCGCTCACGGCAAATTGCTCAGCAACGCTGTGCGCTGGGCTTTAAACGAAGAGCCGTTCGTGACGGTAGCTGGCGCAGGGATGATTGATGTGACAGTGTGGCGACAACGCGATTCAATGACCGTGCATCTGGTCAATCTGACGAATCCAATGTTGATGAAAGGGCCAATTCGTGAGTTGATTCCAATTAGCGAACAGAAAGTACGTGTGCGTTTGCCGCACGATAAAAAGGTAGGGAAGGTGCAATTGCTGGTGAGCGGAACGGCAATTCGTGCGGAAGTTTCTGGTGAATATTTATTAGTGACTGTGCCTTCGATTTTGGCACATGAAGTTGTTGCGATTGATCTGAAATAATGCAGAAGCCCGCACGAAGTAAGGGCGTACACACGACGCCTCT
>JAYSTY010000406.1:0-5901 GCA_043719385.1 Blastocatellia bacterium | reverse complement strand
TTTGTTTACGCCGATGTCGCCGGACACATCGGATATTACGGCGCAGGCTACATTCCAATCCGCAGGAGCGGCGACGGCAGCGTGCCTTACGATGGAACAAAAGATGATGGCGAATGGACAGGCATGATTCCGTTTGAAAAATTGCCGCACGTTTTCGATCCACCGTCAGGCCTGATCGTGACGGCCAATGCGCGGATTGTGGGCAAAGATTATCCGTATCATTTGACGCACGGATGGTCTGCGCCGTATCGCCAAAAACGCATCAATGATTTGCTGGCGGCAAAAAGCAAAATTACGGCAGATGATTTTCGTGCCGTGCAGGGTGATGTTTACGCGATTGGTGGCGCGACGTTTGCGCGTGAAGTCGTGAAAGCTTTTGGTCAGTCAGCCAGTGACGAAAAGTTAAAAGACACGCTGAAAATATTTGCCGTCTGGGATGGCAAACTCACGCCTGATTCAAAAGCAGCGCTGCTGATTTACGAATTGCGCGATGTCTTTTTCAATAAGCTACTGATCAACCAGATCGGAGCCGAGAAAGCGAAACAATATCGCTGGACAAATCGTCACTCCATTATTGATCGCATCGTGACGGAATGGCCACAAACATGGCTCCCGAAAGATTTTGCGAACTGGCAGGCTTACCTGCAATCCTGCCACGATGATGCCCGCGCCATCCTGACGAAAAAATACGGCGCAGACGAGAGCAAATGGACTTGGGGGCAGGCGATTCAGGTCAGGTTCGCGCATCCATTGGCAAGCGCTCCAATGATCGGCGCACCATTTAAAATCGCAGCGTTTCCCCAGTTTGGAAATGGTTACACTGGCGGCACAGGCCCCACTGTAAACGTCGGCCCAACCGTTTCCATGCGGATGATTGCTGACCCCGCAAATTGGGACAAGACGCAACACGGCATTCCGCTGGGGCAATCAGGCGATCCGAAAAATCCGCATTATCAGGATCAGCTTGATGATTGGCGCAATGTGACGCCGCACGTTTTTCCGTTTAGTAAAGAAGCGGTAAGCAAAGCTGCTAAAACAACCGTGACGCTCGAACCCAAATAGGAATTTTTATCCCTGCAGATCACGCAGAAGCTGAATTATTTTCGTCTTCTTCGTGACCTGCGGGAATAAATTTTATGGCTCGTAATTTCATTATCAAATCCGACCAGGCGCGTCCCGCTTCGCTCATCAACTATGGCAAAGAGTTGAATGATGAACAGCAGGCTGTTGTCAAAGCTGGCGGCGGGCCGTTGCTGGTGATTGCGGGGGCTGGCTCTGGTAAAACACGGACGCTGACCTATCGCGTGGCTCGTCTGATCGAACTTGGTGTAGCTCCGGGACGAATTCTGCTCGTCACTTTTACGAATCGCGCCGCCCGTGAAATGCTCAGCCGCGTCGAAGGTTTGATGAAAGCTGATGTCCGCAAAACCTGGGGCGGAACGTTTCATTCCATCGCCAATCGAATTTTGCGCAGACACGGCGCGAGCATCGGCTACGAGAGCAACTACACAATTCTGGATTCTGAAGATGCGAAGGATTTAATTGAGTCCTGCATCGAAGAAGCCGCGATTGACACCAAAGCTAAACGCTTCCCGAAAGGCGAAGTGTTGCGCGAAATGTTCAGCCTCGCCACAAATACTGACACGCCGCTTGATAATTTAATTGCCAAAAACTATCCGCACTTCGAGCCGCTCACCGCGCAAATCAAGCGCGTAGATTTTCTTTATCAGGATCGCAAGCTGGCACGAAATGCGATGGATTATGATGATTTGCTGGTGAACTGGAAAAAGCTGATGGAGCTGAAGCCCGAAATCGCGGCGGTTTATCAGGATCAATTTCAGCACGTGCTGGTGGACGAATATCAGGACACCAACACGTTGCAGGCTGAAATTATTGATTTAGTCGCCGCCAAACATCGCAACATTTTAGTGGTTGGCGACGACATGCAATCCATCTTTAGCTGGCGCGGTGCCAACGTAGAAAATATGCTCGGCTTCCAGCATCGTTATCCTGACGCGCAACTTTTCAAGCTCGAAATCAATTATCGTTCGACGCCGGAAATCCTGATGCTGGCGAATGCGGCGATTGGTTATAACCGCAAACAGTTTCCCAAAAATTTGCAGGCCATCAGACCCAGCCGGGATTTTTCGCCGGCGCTGATTCCGTGCCGCGATGCCGATCAACAGGCGGCGTTTGTCGCGGCGCGAATTTTAGAATTGCGCGATGAAGGCGTGCCGCTCGACGAAATTGGCGTTTTATATCGCTCGCATTTTCACGCGCTGGAGTTGCAACTTGAACTTACGCGGCGCGGCATTCCTTACGAAATTCGCTCTGGCGTGCGTTTTTTCGAGCAGGCACACATCAAAGACGTGACCTGCTATTTGCGGTTGCTGGTAAATCCACGCGACGAAATTGCGTGGAAGCGGGTGCTGAAACTTGTCCCGAAAATCGGCCCTGCGACGGCGGCGCGGGTGTGGGAAAAACTGGCTCTGACAGAAGACGCGCTGGCGCTGGTGCGAACGGATGCGATGACCGCTGCGCTGCCAAAAGGAGCAGTTTCCGGCTGGCTGGAATTCGCCGCACTTATCAAAGCATTGACTGCGCCCGAAACGATGGACAATCCAGCCAGGCAAATTGAAATGATTTTGGAGTCCGGCTACAACGAATATTTGCAGGACAATTTTGACAACGCTGAAGCCCGCGAAGAGGACTTGCGCCAGCTTGCCTTGTTTGCCGGACGCTACGAAACGACGGCAAATTTTTTGAACGAACTTGCGCTGATGACGACCGAGCATACTGGCGGCTTGACGGGCGAAGACGTAGTTTCAGGGGGCGACGAAGACGAACGGCTGGCGCTGTCATCCGTGCATCAGGCGAAGGGCTTGGAATGGCGTGTAGTCTTTTTGATTTGGATTTCGGATGGTCGTTTTCCCTCGGCGCGCAGCCTGCGCGATCCCGAAGGCGAAGAAGAAGAGCGGCGCTTGTTTTACGTTGCACTGACACGCGCCAAAGACGAGCTTTATATTTGCTACCCAATCGTCGAAAGCGACCGCTCCAGGCAGGCAGTAATTCAACGCCCTTCGCGCTTCGTGCTGGAAGTGCCGCGCAGCTTGTTTGAGATTTGGAATGTAGATGAAGAGCAGGTGATGTTTGACGTTGGCGAGGAAACGAAGCTGATAAATTGAAATGCAAGTTAGGTGTTTGCGAGTGCCGCTAATATGAGTGCGGAAGTGAAGACATCTATAGAGAATGGACGTTCGCTACTTAGGAACGGCGATAAGATGCCTGGTATCTAAATTCAATTGCCGCACGGCGGCAGAAATCCGGCGGAGTTTAAGACAATGTCTGATCAGCAACTCACCGTCCTGTGAGCCTTTACTTTTTCCGCTTCGCACGTTTCTCTTCGATCCGCGCTACCTCTGCCAGTGGCTCGGTATATTGCCGATACAGGGCGAATAAAAATTTCAACCGCTCCAAATCAGTCTTGAACGAAGCTTTGCCGTAGCAGGCGTCTACGGCGGCGTCCAGAGCGCGATGCGCGTCCAGCAGGGCTTTCGGCATCGTGTTCGGATCGTACAAATCTGCGAGCGTCGCATCAGGAAATTGCGACCGTGCATCAAGGACGGCCTGCGCGGCTTGCTCGACGCGATCTTTTTGTTTGGGCGTGCAGTTGGAAGGGGGTTATCAAATAAGATGTATCTCAGAAATTTATGCAGCAATTCGCTCTACATAAGCTTTCGGCATTTCATCATACGCTTTGCCATTAAGTTCTCGTCCATTAGCTTTTTTGTTTCGCCCTCCCCACTGCTTAAAGAAAAATGCTACGTCAGAATTTTCACATTGCTGCTGAATGTCAGAAACCCATTTGGAATCCATAGGGCGTGGATTGTGCCCGCTTTCCCCACCAGCAATAACCCAATCAATTTTTCTCAAATTCAGATTTGGTAATGGGCCGATTAATGGTTCGCACGAAAGAAATTTTACTTTTGCTTTCGTCTTCCTTAGCCAATCAATCCGGTGTGTAACATCTTCATTTTCGACCGAAACACCCATCCAAATATTTGCTGTCCACTTCAACTTGGAATGAAGTTCAAAAAGACGTTCTGCTCTTTTGGTCAAAACCTGAAATATATGCTGAGGGTTATCATTCATGACCTCAAAAACTTGTTGGATAAATTCAAACGGGATGTCGTTATGAAATAAATCACTCATTGAGTTCACAAAAACAGTTTTGGAAGACCTCCAAGTATACGGCAGACCCAACGCATCTGAATGCGTCCGCACTTTGAATCCATCTTTGTATTTGTCTACACCCATTGCTTTCAGACGCTTTGACATAACTTCGGCATAGCAAAACTTACATCCTGCTGAAATCTTGGTACAGCCAGTGCTAGGGTTCCAAGTCATTTCTGTCCATTCGATACTTGATTGTGCCATTTATAAAACCTCTATTTCGGTTAATTGTGCATTAGGTTTGCAGATATTATGAGATAAATCTAGCGAACACCGCCTAATTTTATTTTCTTTTAACAAGTGAGTTATTACAGAGTTTGCGTGTTTAGGCAGAAAGTTGCTTGTTAATGTATATAAGTAAATATCCTTATCCGTTTTTAATTGTTTCGTTAAGATTTTTTTCTCCAAATTCTCTTGAAACAAGATTTCTTTCTTTGGTCGTTGGACTTCGCCTGTAAACAAATCTTTTTGGCCTGGAATTATATGATCCTCATCAATATCAAAGTTTGCCTCTCCTCTTTCTGGGTCAAATTTCCAACAAGACCGAAGAAATTTTTCAAAACCGTAGAGATGACCACTACCAAAAATTATGCCATAAATATTGGTATTCTTTTTCAAGGAATACGGCACTAGATAATATAGGTGATTGAGCGGAATTAAATCCTTATACGCCTCCAAAAGTAATTTATGAATTTTGCGATAATCCGCTCGTGCGATTTCTTCCGCGCTGATTTTGAGATGCTTAACGATATCTGGAAATCTCTTAATATATGAAGATGAGCAAAAAAATAAAAAATCAGTTTGCTTTAATTTGATGATCTCGTTAAAAACCTCTTCCGTAATATGTTTCACTCCATTTTGATCTAAAAACAAAAGGTTGGCGGAGTTGTATTGACGCATTTTTGGTAAAGCTTTATTAAAAGCATCTCTAAAATCAAGGCTCTCAATTTCAATATTATACGGAGGTATATCACTTGCGCTTACTCGCTCCCTTAATTCTTCATACTTAGCTTTTTTATACTCATTAAAGTAAAAATTAACACTCAGATTTTTATTATTGATGCTTTGTAAATGTGGGGCAATTTCATCAAGAATAATAAGAGGGGTTCCCTTGGTTCCTTCTACATCGCCTCCCGGTCCTGCAAAGAAATCAAAAATATTGATTGTGTTCCAAAGAGGTTTATCTGGTGCAATAAACACCGGCAACCACTCGCGCAAATAGTCACGGAAAATTGCGAGTTTGGCTTTTGTTACTTCATCAAAGGGTTTGGCGTGCAAGTCTTTCGTCATAAAGTCTCTTCACCTTCATAAACAACGGCTACTTCTATTGAACTTGAGAGTGGCATCTCAAGTAAAAAAATTTGGCATTAAATTCCTAATCGGGACTCCCAGTATGTGCTAATGGCGAAGCTAAAATAGCGCAAGACGTGATAGACAAACAAGCTTAGTTGAAACAAGAAAGCTCTGAAGGAACAAAATAATTTTATCTCGCTCTTTCAGAGCTTTTCTTTTCTCGTTCACATTTCCCAGGGCGATGCCTTGGGCTGTTGTATTGCGCTCTGTTGGGGCTGGAAAAATTTAGCCGGCGAAGGCGACGGCACGCGCCACTGTCAGTTGAGAAATAGAAATTTTTACAATTCTATCTTTTTCATCAGTTCCTGGATCAAA
>JAYSTY010000405.1:0-5908 GCA_043719385.1 Blastocatellia bacterium | reverse complement strand
GAAAAAGGTTGGCAACTAATCTATCTGTGCAAATTTGCAGAAGCCCGCATGAAATAAAGGCGTAAACACTTCACGTTCTTATTTCATGCGGGCTTCTGCATGTTAGCGTTTCTTGGCTGGAACTTTTTCCGGGGGAAGATTTTTCAGCAAATTATTCTCAAACAATTTCAGAATCCGTTTGTACTCATCCGCCCAACTCGAAGCCCTTTCAAAACCATGATCTTCAACCGGGTAGGGAGCAATTTCCCAATTCTCTTTGCGCAGCTCAATTAATTTTTGGACGAGCCGTACCGAATCTTGAAAATGCACATTCGTATCTACCATTCCATGACAAATCAGGAGCGCACCTTTTAATCCGCTGGCAAAATAAATCGGCGAGCTTTGTTTATAGGCTTCCGCGTCGCTTTGTGGATTGTTCAGGATGTTTGCGGTGTACGGATGATTGTAATGCGCCCAATCGGTCACAGGCCGCAAAGCCGCGCCCGCCGCGAAAACATCCGGCTCCGTGAACATCGCCATCAACGTAATAAATCCGCCGTAGCTGCCGCCGTAAATTCCAATGCGTTTGGCGTCTACGCCGTGTTCGGAGACGAGATATTTCGCACCGTCTACGTGATCGGTCAAATCTTTGCCGCCCATGTGACGATAAATTCCCGTGCGCCAATCGCGCCCGTATCCAGCCGAACCGCGATAATCAATGTCCAGTACCAGAAAGCCACGCTCCATCAACAAATGATGAAACATATATTCGCGGTAATATTGGCTCCACCATTTATGCACGTTTTGTAAGTAGCCTGCGCCGTGCACGAAAATCACTACTGCGCCGCCGCGTTGATAATTTTTCGGCTTATAAATTCGCGCCGGAACCTCGACGCCATCGCGTGCTTTGATTTTTACGATGGGCGGATCAATCCAA
Organism: Blastocatellia bacterium; assembly: GCA_043719385.1. Taxonomy (GTDB): domain Bacteria; phylum Acidobacteriota; class Blastocatellia; order RBC074; family RBC074; genus JAFDVL01. The sequence goes on along the minus strand of JAYSTY010000405.1, from coordinate 4,992 downwards.
TTGTAATTGGCGAATTCATCTAGCGGGGAAGTGGTGATTCGCTTATCGGTAGTGCCCGCGTTGCTGGCTGTGAGATACAGCTCCCACGGTTTATTGCCTGCTGAATAAATCAGCGCGAGCATTGTGCCATCTGGCGCAATCGTCGCTTGGTTGTTGCCGACCGCAGACGTGAGTTTCGTTTTCGTGCTGCTGTCGAAATTCATTGCATAAAAATTGCGTTCGGAAGGGCCGACTTCGCTGGAAGTGAAATAGAATTTGGATTTGTCTTCGGCGATTTGCACTTCAGAAACTTCAAATGCGCCTTTGGTTAATTGTGTAGCTGTGCCGCCATCAAATTTTTGCGTGTACAAATGCGCGTAGCCATCGCGTTCAGAAACAAAATAAATTGTGTTGTTGTCTGGCAACCAGCCGAGCGAATCATTACCAAATCCGCCGCCGCCAACCCACGCGTCATCGTGCAACTGATCCAGCACCGAAGCCTTTGCCGTAGCCGGATCAAATTTCATAATCCAACGATCTTTGTTGTCGGCGGAACGCGCTGTGATGACGGCTTTGCTGCCATCGTCTGACCATTTCAACCCAAAAAAACGCAAGTCGCGCTCGCGTGGTTTTTCGTTTTTGTCTTCAGGATTTTTTGGCGGTTCTTTGAGGCCATGATCTATAAATTTTGCTTCGCCTGTTTCTGTGTTGATGACGGCAAGTTTTGTTTTACTTTGCACGTCACCGACTTTATTGCGCGAAGGAAGGTCTTCGGTGAAAGCAGACTCAGTCACATAATTTGGAACGATAGTATTTTTGGTATCGCGTGCCGGTTCGACGATGGAAACAATAGTGAATTTTTCATCTGGCGTGAGCGAAAAAATTCCGGGCGCTTGACCGGGCGGTAAAAAATACGGTTTACGTTTTTCCTGCGCTTTGCGTTTGGCTTCCTGCTCCTCGCGGTACTGCGCTTTTTCTTTGACGGCATCCAATAATTCGCGTTCTTCTTTTTTTATGAATTCCTGACTGTCCGTGCCTTTTTTCTTGTCGTCGGGCGCGGCTCCTGTGCGAATGTCCGTGATTTGTACGAGCGTTCCGTCTGTGAGTGAAAGCGTGTACAGGTTATTTTGGCGCGTAAAATAAACGTGTTTTTGATCTTTGGTGAAATGCGGATTGCCTTCGCCATCGGTAGTTTTCGTCAATTGCCGCCGCTCATTTTTCGTATGATCGTACAGAAAAATATCGCCTTCGTCTGTATACACCGTCAGCATTTTATCTTTTGATAATTCGCCGGAATCCGGCGGCGCGAGTTTAGCTTCCTCTTCTGACAATTTTCGCAAGCCACTGCCATCGCGGTTGACGACGTATAAATCCGGTTGCTTCAAACGCGGCTCGCCGGCGCGTTTCCAATGAAAATAAATGTGCTGAGAATCACGCGACCAATAAACGCCACTCTGCGCGTAGCCCACCAAATCAGGGCCGCGCATAATGCTGTCCACCGTTAAATCGAATTTTTTTGGCGCGGGTTGTTGGGCGAAGGATTGGTAGGGGAGTAAAAAGATACAAAGGCAGAGTGCTGCGCGTTTACGAAGGTTCATAACTTAACACACGATAGGAGATTCAACTGAATTTAGGTTTATGGTTTTCAGCCTGGCTTTCGCAGACCGCTGTAGCTTCAATCTCAATCAAAAATTCTTTGCGAGCTAATGCCTGTACGCCAATCAATGAACAAGCAGGCAGCGTTAAGACTGAAAAATTTTGCTGAATCAATGCACCAAGTACCGCTGCATTCTCGTACTGATAATTAACAACGTAGATGTTGATTTTTACAACATCGGAAAATGTTGCGCCTGCACTTGCCAAAGCCGTAGCAAGGTTTGCAAACGCTTGCGCCGACTGTGAGGAGAAATCGCCTGTTCCAATTAAACTTTGCTGCTTGTTTACGCCGACCTGACCGGAAATATAAATCGTTTTTACGCCGCGATTTTCGACTGTAACAACCTGAGTGAAAAAATCTTTCCAGTCCGGTAACTCTGCTGGATTGATGAATGTTTTTTGCAAAAATTCCCCCATTTCATCTTTCACACAAATACAACTTTACCGTGGATTGATTTTATAAGGACATCGGACAGTGAAGCATAAAAAATCATCGCCTCAGAGACAATTTTTTCTGACCCAGCTACGAAAAGCCCTGCCCAGCGCCAGACGCCCGGAGCTTTTACTTTCTTTCATCACTTCGGTTAAGTGTTGAGCGCTCAGGCATGGGAAAACTACGCTGGTTGGCGAGGTAAAATACGAACCATCATTTTGTAATAAATGGAAATAAATTGTGTCCTCGTCATAACGCCAAATTTCAGCAACCCCAACCTGACCATAGAGCGCAAGTTTATTGATTGAACCACTGGTAATATCAATTTCAATCACCAAATCCGGCGCAGGATCAACACTCAAGTCAATTTCTTGATGGTTACGGATGAGGGCTTCTGATTGAAAATAAAAACAACTATCTGGCTCGAACCCGCTGGCTAAATCTTCGCGCCGGAAAGTAGTAGAACCCAAATCGCGCCACTCAATTCCCTTTTCTTCTGCCAGGATTCCGACCAGATAGGCAAGTGTGCGGTTGTAGTCTTCGTGCGTGGGGCGCGGACTCATAATTTCGAGGACTCCCTGATAGTAAGTAAAATGTGGTGAACTTTTGCCCCCAAAGTCCTTGAGCAAATTCTGATAGGTCTCCCAACTGATCGGAGAAAGCACGGTCAACTGCTCATTCACCGTGTGCGTACTATTCTTGCGTAACGGCAAAGTCGGAAAAAATGAAGGTGGATGTAAGCCAACATTAATAGGCATAGAATAAAATCTTACACAAAAACTACTTTGCTGTCACCTGCAATGACGCTGCCGATTTCGTAAAATTCTTCGCCTGCTGCTTGCAGGGAATCTTTCACGAAAGGCGCATTTTCAGGACTCACAACCGCAACCATCCCAATGCCGAGATTGAAGGTACGCAGCATGTCTTCGCGTGGGACGTTGCCGATTTTTTGCATCAGCGTATATACGGTCGGAACTGTCCACGTACTCTCATCAATTTGCACATCAACGTTGCTCGGCAAAATGCGCGGAATGTTTTCGACCAGACCGCCGCCTGTGATGTGGGCCAGGCCTTTGATGATGCCTTCACGACCGATGAGTTTATCGAAGGCGGGCAAATAATTTTTATGCGGCTTCAATAATTGTTCGGCAACGGTGATACCGAGTTCAGGAACTACATCGTTAACTTTGTAACCTGCAACATCCAAAAATAATTTGCGTGCGAGGCTGTAACCATTGGTGTGCAGGCCAAGCGAAGGGAGGCCAAGCACTACATCGCCTGCCACGATGCGCGAACCGTCAATGATTTTGGATTTGTCTACGACGCCAACGATGAAGCCGGCAATGTCGTATTCGCCATCCTGATAAAATCCGGGCATTTCGGCAGTTTCGCCGCCGAGCAAAGCACAACCGCCTTCACGACAGCCACGCGCCAAACCTTCAACGATGGATTCAATGACGCCAGGTTCAAGCTTACCCGTAGCGATGTAATCCAGAAAAAATAATGGTCTCGCACCTTGTACTAAAATATCGCCGATGCAATGGGCGACCAGGTCGTAGCCGACGGTGTTGTGGACATCCGTGAGAAACGCGATTTTGAGTTTTGTGCCGACGCCGTCGGCGCTGGCGACGAGGACGGGTTCGCGCAGATCAGGAAACATGCCGCTGAACATGCCGCCGAAGCTGCCGATGCTGGAAAGGACGTTTTCATTAAACGTCGTGTTTGCTAATTTTTTGATACGGGCAACTGCGTCATTGGCGGCGTCAATGTTTACGCCCGCGTCTTTGTAACTAATAGATTGCGTCATAACTTAAAGTTTATCCGATTCGGGTCGTTATCTTTGGTAAGTTCTGCCTGTAGTTCTGCCACACGATTACGCGCACTTGTAGTTTCATCCGGCTGCGCGGCAAAAGCTATTGCATCGTTTTTTCCAGTCTCAAAGCTCAACGTCAAATGATCACCTTCTTTCACATCACTGGGTAAATATTTGAGCGGCAGATTGAAATGAAAAGCATCGTCAGCACTCAACGTGATGATTGCGATTCCGTCTTCAATGCGATCAATGAAGACAGCAAATCCTGCGCCTTCATTACTTGTGTTATTCGTTCGTTTAGCCATTGATACTTTCTCCTGCTTCCTGCAACCCATTTTTATCGGGAGAAAAGGGTCAAACAGTCGTCAGGCATTTATGGATTCACCGCTGGGTGGCGGCCAATCCAGAGTTCATTCGGGTTTGCCTGACGCGCAGGCTTGACGTCAAAGTTTTTGCCATCAGACATGATCCTGACCTCACCATTTAAATCCGTACGGAAAGTTTTGATATTTAATTGTTTCAAATGATCAAGCGTCAATTGGGCGGGATGCCCGTAATCATTGGTTGCACCATCAGAGATAATCGCTACTTTGGGTTTTACTACCGCAAGAAATTTTCCACTGGTGGCGTGGCGTGAACCGTGATGACCGATCTTTAAAATGTCTGCGCTTAGATTCAATCCGGCAGCCATCATCTGCACTTCGGTTTCAAATTCGGCATCACCCGTAAATAACATCGCAAACGTGCCATAGCTCAACCGCAGCACAACAGAGTTAGCGTTTTCTACGCTGCGGCCACCTGTGACGGTACCTTCTTTAAATAGTTCCTTACCAGGATTGAGGACTTCAAATTTTACGCCGGAATCCAGTTCGATAGTTTGCCCCCGCACAGCTTTGAGGAAATCAATTTTCTTGTTTTTGATTTCCTGTAACATTTTTTCGTAAGTCACCGTGCTATAAGTTTGACCGCTATCCAGAAATTTTTTAACGGGGACATTATCCAGCAACCTTTTCATACCTCCAATATGGTCGGCGTGGGGATGAGTGGCAACGACTAAATCAAGTTGACTGACGCCGTGATTTCTCAGTGCATTGACGACATCATCGCCAGC
>JAYSTY010000404.1:0-5913 GCA_043719385.1 Blastocatellia bacterium | reverse complement strand
CCAAGGTTCTGGTTGCTGGCGGAATGTCCCAGCCTTATATAATTGAGCCTCTTGCACAGAATCCCACGTGGCTGCCGACCCAAGGGCGCCAGATAAGATCTATTAGACAATTCGCGTCGCTCGTTCTGTTACCCGACGGCTCAGTCCTTATGATTGGGGGAACTCAAAACTGGGATGATGACCAATATGCAGTGCGAGAAGCAGAGCAGTACAACCCCGCGAGTGGAACATGGAGTAGATTGGCAACTGCCGCGGTACCTCGGCAGTACCATTCCACCGCGTTACTGCTTCCGGATGGACGCGTTTGGACGGGAGGATCAAATCGCATGCCTGGTGATGGCACTGCGAGGGAAGAGCGAATGGAAGTATTTTCGCCGCCGTATTTATTCTCTGGGCCGCGCCCCACAATTGATTCTGCGCCAGCGCAGATTAGTTGGGCCACGAACTTCTCAATCCGCAGCCAGAGCGTCGCTGAAATTACACGCGTGGTTCTGATGCGGTGCGGCTCAGCCACACACGGCTTTGATGCTGACCAACGTTTGGTGGAGCTTGAAATCCAAAGTCGCTCGGCGCCACAGAATACCTTGATTGTTACGGCTCCCCCAAATCCTAACATCGCGCCCCCAGGTTATTACATGTTGTTTGCTCTAAACGTAAAAGACGTGCCTTCACACGCACGTATGGTGCATTTGCAATGATAAAGGCCACATGATGCATAAGGACGTTTTACGTCTGATGCTAATCCGCCACAGAGGGAGTTTCTGTCGTCGTCGCGCTGCCTGAAAAAGCCTACGGGTTGTTGGGCGGCGTCAAACGGGGTGGCCTGATCGTGGTCAGCGTTTACCCCGTGGAGAATTTGCTGCACTCGCCGGTGGCATTCAGGATTTCGTCACGCTCGACGGCATCAGCATTTACCGCGTCCAGAACGGTAAGATGGTTGAGGAACGCACAGTGTGGGATGCGCTGGGGTTGGTCAAGCAACTCGGTCTCAGTGCGTGAAGAAGAAAGCGAACGTGAAGCTACGCAAACGAAGCAAGAGCGGTTAATGGCAGGGTAGCGCTCTCAGTCAAACCACTCTGCAACTGACATATCGTAAATTGAGGACATCGCTGGCTTGCGACCTTCGCACGGTACAGGCGCAGTTACGGCTTTTTATCAATTTGTGTAGCAGGCACGTAGGAGCAAATTTATTTGCTCCCCGCTGGCAAGACGAGCGAATGAATTCGCTACTACGTGTTGTTTAGCCTCCCTATAGATCTGAACTCTGCTGATGAAGTGTTTGTGGAGTTGTATGGCACGGGCGTTCGCAATCACAGCGGACTGGCAAATGTGAGGGTCACAGTCGGCGGCGAAGCTGTTCTCGTGACGTTTGTCAGCGCACAGCCCAATTTTGTCGGCTTGGATCAAGTGAATGTGAAACTCCCACGCAGCTTGGCGGGGCGGGGCGAAGAGGATGTTGTGTTAACTGTGGATGGTAAAGCAGCCAACCCGGTCAGAATCAATTTGCGCTGAAGTTTTATTTCTAACTTGATGACATCAGTTCGCCTTTCACCCGTCAGAAAAATCTGACACCGCAGAAGGTCATTTCACTCCAACAGTGATAGGGGAAATTTGGTTAAGTTTTCTTTCTGCAAGGCTTTCGCTATGGAGCACAGTATTGGCACAAAATTTGTATTGCAATAGCGCAAGGCTATTAGCTCTACAACGCAAAGTATCTCAAGTCAAATGGCAAAGGTAATTTCCGAAAGTCACCTGAGAAGGTGCACGGAAATATACTCAGGAGGAATATATGAAGCAGAAAAATTTGTGGTCTCTACTCAGTTCTTTAGTCGCCTTGCTTATCTTCGCAACCACCTCGGCTGAGGCCCAGACGGCGACGCAAGTGGCGCGACAAACACGCGAAGCGGGTGGCCAAGGCTATGCGTTTATAGCACCTGGTGCTCGCAGCACCGACGACGCCACGCTTCACGTTGGCGGCGGCGGCGAGTATGTCTTTAAGGGCGGTGGCAGCGTGGGAGCGGAATTGGGTTATCTGGGGCCAATCGAAAGGTTAGACGCTGGCTTCGGCGTGTTCTCTGCGAATGGCGGTTATCACTTTAAAAAAGCCAGCCGTTCCGGCAAAACCGTGCCGTTTCTCACGGCTGGGTATACCGGTATCTTTCGCGGCGGGGGTGGAGACAGTGGCTTTAATTTTGGTGGCGGTGTGAATCATTGGTTCAAGGATCGGATCGGAGTACGTCTCGAACTCCGGGACAACGTCTTTGGATTTGCCTCGGGCGGAAACCGTTATGTCCATTATATCAACGCGCGTGTTGGTCTGACGTTCCGGTAACGCAGACTTTCCAGCCTAAATGCTCAATTAAGAATCTGGGGTTTCATTACCCCAACTTTCAGGAGGAAACAATGTTTAGAAAACCTATCATTCACATTCTCGTTATCGCATACGCGCTACGCAATTAAGATAACGCTACGGAAATGGCACTACGAATCGCAAATATTTAAGGTACTGCTCCAAGTACAAACAGCGTCCTCAGCCTGGCCATTCAGCTACAGCACAACTGTGAAGTTATCTAAAGGGAGATTGACTATGCTTGATATTCGATTAGTAAAAACACCGCAAGAATTAGAATCCGTCTATCGGCTGCGCTATCAGGTGTATGTCGAAGAACTCGGCGCAGCGATGGAATATGCGGATCACTCGGCGCAGGAACTCTGTGAGCCGTGGGACGCGACAGGCGAAAACATTGGCGTGTGGCGGGAGGGGTAATTGATCGGCTGCGTGCGATTCAACAGCGCAATGACGACCGACTTTTCGGAGGATGAAGAGCTATTTCATTTGCCTGGACTCAAGCGGCATTTGCCTTGTTCACGCACGGATTTTTCGTTGGCGACTAAGCTGGCGGTACTGAAAAAGCATCGTGGTTTGACGCTGGCAACCGCGTTGTGCCAGGCCTGCTATGGCGTCATGGGCACAAACAACGCTGCCCTGAATTTTCTGGTTTGCCAAACCAAGCTTGTGCCGTTCTATCAAAAGTTCGGCTTTCGGATTTGCAATGCCTCTTTCTTTCACCCGGAAGGCGGTTCCATGACGCCGATGGTGCTGATTGTGCAGGATCGGGAACATTTGCAGCACCTGCAATCGCCGTTTCTTTCGCTCTGTAAGCAATATTCCAATGACCAAACGCGGGCAAGGCAATTTCGTGAGTTTTATCAAGGCGTGATGGCGAAGCTGGAAACGGCCACCTATCGCGTGCAGCTTGGGCATGAGCCGGGTTTTCGTGATCTGAGTCGCGTAGCGACTTGATGGCAATTGCGTGTCCGGTGTCAGTAGCCCGCGCGTCAGCAAGGGCTGCGTGGTGAGAGGCACTCGTTGCGGTCAATGGATGCGTGATGGAGGCAGCCTTCCCTCACGGTCGGGCTACGGACACAATGGCTATCCCGTAATCTAGCTGTCGCGCTGCGACGAACATCATTCAGAGGAACAACACGATGAAGGGAAAAAATCTAACCACCATTGAAAACGCCTGGTTTGCCGAAGTGCCGCGCTTCAATGCGATGTCCGGCATGCGACGTTTGCTGGAAGGCGATTTAACCGTCGCACATTATCAATCATTGTTGCGCGAAATTTATTTTTATGCCCGCGAATCGCCACCATTTTTTGCCGCGACTCTCATTCATTTGCGCGGCGCACAACGCGAATACATCAAAAAAATGCTGCAACACGCCAGCAGCGAAACAGGCCACGATGCACTGGCCTTAGCCGATCTACACGCGCTCGGAGTCAATATAGACAACATTCCCAATGAGCGACCTTTGCCCGCGACGAGCGCGTTAATCGGCTTCTCATTTTACCTGATTCAGTATCTCAATCCCGTCAGCTATCTGGGCTTTGTGTTTCATCTGGAATACCTGCCCACAAATTTCGGGCAGCAGTACGTCAAAGGATTTTTGCAAGCTTGTGTACCCACAAATGCGATGTCGTTTTTGCTGGAACACAACGAAGCCGATGTCGGGCATAACCTGTTGATGGCGGATTACGTGGAAAATCTTTTGCGCAACGACCGTGATGTAGCCGACACGATTTACGCGATGCAAGTGACGGCGACACTGTTCGGCAATGTAGTCGAAGCCGCATTTCGTCGCGTAGACGAATGCGAAACCCGTGATTATGGCATCAACCACGCAGAACTTTCTGCACAATCTGTCAGGCAGCAGGAAATGACTGCCTGATGAACAATCAACCTTTCAGCCAAATCAAAACTCAACCATAGGAGAAAAATATGAAACGCATTTTAATCGCAACCTGTTCGTTGTGTCTGACCATCACGCTGTTCGTGATCGCAGACAATCAATTCTCTGAATATAGTACAGTTCACGCGCGAACTGCACCGCTCACCGCCAATGCTACGCAATCACAACGCCCGCGCTGTTCCAATAGCACCGCCAGCGGCACGTATGGCTATCGTATGAATGGCGCTATCGTGGGTGTCGGCCCGTTTCTGGTGAATGGCTTCTTTGTACACAACGCAGATGGCACATCGGCAGTACGAGCCTGGGCAACCATTAACGGACAATCGTTCCTTACTACAGGCGTGAATGGTACTTTTAAAACCAATGAAGATTGCACTGGGTCGGGTACATTTTTTGGGCCGGAGCTTGGCCTACAGGTTTCCTACGATTTTATTGTGACGGATAGCGGTAACCAGCTTGAAATTCTCAACTCAAATCAAGGCATTGCCCTACAGGGTGTGGGACGGCGCATCGCTCCAGCCGGACAACGTCCGAATTGCGATAGCCGCATGATTGAAGGACATTATGGCTATCGCCTGGAAGGTAACTTTCCCGGCGTGCCGAACTTTGCGTCAGCGGGCTACCTCATTCACACGGCCTACGACCAAGAAAACGGGAAAGTCAGCGGGTTCGACGTCAACAGCTTTAACGGTCAGATTGCGCCGCGCAGCATTCAGGGTACGTTCAAGATGAATAGTGATTGCACCGGCTCCGGGAACTATGGCGATTCCCTCGGCAACACCATTGATTATGTCTTTATGGTCGTGGATCAGGGCAAGCAGATTTATTTGCAAAGCAACTATCCCGGCGGGAACGTAGCGGGGCTTGCTACCCGTTCAGAATAATCGCTCCTGCGTCTTCCCCGTTCTTAGCGCGCGACGGATGCAGGAAGGTTGTCAGGACAAAAAATCGGCGTATACTAAACACGGTTTTTAGCTAAATTTTCAGTTTACAATCTGCCGGCAGCCACTCCCATCAATCGCATTTTAATTGAGGTGGAGCGGATTATTTTTAACCTCAGCAACTTCGTAGCTTACTGCGGACTTGTGCATATTTTTGAAAGGAAAATTTCTATGACGCGACGAATACTCACCTTTGTAGGATTGTTGGGATGGGCTTGTTTGATCGGCCTCAATGCAACAGCCAAGGCCGATACGATTACCTTTAGTGGGACTGGTGCGGGGATTTCGGTTCCGACCACAGACCCGTCAAAGCCCGCGTTTGACTTTCTGGCCAAAGGCACAGCCACGACATCATTCGGAACGTTTACTTTGGTCGAAGCCGGTTCTGTCAATTTCGCTATTACGAATCCAGACGGCACCAGCCCTAACAAAGGAACGTTCACGTATAGTTTGCCGAATGGCGATAATTTCAGCGGAACATTTGTTGGCACAATCGCTGCGCCTAATCAACAAGGCGACACGTCCTTTGCGTTGACGTATACGATTACAGGCGGAACCGGGATTTTTGCCGGAGCGACAGGGACAGGATCATCCATCGGCCCGCTGAATGCCGTGACCGGAGTGTACACAGACAAACTGACTTTCACGATTACCGCAGCCGGATTGACTGCCCCCGTGCCGGAACCTGCGACGATGTTGTTGCTGGGAACAGGGCTTATGG
>JAYSTY010000403.1:0-5917 GCA_043719385.1 Blastocatellia bacterium | reverse complement strand
ACCACCAGCCGTTCCTCGCTGATTTTTCCGGCAAAGCGATTACGCCGCGCTTTGCTATAATCAAAATTATATTCAGGCAGTATTTCTGGTGCTTCAGCCTGACCAGGTTTAGCGATCAATGTTTTCTTCATAAGCTTGACGTTCTTTTTTGGTTGGCAATCGTGCGCTAATGATCCGAATTATGGCAGGAGTCCGTTCATTAAAACAGACCAGCAACAAGCGATTGTTTACCGAATGCCCAATGATAATTTCTCGCAGTTCATTAAAAGAATGAACTGCGTCATCAAATATTCTGGCTAAGGGATCATTAAAAACAGTACTTGCTTCATCAAAGCTAATGCCCTGATGATTGATAATGTTCGCAACCGCCTTGTCCTGATCCCACGTAAACCGATAGCCCATATTTCGTCATTCTACCGCATTTTCTTACTTGATCACACAAGTGCTGAACACAGATTTGGCAGAGTTGCGTGGCTCAAATTCAAGCTGCGTAAATCCGCCAAATCCGCGTCATCCGTGTTCTATTATTTCTTCGCTGGCTTATACGGCCCCGTCGCAGTTGCCTTCGGCCCCGCGTCGCGCTTTGGCAAATTCGCTGCCGCGTTCGTTTTCTTCCCTGCCCACAATACTGAATTCTCGACCAGTTTTTGCATCTCCGGCATAAAGAAAATTGGGTACTCTTCGTGTCCGGGACGAATGTAAACGAAGCGGCCTTTATCCAGCGTCCACACCATCACCTCACGATTGCGATGTCCGGTCTCCCACGTGCCTTCAAAAATTACGGCTTCCGGCGTTGGCACTTCAAATGGCTCCGTATAAATTTCAGTTTTGGGGATCGTGAAATCTTTGATGCCGTTGGCGATTGGATGTTTTGGCGAGACTACCCAAACGGATTCCGGCTTGCCGAAGTTGACGTAAGAACTCCAACTGCCCGTCGCCTGTAATGCAGCTTTCAGCACTTTGGAATAATGCGACGAGTGCAAAGCGATGAAGCCGAGACCATTTGCGCGAATATGTTTGACGATACGATTCACAATTTCGTCGGGGACATCGGCGTGCTTTTTGTGACCGAACCAAATGACAACATCGGCATTGTTCAGAGCTTCTTCACTGAGTCCAAATTCAGGATCAGAGATTTGCGCGGTTTTGGCTTCGATGCCTTTTTGTTTATTGAGGTAATCGGCGAGTGCGCCACTGATTCCGTTGGGATAAATATTGCGTGGTTCAGTTTGTTCTGACCAGCACAGGACGCGAAGTTTTTTGGACTTTGTGGCCTGGGCAAAGGTAAAGGAAACAGAAACACATATTAAAACGACCAGCAGGGTAATTGATTTTCTTAACATTTGAATATCCGTAGTCTAAGTTTTTTTTGCTACTTGAGATTGTCAGCATTGACTTTTTCGTAGTGCTAATTGAACTGCATTGAGGAGATCTTGTCTCACTCTTTGGCAATCGCACTCACTTCTTTTTTCAACTTGAGATTTTACGGTTCAAACGAAATCTGGACAACACGTTTTCTCTAAATCTACGAAAAACCAGGGGTTTTATCCTGGCTATTTTCGGTCTTCACAGGCCATCGTAAGTATTCCAAAACGTGGAAAGGCAGGTTCTTATTTCTTTTTTTTCTCTGCTTCCGTTTCCTCAAAGGTTGGCGGCAGCAGCAGTTCGCCTTCTTCAAAGTAAATTTCTTTGGTGGCTTTGACCTTGAACTGTACGGCTTGCGCGTCGGCCATTTTAGTTAGCCCTGTAACTTGTTGCACTTCTTTAATTCGTTCCTTCACGTTATTGGAACTGCCCTGGATTATCACTTCAATGCCTTTGCCCAATTCCGCGTCGGTAAAACTATGACCGTCAACTTTGACTGCCAGCACCTGATCAAAGTCCGGCGGCTGACTGATGTAATGAGCCAGAAAAGCTTCCTGCGAATTGCCAAACAACAGATATTTCAGTTGTTCAGGCCTGGTTGCCTGGGGAGTAAATTTCCTAAAGTGAACAACGCGGCTGATTTTCACATCAATGTTACTTAAGCCACTAACAACCCGTCCGCCTTTTTCCAAATGCCCACGAAAAACTTTGGCTTTGAAGCCGGTCAACAGCGGGCTGCCGGAAGACACGCCGGGCAAAACAAAGAGTTCAGGATTGAGCGTATAAATTCTGACGTTCGCATTTTTACGCCGGTCATCGGTATAAACATTCTGGAGATTTTGTACACCTTTGTGGAAAGAAGCTTCCAAAATCACCTGATAGCGATGCGGCGAGGTGTAATCAGCTTTATTTGCAGACACGTCGTCAAACATCGGAAGGTGCGACAAATAGATTTTCTTTTCCCCGAAAACCAACATGTTGTGGGTATTTGGCACATCTTCCTGCACCGCAGCTTTCAAGCTAACGCCCATAAAAGCTGTGGTTGCGGCGGAAGCGCAAAGCTGAGTTAGAAACAACCTGCGATCAATTTCGTGTAAGTCTTTCATTGTTAAAGGGACCTCCAAATTTTTATCAGAAATTAGCTTTACTGCATGCAGGCATAAATTTTGAAAGAGTGAGAGTTGATGACCAATTATGGGTCAATCGCCCTCAACATTAACTTTCAAAACCCTCAAAACGTAGCGTGGATACTTAAAAAAACTGCGGTATGTTAACAGGAGGGTTATCCCCAAAGTTCACAAGTTTTATTTGAAAATTCATGACTCCCCCAAGCTTGAATTCAGTCAAATATAACTCGTGAACCTTGAGAAACTGCTGAGGACGAAATTGAATGACAGGCAATTTATTGTCATAACTAAAAATAAGATATTGCGGTTTAAATGATGAACACTCCCCCGAATATTCAACTCCCAAGCCCAGCTAACAATCTTATCTTCCCTCATCCTCGCAACAGAAATTTGCACTTATCCTCAAATAAGCTACAATCAAAAATTTCCCCCAATGGCTCTATTGCTTTTGCGTGTGCTTAACTTTGCGATGACCGGATATTAGCCCCACCTCTAAAAAAAGTCCTTAGCATCGCCTTAAAAATCACTGAAACGTCTCTGAAGAAATTCTGAAAGAGTTCTGAAGAAGGCTTATGTATAACTCTGCCAGTAACTTATACGAATTTGGCCCGTTCCAGGTTGATGTGAAGGAACGTTTATTATTGTGTGATGGCAACCGAATTGCTCTCACGCCCAAGGCCTTTGATACACTCATTATCCTGCTTGACCGCCAGGGTCATATTGTGGAAAAGGATGAATTGATGAGTTTGGTCTGGCCGGATACTGCGGTCGAAGAAAATAACCTCATGCAAAACGTGCATGCAATTCGCAAAGCGCTGGGGGAAAATTCACAGGAGCAAAAGTATATTGAAACCCTGCCCCGCCGTGGTTATCGGTTCATCGCGGAAGTCCGAAAAATTGTACCGCAGGCTGAAATCGCAAAAACAAATGGTTCGCTTGTCTCTGACGTTGAAGTCATTGCCCCAATCACACAGCCCAGCGCCAGAAATAAATTTTCTCCCTGGCTGCTGGCGGCTGTACTTATTCTGGGGGCAGGAATTTTTTATTGGGTAGCGTATTCAGGAAAACCAGCAGAAGTAAAACAACCGCTGCGTATTACGCGCCTGACCAATACCAGTAATGTCTGGGAAACGGCAATTTCTCCCGATGGCGATTCCCTGGCAATCATTTTTGGCGATGTTGGTCAACAGAGCCTGCGCTACCGACAAATTTCCACAACGACCGAGAAAGAACTTATTCCCTCGGATGAAATCCGTTATCGGGGTGTAGTTTTTTCGCCGGACGGAAAAAGCATCTATTTTGCCCGCCGTGAGAAAAATGAGGCGGAATATTTTTTATACAAAATGCCAGTTTCAGGTGGTGAACGCCAACGCTTACTCGCCGGGGTTGACAGCGCGGTCACCTTTTCACCCGAAGGTAAGCAAATAGCCTTTGTGAGGGAAAATTTTCCGCAGCCAGGGCAAAGCTCTTTGCTGATTGCCGATGCGAGTGGAGGTCAGGAGCGAGTTTTATCTACGCACAAAATTCCTGAATTTCTTGCGGTTGAGGGGGCTGCCTGGTCGCCGGATGGGAAAACCATTGCCATTGCCATCGCCACGACTAATCAGGGTCTTCACTTTCGGATTGCCACTATTCAGGTGAACGACGGAAATATCAGCTACATCGGCAACGAAAAGTGGTCGTGGGCGGCGAAAGTTGCCTGGTTACAGGATGGACAGGGGGTAATTTTTCTGGGTCGTCACCTTAATTCTAAAACCAATAATAATCAGGTATGGCAGCTTGATTACCCCGCCGGGCAATCTCATCAAATTATTACTGACCTCAGCGATTATCGGGGCTTAAGTTTGGATCAAAGCAATCAGTCCCTGATTACCGTGCAATCCGAAACCAGAGCTAATTTGTATATTACCAGGCAGGATGAAACTACTGATCAGGAGTTAACTTCCAATCCAATTAGCCAGAACGGCAATGACGGATTGGATTGGACACCCGACGGCAAAATTGTTTACACCTCGCTGGCGAACAACCAGAAAGATTTATGGCTCATTGATCCGGCCAGCAAACAGAGCAAGCAATTAACCAATCACCCGGATGATAACGCCTCGCACCCGTCCGTGTCCTTTGACGGGCAATATATTACTTTCAATTCCGGGCGTTCAGGAGTTCCACAAATCTGGCGCATTGGTCTGAATGACAGTAATGCGACGCAACTTTCGCAGGGCAACCTTGACCTCAATCCTTTTTGTGCATTTACCGATAACAGAGTTTTTTATTCATCCGAGAAAGATGGCAAAAGGGTCATCTGGAGTACGGGGATTGATGGCGCGGCACAAAATCAGCCTCGGACTTTGAGCGATAAAATGTCTGATTATCCAGTCGTTTCACCGGACGGAAAATTTATCGCCTGTCTGTATCAGGAAGAGGCCAAAGCCCCGCGTCGTTATGCGTTGATCCCGGTTGAGGGTGGTGCGCCACAGAAACTTCTGGACATCCCGGCGTTCCCTGCCTCCAGCGTGCGCTGGCATCCTGATGGACGTTCGTTAACGTATCTCAGCCAGAGTGACGGCTCATCTAATCTCTACAGCTATTCATTGTCGAGTGGAACTTCCACAAAATTAACGAATTTCAAGGGGGCGCGAATATTTGCCTATGCCTGGTCACGCGCTGAACACGCGCTGGCGTTTTCGCGGGGGACAGTTAATCGTGATGTGATAAAAATTACGGGGTTCAGAAAATAGCCGGAAATCAAAAACGTCTTTTGACTCTTAAAGCCGGCAACAAAAGTCCCATGTACGCATCGTGAGTCAGTTCAAGGGCACCAAATTGTTGTAGATGTGGCGTCATCACCTGTGCATCAAGCAGCAAAAATTTCTGTTGACGCAAACGCTCGACTAAAGCCAGCAATGCAAGTTGAGAACCATACGGCACGCGGCTAAACATTGATTCGCCAAAAAAAGCCGCTTTCAGCGCCAGCCCGTAAAGCCCTCCAACGAGGTTATCACCATCCCAAACCTCAACCGAATGAGCGTGCCCGCGCTGATGTAATTCGACATAAATCGCAATCATTTCTTCGCTCAGCCAAATCTCATCGCCGGTCACTTGATCGTGCCGCGCACAGGCTCTGATCACTTCGGCAAACGCTTCGTCAAAAGCTATGCGGTAAGTTTGTTTTTTGTAAAACTGGCGCAACGAGCGGCGGGCTTTGAACTGGTCAAGCGGAATAATGGCGCGGGGTTCGGCAATGTACCAGTGAATTTCTCCTGCCAGTCCACGCGCCATAGGAAACATCCCGTGCTGGTAGGCGGACAACACTTGTTCCGGCGTGATCGTGAATATCCTTTCAGGCTTTTTCATCGTAGTCGTTATGTTGCCACCTTGCGCGGGTTTTCACCAGATGAAGCTTGAGGACTTGAAATTTAACGACG
>JAYSTY010000402.1:0-14422 GCA_043719385.1 Blastocatellia bacterium | reverse complement strand
ATTGTGACCTTTGCACATTGCGCACGGACAAAGCGAGCGCAGAACATCCAGGCGGTGACGGCTGAGATGCCCGTCGTCCCAGGCAATTTGTAAAATAGAATCGTTGTCAGTGAGTTCCAGCGCTACTGGAAAAGCTTCGGTAAAATCGTTCATGTTGGTTTAGACTGTGACCGCAAAATTATTTTGATGCAAACGATAATTTAAGCATCTAATGCCGCGAAAAGTACAGCGACCACTTTGGTTGTTGCATATATTAGCAAACGACGGAGGGTTTTTAATGGCAGATCAATTTGAGCAAATTTCCAACGAGCAACTTGTACCACGCAAGGTTTCGCGCCTTGAACATAGACAGGCAAAAGGCTTTCTGAAAAACATCATTTACCTGATCCCGAATTTCCTGAAGCTTTTATATCGGCTTTTCAAAGACAGTCGAGTTCCTAATGCAGAAAAAGCATTTCTTATTGGCGCTATTGCTTACGTCATTTCGCCGATTGATTTGATCCCGGATTTTATTCCCTTCATCGGCGAAGTTGACGATTTATATCTGGTCTCGCTGACCATTTTGCGCTTACTCAATCGCGCTCCGGCGGAAGCGGTGCGCGAACATTGGGAAGGCGGCGGCGATATTGCCCGAATTGTCGGACGCATCGCGCAGGCGGCAACTTTCATTTTACCCAAACGCGTTGCCAATATTTTGCTCGGTAAAATTGTGATTGCACCAAAAATCAAGGGCGGCATATTTTCTTCGCCCGCCGATTCAGACCTCGAAGAAGTGCAAAAATCCGTCCGCAAACAGGCGCATTAATTAAGCAAAAAGGTAGCGCCAACTTTCCAGTTTGTGTCATTCGTTTATCTGATCTGTGGCTGACACCACGCAAACTGGAAAGTTGGCGCTACTCGTTTTTCGCATTTTGGAGGATTGCCAAAAATGTCAGCAACTCCTCTGGCAGCGGTGCATTGAAATCCATTTGGGTTCCGTTCGGGTGAATAAAACTGAGCGTTGCGGCGTGCAAAAACGGACGATTCATTTTTTCAATCGCGATTCGGATCTGCGGATTTTTCACCATTTTGATGCGGCCTGAGTCATAAGTCGCATCACCAACGATGGGATATTTCAGGTGCGCCAGATGCACCCGAATTTGATGTGTGCGGCCAGTTTTGATTTGTACATCCAGCCGCGTGAAGTCTTCAAAATTCTCAACAGTTTTATAAAATGTCAGCGCGTTTCTGCCCTGCCCTTCTGGACGAACCGCCATTTTTACGCGGTTATGCGGATCACGTCCAATCGGCAAATCAATTTTTTCTCCTTTGGTTTTCACCTGCCCGTAAACTAATGCGGTGTAGTGTTTTTTAATTGTTCGGGCTTCAAATTGTGCCGCCAGGCTCTGATGTGCGCGATCAGTTTTCGCCACGATGATCAACCCCGAAGTACCAATGTCGAGCCGATGCACAATGCCAGGCCGTAAGGATTTTGCCTGCGATAATTGATTAAAGTGAAAGACCAGCCCATTCGCCAGCGTGCCGGATTTTACGCCAGTGCCGGGATGGACAATCATTCCGGCAGGTTTATTAACGACAATAACTTCCTCATCTTCGTAAATAATGTTGAGTGGAATATTTTCGGGAATTGCTTCGAGCGGCGAGCTGGCGGGTAAGTCCAGATGGATTTTATCCTGCTCGCTAACTTTGTAACTGGGCTTAACTAAATTTTCATTAACTAGGCAGGTTCCACCCAGGATTGCTTTATGAATCGTGGAGCGAGAAACATCGGCAATTTGCGCGGCTAAAAAAGCGTCCAGACGAGTGCCGGAAAATTCCGGTGCGACAGTAAGAGAAATTTCTTCATTTGACATCGCCTAAGCATGACTGAAAGTTTACGCTAACAAAAGGGCGAATGACCGGGTGAGGGAATGAGGGGGAGAAGAAGGGATGAAAATCGCTCTGCCAAAATCAATTTCCATCCCCTCAAACTCATTCCCTCGCCCGGTCATTCGCTGTTACTTCTTCAATTCTTCAATGGCCTCCGGCGGGAATACTTTGCTGGTCAATAATTCAACCTGCTTTCCGTATTAAATATTCCCTTTTCCAGGCCGGGCCATTTTTCCTTAAGACCGCTGTACCAATTGCTGGCATTTAAAACAAACCGATTTTGTGGCGTGACGCGATGAGTGAACAAGCCATAGTTGAGCCTGACCAAATTTGGGCGAATGGCTGCCGACACATTCGTTAAATTTCCTTCGCCGATTGAGCGCATCAGCAACTTACCCTCTGCGGTCGAAAGATTAAGACACAAATCAATGAGCGCATCCTGTTCATTGGCGTGATTATATTCAGTTACAACATCCTGACTAACAGATTGTCTGACCGATTCCTTAAATTTCTCACACAGATACTTCTCAAAACCATCCATTGAATTTATTAATTCTTTTAAGTTATCAAAAACTGTACTTAACTCATGGTCATTAAACTCACAAATACACTTGCCCATTAATCCTTCAATAAATGCGCTGGTGCTGGTGTTTGATTGTTGTCTTAATTTCGTGGCCGAATCAATTTCACCGATCTCGGTCAGGATAGATCGTAACGAGAATTGCTCCTTTGCTAATTTGACGAAATCTCGCAATGGTTGATAACCAGGGTCCTGGATGAGTCTCAAAGTTTGTTCTGCCCGCCGCTTCAATTCGGGTAAACTCGCAATGGTTTGCTCGTAAACATTGATCTCACCGAGCATCCAGTTCAGCGGATCGCCATCCGTCAAATAACTGACGATCATCCAATTCGTTGCGTCACCTTCCCCTTTGAGCCTGCTCCATGAGGTCAGATTAATTATTTCACGGAGATTTTCGGAGAGCAGCTCCAGTTGATCCCAATAACGCTCCAGTAAGGCGATGGAACATTTTTCCAGATACCGCGTTCCATTGATCACTTCAATCATTTTTTGTCTGAGGTAAATTGCCGCAGTCCCAGAAATAGTGCTCACGCCAATTCCCATTATTGCGCCAGAAAAATTCTCCACCAGGTGATTATGCTTTTTAGTGATCGGGTTGAAATCAGCTTCATACCTCAATTTTTCAGCCCTCAGCAACCAGGTTTTGACATTGATTTCCAGCAACATCTCGATTGGTGGCTCCTTTACATCAGGTAAATTCTGGCATCTTATCGAAACCCTGGTTTTAGCAGCCGTGGCAGCAGGTGAGTCCTGAGCGGGACGCTTTCTAATTACTACTCGTACCCAGCCAGGGGTTTCAGCTTCTCTGGTTTCAATCAGGAATTGTCCGTCAAGCGCGACTTCAATGGCTAATTTGCCAGGCAGACTAAGACAGTCAGATTCTGAAAATAAAGGGGGTGGTATTTTCATCTCGGTGGAAAGTTTGATTTGATAATTAGTAGATGCCCCTAACCCAAACTTAAGTAAACCGTCATAATCATATCTGATCATCTCTCCCAGGCGCGGCGAAGTAATAATGTGCCCAGGCAATCTTAAGCCGGCAAAGAAAGCTTTAATCGCTTTTTCTATTGAGGTATCGCCAGCAAAGCCCCGCAAGTAAGTATAGCTGCCACAATTTTCTGTAATTACATTGATCGGCGTGTCTAAGAAATCAGCCTGAGTTGTGGCCGGGGAAATCACATCGGAACCAGAACCTAAAGTCAGGAGCAGAATTAAATCCCCCGGGTTCTCGGAAAAATAATTATCAAGACCATAATAATTCGCCCAGTTCTGATATTCGAAATCGGAATTTTCAGAGATTACGATCAAAGCTGCCGCGCTGCCAGCTTTAATCTTTAATTTCGCCGTGCTCTCTGTACCAAAAATAAAATCACTCTCACCAGTCTCCCCAAAATTCACGGTAAAAATTCTTTGCTGCATTTTAGACAGCGGCGCAGCCAGACTCAGGGAGCCTGAAGAAATTTTCAACTTCCCGGCCCCACCAAGCCAATAAGGGATGTCTTTTTTAGTGAGTTCAATTTCCACCATTAGGTCATCTATTCAACACCCCGAGCTTTGTAAATCAAGCCTCTACACTATTCTCTATCCAGCTCAACTAAAGCAATTGGGGGAGTAATAACAGTACACATGGTCTCTAGGGGCAGACATACAAAAATACTCTCACGTAAAGCGACTCTCCAAATTGCTTCACGGCTCAATACCGGAGTTATTTTGCACAACTACACGAGGAAACCAGCTAATACTAATTTTGTCTTAATCTAAGTGTTAGAATTTCTTTCGCGTGGCAGAAACGCGAACTAACCTTGAAAAGTCATGGCAGAGATTGATCAAGGTAAGAAGCATCTATTAACAAGCCGAGTATAGTTTAACATTCAGTCAAAGTGAAGCGTTTTTTTATAAATTTTAAACAGGAGGCTTTTGCTCAATGAGCTTTACCTTATAAGGTTTGATTGGCAAGGTATTTAAAGACCTGTCCCAGGAATTCCGGCCCCGTCGCCTGACTGGATTGGTCAGGGTTTTGGTCTGCCCACTCCAGGGCAAAAATCAGTGGTACCCAATTAAGCTCCCGCTTTGAGGCGTCATCAGAAAGATTCCTTACTGCCCGTGACACACTGCCGGAAATTTCTACGCAGTTGACGTTGGCAGCAGTTGGGCTGGCGCAGTTTTCGGCGGGTGAAGTCACCAGATACTCGCGGCACGCCAGTGGACGATCTGGATGGATCGAACAGGATTCATCTTCAAGAAAGGGGCAGGCAATTTTTTGATAAAAATAATCCAGCCCAATTTGTTGTCGCGCTTCGACTGAAAAATTTCCCGGCGCAGAAATTTTCTCGTATACACCGGACTTTTTCAGTTGAGTTATCGCAGCGGCAAAGCGATTTTGAATTTGTGTGCGGCGCGGCGCTGGTAATTCCGCCACCAAATCACGAAGTTGATACGCTTCACTTTTGGCAATCGGGACAAGCTGGCGACAACATGCGCCACATCCTTTGGTACAGGAAATTTTCTCGCCTGCCGCTTCTGCTTCTTTAACTGCAACCGCAACAATTGAATTGGTCAGGGACTGAAACACCGGCAGCATCTGCGTGGGACGCACCGGATTACCTGGCACAGTTACTTCAATCTGGAGTTTTGTTCCGCCAACATTGAGCGTTCCCCTGCCCGTAACCCAATTTGTAATTTCGCTATTTTTCTCAGTCTCCATAGGACTGCATCTTATTTGAGTTTGCGCGAAAATGGTACTGCTCGGACTGATCTCCAAACCATTTTTTCACGCTCTGCAAACTGCTACGGCTATGTTATAGTTTGCCTTCTAAACTTTTCCAGATGGAGAAATCATGCAGTCAAAAAGCCGTTTTCTAATTATTGCCGTTGTCGTAGTAGCGATAGGTTCGGTCGCTGGTGGTTGGGCCAGACGCCTTCAAAGTCGAACCCTAAATATCCCCAGCGATACGATGAAGGATAATCAGGTCGTCAAGGCTTATACTGATGGCCTCCAACTGATCGAAGACAATTATGGCGGGGCGGAAGCAAATGATGAAGCGTTGACGAAAACTTCGGTGCTGGGAATGTTGCACGTGCTTGATCCTCATTCCAGTTTTTTTGATCGCCGCGCCTTCAACGAAATGCAGGAAGAGCAAAGCTCCCGTTTTTACGGCATCGGTGTGACGATCAATCAACGCAATGGCAAAACCTGTGTGCTGGGTGTCGTCAAAGGAATGCCGGCAGATCGTGCGGGCTTGAAATACGGCGACATCATTGTCGAAGTAGACGGAAAACCCACCAAAGACTGGTCGCAGACAGATGTCCTGAATCACGTGCGCGGCGAGCGCAGTACCGAAGTAGAAATCGCCGTTGATCGGGCAGGCGAACCCGTTCCCGTCAAAGTTCGCATCGTCCGCGATGAGGTTCCTTACCCTTCTGTGCGCAATCATTTTGTCGCTCGTCCCGGCATCGGCTATGTCGCGCTGACCGGCGGCTTCAATCAAAAAACCAGTGAAGAATTACAGGACGCCATCGCAGATTTAAAAAAGCAGGGAATGAATTCCATGATCCTCGACCTGCGGCGCAATCCTGGCGGCTTACTCAAACAGGCGATTGAGGTGACGGAGCAATTCATTCCGAAAGGCGTAGAAGTTGTCAGCGTGCGCGGACGCGAAGGGCGCATGAGAAATCAGGTTTATAAATCTGAAAATAGCGATCCTGAATCAATCCCGCTGGTCGTGCTGATTAATAATGGCACAGCCTCAGCGTCGGAAATTGTGGCCGGAGCAATTCAGGACAAAGAAAGAGGCTTGATCGTTGGCGAAGATAGTTTCGGCAAAGGATTAGTACAAACGGTCTTTCGTCTGGCAGGTAGCGGCACGGGCTTAACCCTGACGACAGCCAAATATTACACGCCCAGCGGACGCTGTATTCAGCGCGATTACAATGGCGTGGGGCTTTATGATTACTACACCGCACACCGCAATACCGAAGCGCCGAATGCCTCGCCGAGTCCGAATCAGGACCCGAATAAAGGGGGAACATTTTATACCGCGACTGGACGTAAATTACATGGCGGCGGCGGCATTACTCCTGACATTTCCGTGAAAGCGCCCGAGGAAAATTTCAATCTCCGCGACGCCTGCTTTGAGTATGCGCGATTTTTGGCCGCTGGCACATTACCTGGCCTGGAAGAATTCAAAGTCGGTAAAACGCAGCACGGATATAAATTTCTCGGCAGTGAATTCCCGCTTAACGAAGCAGTCATCACCGCCTTTCGTAATTTCCTGCACGAGCATCACGATTTAGGAATAAGCGAGACGCTCCTCAACGCCAATTTAGAATATGCCAAACGCCGCATCCGCGCTGAATTAATCACCGCCGCCTATGGCCTGGAAGCCGAAGAGCAATTCCTGCTCGAAAGCGACCCCCAGGCAATCCAGGCAATCGAAGCAATCCCCAAAGCCAAACAATTGACCAGCACCGCCAGACTGTTCGAGCCAACACCTGATCGGCATTAAATCGTTACAGTACGAGGAACGGTTAGCTCCGGTACAGTACGAGGAGCGGTAGCGACTTGGTAACTCCGGTACAGTACGAGGAGCGGTAGCGACTTGGTGGCTCCGCAAGAAGCCCATCGCACACTGACCAGATCGCTACCGCTCACCGTACTGTACCAAACGTGGCTACGCCTCTTCGCTACGCTCAACGTCCCCAGGAACAGAGGTCAGAGAAGGGGGACGCCAATGACCCGAAAACCGAAATTGACGTTACGGTTGGACGGATCATAGCCGCTACGATAGACGGCACGCGCATTGCCTAGACTGTTGAACCACGAACCGCCCCGCAGGGCGCGTTTGCCTTCGGTCTCAACATTTTCGCGCCCATCATTGCTGTGATACGGATACTGGAACTTCGCTTGATCGTAAATTGACAGCGTCCAGGTATACGCATTGCCCGATAAATCAAACGCTCCTTCTGATGTCGCATTGTCAAAAATACCGACCGGAGTGGTGCGCCGAATGTGGCTCTCAAAGGTGTTGCAACGACTGGCGTCAAAGGTTTTTCCGTAGGGGAACATTCGCCTTTCCCGACCTCTGGCTGCCGCCTCAAATTCAGCTTCACTGGGTAGCCGATAGGCTGATCCGGTTTTGGCTGATAGCCAGTTGCAATAGGCTCGCGCCTCATACCACGTCACGCCAACGACAGGTTGCGCAGGGTTATTAAACCGAGTGTCTTCCCAAAATTCCGGCTGACGATAAATTTTTCCTGCGGGATACCAATCATCCATTCGGCGTTCAAAATCTTCAGACGACTCATTGCGAATTTCGAGATAACTTTCCTTCTGCTCGTCCGTCCAATTTGCCTGTGCGCGAATCCCATCCTCTGTCCAATTTGTTTGCAAGGTTTGACGATTGTCGCGCCATTGCTGTTTTCCGCCTTCGTTGCCGCCTTCACGCAGCCATTGCAACGCAGCGGACGTGTCCCACCACGCTTCATCCTCATAGCCACCCGCCGTCAGGAAATATTTATACTCGGCATTCGTCACCGGAAATTGCCCGACCTGAAACGGCGGCAGCTTCACTTTATGTGCAGGCTTTTCAGAATCGTAATCACTGTTGTCATCACCCATCGGATATTCGCCGCCGGAGATGTTGACCATGGGCGGCAAGAGATAATCACCGTCCTGGCTGAGCTTAAAGCGCGGATCGCCGAGCAAGCCCAACGCTTCACCGGCAGCAATTCGAGCGCGGATGTCGGCTTTCATATCTTGCGTTCGATCAATCAACTTGTCCTGGATTTCACGCTTAAAATGGTCGCTGATATTTATTTCCGGCGAAGCCGCACAACGCGCCGCCAACGGCAGATTATGTTCTATCAACGCATGAATAAAGCTTTCAGGCGCTTTCGTCATCGGCGCAGCGGTCAGCGTCGTTTCTTCCCAACCTGTTTGCGGTAGCGGCGGCAACGGATCGCCATTGGCTAAACTGGATAGCGTTTTTTCCAAAGCAGGATTGGCTTTATCTATTGTCCATTCGACGTGAACCAGTGATGAATCAGCTTCTTTCGTCAGCCGTCGCGCTGCAAAATATTCCTGCAATGATTGATGAAAGAATTTCAATTTGGCAGCTTCATCCAGAATATTCAGGGACGTGCCAGCTTTGATAATTTCTTCGGCAGGCTTGTGTACGATTCGATCACAAGCTTCATCGTAATCTAAGGCGACCTGCGCTGCGCCGTCTTTCATGTCATTTTTTTGCATGGAGAAAGCGAGACCGCTGAAGTCAGCAATCAATGCGCCGCCCTCCGGTAAATCAAACGGAGATTCCCACTGATTATTCAAAGTTAATCTGCGACAATCGCGTTCAGTTAATAAGGCTCTAGGCTGGAACAATTCGCTTTCAGTTTCGACTTCGCGTAACAGCGCTTTGCGGACGAAGCCCGTAAATAATCCGGCGCGGCCTTTGGGTAATTCACCTGTGGCTTCGGCTTGCTCGACCAGTAATTTCAGAAAGTACGGTGTTTGAAATAATTCCAATTGCGGCGAATCTTTTAATTCATTCCAAATGCGCGAAGCCAGTTCCGGCACGTAGGCGTTAAGAAAATCGTTCACCTGCGGGCTGGTCATCGGTTGCACGCCGATATGCGGCACGGGCAATTCTTTGCTGCTGAGCGGCGTACTGTAATCAAGGCTGCGACACGAGAAAATAATGCGATTGTTGAGACGCGTCACGTCCTGAATAAATTCTTTCCACTGTCCAATTAGTTTGCGATAGGCGCTGGTGGGAATCTGCATTTCGTTCAGCGCATCCAGCAAAAACAAGACCTGACCTTTGGGTAAAAAGTTTTCCAGTTTGGGTAAATTCGGGTAGCGTTGCTTCCATTCTGCCATTAACCAATCATAAGGTTTTTGTTCGCCTTTATATTCGTTGAGAGGAACAAAGAAACTAATTTCGGTGGCTCCATCGCGCAAACGATCTTTGCCACGATCAAGTTGCAAACGGCGCAACAACGTAGATTTATCACTGCCCGGATTGCCCAGCAAAACCAACGCTTTGGCGTCTTTAGTTTCGTTTTGCGCAGCGGTTATGACATCGCGCAGATCGTCAAACCAACGATTCTCAGCAGGTTGAAATTCTTTCCAGCGTTGTTGCTCGTCTTCACCCTGATCGAACGAGAGCGTCAAATTTACGAAACGTTTATCCAGTGCGTAACGCGGAGTTGACCATTCGGCAATCCGGTCGCAGTAATATTGCGTCAATACATCTTCGGTTGGATATTCAGGCGCTTTGACCTGCAAAGCCGCCAGCAATTCCTGAATCCCATTTTGCAAATCGGCCCGAGCGTCAATTAAATTGCGCGATAAAAGGCGGCTGTGTGGTTCGCAGTCATCAAGCTGAAATGCAATCAAAGGTTTCCTTTTCCAGACAAAATAAAACCATTCTCGGTAAACCTCATCCCGTTCGTCCGACATCGAATGCGGCGAGACCAGCAAAATTAAATCGGTGCATTCTCGTAACGCCTGTTCGATTTTCAAATCCCAGCCTTCTTTGCTTTGGCGACTTCGGTGCTGGATGTTCACATCACGAAAACAATGGATTCCCGCTTGCAAAAGCGCCGCTTCAATTTGTTCAGCGGCGTGTGTGTCGCGTGGAGCGTTGCTCCGCGCATACGAAATAAAGACGTAGGGCTGATTTCTGTCAGCGGGTGGCTGATTTAGAAGCGAGGCGGTGGACATAAATTAGGATTTTCAATATAAATCTTCAAAATGGGTAAGGTCTTCTACTTTCGCCAGGTCTGCGAGTAAACGTGCGTATTTCCGTAACTCAATTTGCAATGCTGCTAATTCTGTACGGAATTGTTTGCTGTTGTCCGCTGTCGAAAGCTGTCCCGCAATACTAAGGGGATGCCATTTGGCAGTGAAAGGGCGCACGATTTGATTCAGGACGACGATAGCGATTTTGGTGAAATTGATACAATCACGACCGTAGTGTTTGATGATCCGGCGCGTTTCAGGAAAGAGCGAATACACGCTGTCCAGCGCGGCTTTTTCGTCTCCGGCGTGATCTGGCAAGGGTTGCGTGATGATGCGCGTGAGCATTTCAATGTACAAATCCCATGCGGCATTCTGGTCAGCGGTTTGCGGGTTCCATTCGGTTTCTAAAAACGGAGTCTTAATTTTCAATCCCGTCATGTCCCAGTTTTCAAGCCATTTTTGTAACTTCATAAGTTGGTAGATTCCTTGCTGAGAGCTAAGTTAAATAATTTTTCGTGGAACTGTTATCGTGAAACAGATCGTCTAAATTTGCAATAAAAAAAGCGTACAAGCCACCCTGCCTGTACGCTTTTCTTGTTCAAGATAATTTTCACTCAGCCGCGTGGTGACTTAAAAAGCTCGTTCAGTTTACAACGAAACCCTGGGAATAAATCTTCGCTCACCAGTTCGGCTTCTTCGGGATAAATGATGGCGTCGTATTGACCGCGATACACGGTGACAGTTTTTTCTTCGGGAGCAACGATCCACACCTGCCGGACGCCACCTGCAAAATATTCGCGGACTTTGGCGTTAACTTTTTCGTAGAGGTCAGTTGGCGAAACGATTTCGACCGCTAAATCAGGCGCAAAAGGCCATCCGCCTTCGGGTTCACCTTCAGCGGGAATACGGGCTGTTGCGACAAACGAGATGTCAGGAATACGACTGTTGAGTCCGATTTTGAAAGTCGTATCTGCGCCGTAAATGCCGCCAGGATTATTTTTCTCAATATAGATTCCAAGTTTAATGAGAAGACGCGCACCAACGCCTCCATGTCTTGCGCCTGCCATTTCTTTCTCCTCTGGTATCCCGTTCACAATTTCATATTCTTTGTCAGTGCCAGGCACTGCTTCGGTCATTACAGACATAACAAAACTCCTTTTTTACTGATGGGCTATTCTAACTCCGACGAATTGAGTTCACCAAAGAAAAAGCGGTAGCTGGATAAGCTTGCGAGTGATCGGCTCTTTTCTTCTTAACCTGCAAAGCAGGTGTCAGCATAAAGCCTCGTGCGTAAGCGCGAGGTAGCTGATATTAGAAAATTTAAGCCCGTGAAATGGGCGATAGACAATCTGCCGCCCATTTCACGGGCTTGAAAAAACTCGCTTGACCGTAACCCCGCGCTCACGCACGGGGCTTTATGCTGACACCCGCATTCGCGGGCTGAAAAATCAAACATACAGGATCGAATGTCACACTTGAGAAAGTGTGACATTCCCCGACCAGGTACAACTGTAGATTGTGTAGATTGAGGCTTCCAGAATTTAATTCTTCAAATTTCAATTATTAGGACAGGAACAACTTATGTACAAATTCGCAATTAAACTTATCCTTTACCTCATTATCTCGACTGTTGTCTCGTTCGCGCAATCAGCTACACGCACAGAAATTTTGACGAATACTTCAATCATTGAGTTGTCGAAACTTGGTCTGAGTGAAGCTGTCATCAGCGAAAAAATCCTCCAATCCGAATGCAATTTTGACACCAGTATCAATGGATTCCGGCAACTCAAGGACGCTAAAGTCAGTGATGCGATAATTGCCTTGATGCTGAATCCTCGCGCTAACACTTCGGTCCTGGAAACTACGAAAGCTCCAGCTACTTCGCCAGCACTAAAGACTTCCGGCATTGTTGATAGCGAAGGTCATACGGTTCCGCTGCCTCCAGACAAGGGCGCATATCTGTGGGACGGGAAGAAGTTACAGTTGCTGATCCAGAATCACGCTCCTTCGATGGGAATGAATGTCGGACGCGCTATCGGTTCCGCAATCATTCCCTTTATGAAAAATCAAATTGAACTACAACTGATTGGGACGAGCGCGGCAGCCAGCTTTGATTACTCGCAGCCCATTATTATTGTGTCCGGCTTGGGTGATGTCATTCCCGGTATGCCTTCCTATCGGTTGCTATCTGTTAAGCAGGGAGGGGTACGGAAAGATCGGCGCATCCTCGGCACTTACGATATTAGCGCTTTACACACAATGTCCATGGTAGACAATGAAATCCCCTGTGAGATCAAAAAAGTCAGTGAAGGCATCTACACCATCAAACCAGCGAAGCCATTGACCAATGGCGAATACGGCTTAGTCGAAACACAAGTCAATCAAACGTCTATGGCTGGGCCGCTCGTCTGGGATTTCGGGATTTATGCTAAAGGTAGGTCGAAATAATTTAACGTGAGTTCGACGGAAGAATCCACGTTAAATTATTTCACCAAAGAAAAAGGCGCATAAACTCAAATAGTTTATGCGCCTTACATTATGTCCGACTGAAGTCGGCGCTCTGAACAAGTTACGGTCTGCCCGTATCCAAAAACGCTTTCAGCTTGCGTGATCTGGATGGATGGCGCAATTTACGCAGTGCTTTTGCCTCAATCTGGCGGATGCGTTCACGCGTGACGGCGAAGTGTTGTCCGACTTCTTCCAGCGTATGCTCGCTGCCGTTTGGCCCTAAGCCGAAGCGCATCTTGATGACTTTTTCCTCGCGTGGCGTCAGTGTCTTCAAAACTTCTTCGGTGATTTCGCGCAGATTCAAATTGATGACGGCTTCTGCCGGATTTTGAATCGTCTTATCTTCGATGAAGTCTCCGAGATGTGAATCTTCTTCTTCGCCAATCGGAGTTTCCAACGAAATCGGTTCCTGTGCAATCTTCAAGACCTTACGGACTTTCGACGCCGGAATGTCCATCTTCCGTGCGATTTCTTCGCTCGTTGGTTCGCGTCCAAGTTCCTGCACCAGCGCCCGCGAAGTCCGAATCAGTTTGTTGATCGTTTCGATCATGTGAACCGGAATGCGGATGGTTCTCGCCTGATCCGCAATGGCGCGAGTGATTGCCTGACGAATCCACCACGTTGCATACGTCGAGAATTTATAACCGCGACGATATTCAAATTTGTCTACGGCTTTCATCAAACCGATGTTGCCTTCCTGAATTAAATCCAGAAATTGCAAGCCGCGATTCGTGTATTTTTTGGCGATGGAAACTACCAAACGCAAGTTGGCTTCCACCAGTTCTTTCTTGGCTTGGCCGGCTTCAGCCTCGCCCGTGACGACGTTTTGCATCGCCCGCTTAATTTCTGCCGGAGAAACATGGTACTGCTCTTCGAGTTGCGTAATGTGACGCTTGGCGGCGCGTAATTTTTTCTCTAACTCTTTGATTTCTTCCGGTTTTCTTTTGCGTTCCAGCGTGCGCGTCGTCTTATCAATTTCGCGGTCAGTTTCTTTGACCTGATTGGAAGCCGCACGCATCGCCGCCACCAGACGATTTTCAACGCGTACCGTGATTTCCAAAATGCGGACGTGTTGCGAAAGGTCTACGCGCATGCGCGACAATTTGCGCCGCATTTTGTGGAATTTCGGCGAGCGCTTCGGCTCCTGCAAAAACTTCTCGTAATGCGTCAACGTCTTTTTGAAGCTCTTGGCAATTTCACCAATTTGCTCAAGGGTGTAGTTGTGATATTCCGCGATCTTTTCTTCTGTGATGCCTTCCTGCTCGGTAAATTGGACAACTTCGCGGATGGATAAATCACCAGCCTCCAATTCTTTGCCGACTTTAATCAATTCCGTAATCGCAATCGGGGAACGTGAAATTGCTTTTTGCGCCCGGATTTTGCCGCGTTCGATGCGTTTGGCAATGGCGACTTCGCCCTCGCGGGTCAGCAACGGCACGATGCCCATCTCGCGCAGGTAAAGGCGCACAGGATCGTTGGTTTTGTCGAGCGTACCGGGGGAAAGGTCAATCTCGACTTCTTCCTCGTTGGCATCGTCAAGCTTTTTATCGCCACCTAAAGACCCTGCGCCTTCAAGGAATTTATCGTCGGTGTCGCCAATAACAATTCCTTCGGCACCGAGCGAAGCAAAAATGTCCTCGATGTCGTCGGGGGAGACGAGACCTTCGGGCAATTCGTTATTGATGTCGTCGTAGCTGAGAAAGGCCTTGTCTTTGCCCATTTCC
>JAYSTY010000401.1:0-35185 GCA_043719385.1 Blastocatellia bacterium | reverse complement strand
GGCAGCGGGTCTTCACCGCGTTTTTTGGCGGCTTCGTAAGCCTCCCATTTTTTGCTGTATTCGCGGCCTTCGGTGAACGCCTGCCGAATGGTTTCCTCAACACCCATGCGTGTCGCCGGAAACCGTTGCGGGGCGCCGGGAATTCTGAAATTCGCACGCTTTGGATTTTCGCCCAGAGCAAATTTAATCGTGCGTGGCGCCTCGGCAAAATACATCGCATCCGCCGACTTGCCCCATTTCAATTTCAGTACGGTGTTTTGCCCACCAATTGCATTTGCGCTGCCGTGCAACGGGTGAATCGTCGTCATTCCGCCGGCAAGCTGGCGATAAATATTAATGTCTGTGTCATTGACAACATCGCGCATCCTGACCATTGCGGTAACTGACAACGAACCTTCATTGATTGAATCCAGCGCGGTATGCGAATGGGAATCCACAAAGCCGGGCGTCACAAACATGCCCGTCGCATCAATGATTTTAGCGTTCGGACTGCCTTTGACATTTTTGCCAACAGCGGCAATTTTGCCATCACGGATGACGATTGAGCCGTTTTGAATTGTGCCGTGTGAAGCTGTCAAAATCGTAGCATTTTGAATGACGGTTTCGGTGGCAGGCTTATTTTGTGCGCTGACCGTGAAGCATGATGCAAGCACGAAAAGGATGAATAAAATCAGGCGATTTGTTTTCATTGCTGACTCCTGAAAAATGTCCGACTGGAAAATTTGTCAGACATTAATTACTGCGGTTTTTTGGTCCCGCTAAAATCAAAACTTGTTCCCATTGTTTCCATTGAGCCGGAAATTGCATTGCCTTCGATTTTTCCGCGTGCAGAAATATTTAATTGCTGACCCTGAAAATTGATGGCGTAACTAAAGGTCAATTCGTTGCCGGAAATTTTTGCATTACTGATGGGCACGACGCCGGCGGGTGAACCAATTTCTCCGGTCACGGCCTCGCCGTTTTGCTGAATCGTCAGGGGACTATTAAAAACTCCCTGCGGCGAATTAATTGTCAACGCCCAATTCCCTGCTGCGTTAATCGCACCACCAACTCCGGCAGGCCTGCCGCCATTTCCGCGCCGCTCCGTTGCTGGCGCTTCAGGGGCTTTGTTGGTGAATTGTTTGCCGTCCACAAATGTATATTTAATTTTGGTATCTTTGCTGAAAAGATCGCCGCTCGTCACAATCAAATTTGCGATCTTGCCTTTTTCGATGCTGCCAATTTGTTCGGCTAAGCCAAAAATTTGCGCGGGATAAATCGTCATTGCTTTCAGCGCTTCGTCTTTGGGCAAGCCTGCTTCGATGGCGCGTCCGGCATTCGCGACAAAATCTGCTGAGCGCGCCAGCGAGCCTGAAGTGAACGCAAATTTCACTCCGGCTTTGTGCAATTCGGCGGCGGCTTTCGGCGCGTCAAGGCGTTCTTTAATATAATGCAGCGGTTCCTCTTCAGGATTTTCCAGTCCGTTCGGTTTTTGCGGAAAGCCTAAGCTCAGCAACACCGTAACGTTTTTCGCTTTGAGCAAATCTGCAATTTGATAGCTTTGCAAAGCTCCTGACAACAAATATTTCAGTTTGAATTCTTCTGCCAAAGCGATGGCGCGTTTCATTTCACGCACGCTGTTAACATTGAAAATCACGGGCATTTTACCATTCATAATGGGGATCAACGCCGCTGAAGAATTGTTATGCTGCGGACGTTCCATCCCGCGCGGAGCTTTGCTGTAACGCTCCCATTCATCGCGGTAATGTTGCGCGTCCAACAATGACTGGCGCAAAAATGCGAAGACGCCCATCAGCGAATTTGGATAGCCGCCACGCGCCGTGCCAAAGCCGATACTCAATGAATGCGGCGCTCGCAATAATAATTTATCCGACGCCTCTGTCCCTAAATTTAAAATCGCACTTTGCCCACGAAACACGCCATCGCGGGGCGCAGTCAGCGCCGTAGTGATTCCGGCTCCGCGTTGTTGCTCAAAAGTTTCTGCCGTGACCGAGAGTTGATCTGTTACCAGGGTTTCAGGCAATAATCCGACTGGCGAAGGCGGCGCACTCAGGCTGGCAATAAAGGCCTGCTGCTGATTGCCGCCTCCGGTTGGCGCGGCTGGCGGTTTAATGCCATAACTGCTGTACGCATCAAATAATCCGGGGTAAACCATCATCCCCGTCGCATCAATTAATCGTGCGTCAGCAGGCACAGCTACATCCGCGCCCACCGCTTCGATCAAGCCATTGCGGATAATAATAATTCCGTTGGGAATCGTCGCGCCTGTCACGGTGACGACTGTGCCGCCCCTAATGACATAAGCTTCGCTGGCTGATTGCGCGTAGGCAAAATTTGCGGTTAAGAAAATTATTGCGAGTGCCACGACGAGCCGGAAGTAGCTCTGATTTCTCATCTGAAGTAAACTCCTGAAAAATAATCTGAAGACTGAACGTAATTTACTTCATCCAGGCGATGAGTGGAAGCGTCGCAAATGATTCAACCAAAAATCGAAGTAATTTTTTTTGACGCCGCCGGAACGCTCTTTGACGTGCGCAGGAACGTCGGTGAGATTTATGCAAACCTCGCGGCAAAGTATGGCAAAAACCTGTCACCCGAAAAACTCCAGCAAAATTTCATCCGTGCCTTTCGCCAGCAACCTCCCATGACTTTCCCGTCAGCTACACCAAAAAACGAATTGCCCGCGCTGGAATTTAACTGGTGGCAAAACTTAGTGCTGGAGGTATTTTCAGAATTTGGTGTGTTCCCTGATTTCGATCATTACTTCGTTGAGGTATTCGAGTTTTTCCGCACGGCGCAGGCCTGGAAGCTGGTTGATGACGCACAAATAACGTTACAAGCGTTGCAGGAACGCCGCGTAAAAATAGGCCTGATCTCAAACTTCGACACACGAGTTTACGACGTGCTGCGAGCATTCGAGTTGCTGGATTATTTTGACTCTATTCACATTTCCAGCGAAGTCGGCGCGGCAAAACCCGATCCACGAATTTTCCAGGCAGCCTTAACTGCTCATCAAATTGATGCGGCGCAGGCAATTCACATCGGCGATGATGTACGCGACGATGCGCAGGGAGCCGAGGCCGTCGGGATGACTGGAATTTTATTTAATCGTCAGCCTAATCAAGGCGAACGCGTTTGGGCAAACCAAGTATCTGCGCTTAAAATGATTTTGTCTTACCTGTAAATTACTCTAAAGTCCATGAAAATGTTTTTCCACGAAGTCACACGAAACAGCACGAAGAAGAGCGAAACGGCGAAACGGCGCGAGCATGACCTGATCGCCTTGTCACCCCGTCGCCCACTCCCTCTGTCGTGTCTTCGTGTTCCTTCGTGTGGCTTCGTGGATGAGAAATGTCTGCATACAATATGAAATCATTCAGCAAAATCCTGATCGCCAATCGCGGTGAAATTGCGCTCCGCATCATTCACACCTGTCGCCAACTCGGCATCTCCTCTGTGGCTGTTTATTCGGATGCTGATGTCACCGCTCCGCATGTCAAAGCCGCCGACGAAGCAATTTACCTCGGCGCAGCTCCGGCCAGCGAATCGTATCTCGACAGCGCAAAAATTATTGCCGCCGCGCAGCGCACCAATTGCGACGCGCTTCATCCGGGCTATGGCTTTCTTTCCGAAAATGCTGAGTTTGCTGAAGCCTGCGCCGCCGCCAGAATTATTTTTATCGGGCCGGAACCTGCTGTCATTCGTCCGCTGGGCTTGAAAAATGCCGCACGCAAAATTGCCGAGGAGGCTGGACTGCCAATCGTGCCTGGTTACGATGGCTCCGATCAGAGTAATGAAAATCTGCACACCGAAATTCTCAAACTCGGCTTCCCTGTCCTGATCAAAGCGGCGGCAGGCGGAGGCGGCAAAGGAATGCGCGTCGTACAGGCAGCGGACGAAATTGAGGCGGCGCTCAAATCCGCCCGCCGCGAAGCGCTGAAATCTTTTGGCAATGAATTATTGTTGCTGGAAAAATTTATCGTCGAGGCACGGCATATCGAAGTGCAAATTCTGGGCGACGCGCACGGCAATTTAATTCACTTGTTCGAGCGCGATTGCTCAGTCCAGCGAC
The DNA here is from genome assembly GCA_043719385.1 of Blastocatellia bacterium. Lineage (GTDB taxonomy): Bacteria > Acidobacteriota > Blastocatellia > RBC074 > RBC074 > JAFDVL01. The sequence goes on along the minus strand of JAYSTY010000401.1, from coordinate 31,113 downwards.
GCCACCAGAAAATAATTGAAGAGAGTCCTTCGCCTGCGCTCAACGATGAATTGCGCAACAAAATTTGTGCGGCGGCGGTGAAGCTGGGCAAAACTCTCAATTACACCAACGCCGGTACAGTTGAATTTATCCTTGCGCCCGACGGCGAGTTTTACTTTATCGAAGTCAATCCGCGCTTGCAGGTCGAACATCCCGTCACAGAAATGATCACGAGGCTTGACCTCGTAAAATTACAAATTGAAATTGCCGAGGGAAAACCGCTGTCATTCCAACCGGAAGAAATAAAAACAGCAGGCCACGCGATTGAGGCGCGGCTCTATGCGGAAGACCCGGACAATGATTTTCTGCCCGCGACCGGAACTCTTTACGACTGGCACATAGCTGACGGAATTGCAGGTGTGCGAATTGATTCAGGCATCGAAGCTGGCATGAGTATCGGCATCAATTATGATCCGCTGCTGGCAAAAGTAATCGCGCACGGAACCACGCGTGACGAAGCCATGCGCAAATTGATCTATGCGCTGAGAGGGCTATCAATACAGGGGGTTCAGACGAATCGTGATTTTTTGCTGCACCTGCTCGAACACGATACTTTCCAGGCAGGCAAGGTCCACACTGGCTTCATCGCCGAAAATCAGAGCGCGTTAATTAAGCAGGAGAATTTAGTGCTTGATCGCATGGCGGCAATGGCGGCGGCGTTGTACTGGCAAAAGCAATGGCAAACGTCGGATGAATTGCTGACAAATATTTCGCCAGGCTATCGCAACAATCCCTATCGTAATCCGTCGCTGAAATTACAAATTGACAAGCGGGAAATTGCCGTGTCCTGGCATCACCGCGCCAATGATATTTATGAAGTAAGTGCCCTTGATGAAACCATGCAAGTGAATATTATTTCGTTCGCTCAACCTGACTTGCGCTTAGCTTTTGACGGCAGACAAATTAATTTTCGCGTGACTGAAGTTGGAGATCGTTTGTACCTTCATTCGCTATCCGGCTCACGCACAATCACACGCCTGCCGCGCCATCCTGAAATTCAATCCGCGACCGAGCATGGCGCAATGACTTCGACGATGCCCGGACAAGTCGCAAAAATCTTTGTCACCGTTGGGCAACAAGTAAAAGCTGGTGACCCGCTCCTGGTGTTGGAAGCGATGAAAATGGAGCAAACGATGCGCGCCGCAATTGACGGCATCATCGAAACAATTCACGTCAAAGAAGGTGATGTCGTCGGGCCGGGAGCAAGACTCATCAGTATCAAATAAGTCACCCCTAAGTCACCCCATCGCTACGGCTCCGGGTACTGTACCGCGAGCCGTAGCGAGTCGGGGTTTTGCTAAGGATTTCTTGTTCGTGACGGTACATCGCGTCGCATCGGCTTACGCTGCGTGTGGTCTGTCCGTGAGGTAAAGTTAAAATAAGCCACCGCCGCATCGTGATCAGAAATGCGCTCCAGACGATTGCTGTCGTTACGATAGCTTTCCGGGAAATCGGCGTTACTCCGCAGAAAGGCGATGCGGCTGAAATAATTCAGCAGTGACGCGTTCACCAATTCGTGATCCAGGCTTTGCGCATTGCCGCCGAAGCTGTAGGAATACCGCTGCGCAGCCGAAACGAAATCAATCAAATCCGTCAAATCAGGATTGACTAAATCGGCGCTTGCCAGCACAACCTGATCCGCCGGCGTGGGCGTTCCCTTGATCGTGCCAATTGAATCCCCCAGGCCGTCGTTAAATTGAAAGGCGTTGTAATCACCAATCGAAATTATTTTTTCGTTCGGATCGGCAAGCTGTCGCGCCTGAATTAAATTCGCTAAAAACTCAGCCTGAGCACGTCGCTTCTGGCGGACACGATTGCCGTCAACCGGATCGTCTACGCCGTTGAGCGAGCGCAAATGATTGACGATGACTGTAACTGGAAAGCCAACCCAGTCGGGCGAATTGACAGTCGCTTTTAGCAGCAGCGGCGGACGATCATTCAGCGTATCGCTTTGCCCATTCGCCGGATTTACAAACGTCGTGGCTTTGCCTTCCTGCGTCACGCTCACCACATTGACGCGCACACTTTTGACTAAAAATCCCACATCAATTCCGCCGATGTCGTTGCCCTCCGCGAGGTAGGCGGCATATTGCGGATCGCTTGCGCCTGCGGCAACGGCATCACTATTAATTTTCGCAGCGAGAGTTTGCAACGTCGTCAGATTTTCCATCTCTTCAACGCCAATAATATCGGGCATGCGCAACCCATTACGAATTGCCAGCGAAGCTTTATTCAAGCGGCGATTGAACGCATCTGTCGTCAACACTACGTCGCTCGTTCCTGCGTCATCCACCGTGTCATAAAATCTTTCGAGGTTGAATGAAGCAACGGTAAATTCATTGACATTCGCCGCCGGAACAGGAGCCGCACTGATGTTTCCGGCAATGCTGGCCTGCGTTTGATTTCCCGGCAACGGCAAAATCATATATGTGCGCGAACCGAAATCCAGCGGCCCAATAACATTCGTCAAAATCGCGCCGGAAGTGACTTCTAATTTCTCAGCGCCAACTAAACCATCGCCATCAACTCGCAAGCGTTCGGGGTTGCCATCAAAGCGCGGAATCGTCGCTGGAAAATCTGCTGCATTTTCCAAACCCGGTTCACGGAAAGGACGCGGAATGCCTGTGATGACGGCATAAAATATTCCGTTTGAGGTCGCTGTCGCATTGGCTTCACTAATTGCCCCATCCGTCGGTGCAACGACCGTCAACGAAGCCGCACTGACCAGCATTCCTTCGTATTTTTCCAGTTGGTCGGGCGCACCATTTGGATTCGTATCTGCGGCGGTCAGCGCAATCGGCGCGGGCAAAGTGTTACCACTGGAAAGCAAAGTAATTCCGGTGACGCTGGAGATTTCTGTTTGTGGCGGACTATTTGGATCAGTGGACGGTTTGAATTCTGCGACTGTACCCGCAACCTGAACTTCGTTGCCGACCGCTACTGAAGGCGGCGGCGCAGTGCTGGTAAAAATGAATATCCCTTCTGATGAATTTGGGTCGTTGTCGTAATCAGCCGTCGCCGCCTGGATAAAAAATCCGTTCGACTTGATCCCCGTCACGATACCTTTGGCAGTGACCGAAGTGGTAGCGAAGGGCGATGAATTGCCGCTGCCCTGAATCGTATGAATAGGCAGAATTGTGGGCGGTGGCGGCGGCGCGCCTCCACCTTTTGGCGTCAGGGAAAAATCATCAACTGCCAAACCATCGTCCGCACCAGTGGCATTAAAATCATTCCAGCGAAGAAAAATTGTTGCGCCATCCGCGATGTTCAATCCGTTGATCGTGGCGCTGATCGCCGTCCGATTCACCGTTGCATTACCATCCAATGCGCCTACCGCAGCCGCTGTGTTGGGGCTGGAAAAATCCAGCGCATCAACATTTGTCCAAACGCCTGTCGTCAAACTGGTCGCATCAGCGCTGTACTGAAAATCCAATCGGTCGGTACGTGCGGCTGTGCCTAAACGCCACTGCTCACCCGTGTAAGCAACGTCCAGACTCGTGATTATTTTGCCTGTGTTGTTGGTGAAACATACGCCAACCGTTGGAATCAAACTCCCGCTTTGCACACCACCGAAGGCTCTTTCCGTGCCGCCAGCGGAACCAAAGCTGTAAGTATCACCGGAGTTCGACGAACCAGTGCCGGCGGTGTAAGTCGTGTTCGCGCTGGTTCCTGTCTCGTTGAAGTTCCAGCCCGCCGGGACACTTGCCGCCGTTCCCGTATTCACCAGCGTATCGAAATTTTGCGTGTACGCGGTGTCGAGTGCGGCGAGGCTGATTCCCGCCGCCGCGTGAATGCTCGACAAGCTGGCGGCGAGCAGCAAAGATAATAAAAAAGTAGCCAACCCAATTCGTAAAAATTTATTCATGTGCCTCTCGGTTTTGTTGTCTGAAGGTAATTGCCGGACGCCAATAGTACTACGCGAAAAGGCGGATTACTATTGCTGCCAAATCAGGTTTGGTTAGCGCCCGAGTTCTTTCGCTCAACAATATTTTCGCCTCCGCTTGCCTGCGTCTGTGGTGGTGAGTTAGCATCAGAGACAGCTCAGTAACATAAAATTAATACTGACGATTTACCATTCAACTTTGCTGGCCTGAAAAATTAATTTCGCTGTTGTTGACGAAGAAAACCGTAGCGGCAATTATTCGCAAAGTAGTGATAGCGGCTACTTTGGCTCCCCCAAATATATTCCATCATTCACCCACAACCAAAAAAGCTGTGGCGAGAAAAACTTCAAGGAGAATCCAATGAAACATTGTAATTTTTCGCGGCTCTGGTTAATTGCCTTTTTCACTTTGTTGCTGGCAATTTCGGCCCTTGCGCAACAATCGGCGACGGCCACGATTGAGGGCGTCGTCGCTGATGCCAATGGCGCAGTTTTACCGAACGCAAAAGTCGTCATCAAAAGCCCTGACAACGGTTTGACCCGCGAAGTCACAACCGATGCCAATGGCATTTACCGCATTCCGGGTTTGCCTCCCGGCAATTATCAAATGACCGCCAGCGCCAGCGGCTTTGCCGAAAATAAATTCAACGGGCTGACACTGACCGTCGGACAAAAACTAAATCTTGATTTGTCGCTGAAAGTTTCCGCCGTCGGCGAGACCATCAATGTTTCAGACATTGCTTCAGTCGTCGAAACTACGCGCAGCAGTGTCAGCGGCTCCGTCAACTCAAAAGCCGTGAACGAACTTCCCGTAAATGGTCGAAATTTTCTCGACTTCGCCACGCTGACACCGGGCGTAGTGCGTGATCCGCGCCAGGGCGATTTGTCCTTTGGCGGGCAGCGCGGAACCTTCAACAGCATCCAGATTGATGGCGTAGACAACAACAACAATTTCTTTGGCCAGGCGTTGGGACGCACCGGGTCAGGCCGCGCACCGTATCAATTTTCGCAGGACTCCGTGCAGGAATTCCAGGTCAACACCAATTCGTTTTCAGCAGAATTTGGTCACGCGGCAGGCGGTGTCATTAACGTTGTGACCAAATCAGGCACGAATAATTTTCACGGCACAGCGTTTGAATTTTTCCGCGACCGGAGCTTGAATGCGAACAGCTTACGACGCGATGGTGGGCTTGAAACTGCGGCGCAGGCTCCCGCGTTGATCCCGGCAGGTTTCAGATATGACTCGGTTTCAAAAACGATTGTCGGAAGCGCCGACAAACCCGCTTATCATTACAATCAATTCGGCGGAAATCTTGGCGGGCCGGTCAAAACAGACCGGGCGTTCTTTTTCTTCAGCTACGACGGACAACGCAATACCCGACCAAACGTAGCGTCACTCGGCGTTCAGGCTCCCGCCGATGCCGCCTCACAGGCTGGTTTACAAAGGGTCTTACCGCTCGTCAAAAACTATACGCTGGGTTTCAATCAGGACGTTTATCTGGGCAAATTCGACTGGCAGGTTGATGCGGCGAATCGGTTGAATTTCCGTTACAACCGCCAGAATTTCAAAGGTCGCAATCTGGAAAATAGCGGCATCAACACCGCCGAAGAACACAGCGGCAACAGTAACGTCACGACAGATAGTTACACCGTGACGCTGAACACTGCATTCTCGCCGCGCCTGCTCAATGAATTCCGCACGCAGGCGGCCTTCGATAAAGAACCTGGCATCGCCAATAGCGACAACGCCGAAGGGAACGTTTTACAAGGCGGGACGACGGCTTACATTTTCGGACGCAACAGCTTCAGCCCGCGCGCCACGAACGAAAAGAAATTTCAATTCGTTGATAATGTCACCTATCAGGCGGGCAAAACCAGCCTCAAAGGGGGCGTAGATGTCATCATCGAAAAAATCGAAAACTTTTTTCCTGGTAATTTCGGTGGTCGTTATTTCTTTCAAAGCACAAACGGTTTTGCTGAGTTCGGCAACCATTTTGACCCCGCCAATGCAGGCTACCGCTTTGTTTCACGGTTCCAGCAATCGTTTGCCGGAACCAGCACAACCGGAGCTTTGACTCATCCGAATTTCAATGAGTACGGATTTTTCCTGCAAGCCGACATGCGGGTTTCGTCAAAACTCAATGTTAACGTGGGCTGGCGTTATGACATTCAGCAAATGGCCCCGCCGAAGACTTTCAATCCCGACGCACGACTGGCCGCTGCCGGGTTGAGTACATCGCAGTTTAACCAGGATCATAACAATCTCGCTTCGCGCCTGGGCTTTGCTTACAGCCCAACCGACAAGCTGGTGATTCGTGGTGGAGTAGGTTTATTTTATGGACGCACGCCAGCAATTGCGCTGGGAACGGCGCATTCCAATAACGGCATTAACGTCATCGGGATCACGCTCAACAACGTGAAGCTGCCGTTCAATTATCCGAATCGTTTCCCCGATCTGGCGGCAATTCAAGCCCTGGGCGGACAACCTGCCGTCCCGGATATTTTCATCTTCGACAAAAACTATCAGCAGCCTTACACCAGACAGGGCAGCCTGGGCGTCGAATATGCGCTGACCAAAGATTTGTCAGTGGGCGCTTCTTATCTTCACGTCGCAGGCGTAGACCTTTCGCGCACGCGTGACCTCAACTTATCAGCGCCGGTCGCCACAACGATTTATGTGCTGGCAAGTCCAACCGACACGCTCAATGTTGCGACGACTCCGAAAATTACTTTTTTACGCAATCCAGGCACAACATCTCCGGCGCGTCCCATCGGTGGATTTGGGCGTGTCAATCAATTCGAGGGCAGCGCCAATTCCGCCTATAATGCGCTGGCTTTGACCATCAACAAACGTTTGGCAAAGAATTTTCAATTGCTCGCTTCGTACACTTTCTCAAAAGTTATTGATAACACACCGGATCAGACTTCGGTTGTAGTCGGCGGTGGTGACGATGCCAAACAAGCGCAACAGAGCCTGTTGCTGAATGATGATCGCGGCCTCGGCGTCGCCGATGTCCCTAATCGTTTTGTTGCCAGCGGATCGTGGGATTTGAATTATTTCAGCGGTCTGAAAGGAGCGAGTCGGGCCTTGATTCATGGTTGGCAGTTAGGCGGAATTTTACAAATTGCCTCCAATCAACCAATCACTGAATTCGTCGGTGCCGACCTCAATAATGACGGCAACAATCGGACTGACCGCACGCCTGGCATTGGTCGCAATACGCGGCGCAAAGGAAAATTTGCCGCCGTAGATTTTCGCGTCACCAAGGCCTTCATCTTCCACGAAGACAAAGTCCGTGTGCAATTAATCGGCGAGCTTTTCAATGCGTTCAATCGCCTGAATATCGGAGCGTTTCAAAGCAACCGTTATCGCGTGAGTGGGCTTAACACGGCAAATGCGTTGCTGACGCCGCGCTTTGATTATCTGTTCCCAACGGCACAGGTAACCGATGGCCAGCGTATTGGGCAGTTGGCGTTGAAGATTATTTTTTAAGATTATCTGGTGTCCAATAAACTTTAGTTTGTTGAAGCTTCGCATCAGAATTACAGTGGCTGCGAGGCGCAACAAACTAAAGTTTATTGGACATTCTCTTCACGCCTGAAAATTCTGATTACCGAGGGTGGCAGGCTAAGATTTATCTCTGCTCCAGCCATTAATTCCTGGTCAGAATTTTGCGCCGCCTCCTCAAGCTCAACCTCTTCATTATTTTGCAATTTTAAGCGATAACGAAGCCGCCAGCCCAAATCAAGCACTGACTGAACCCGCGCCGCAATTTGATTTTCGGAACTTTCGCCAGCGCGTAAAATCTGTAAATTTTCCGGGCGAAAAGCCAGCCAATAATTCCCAGCCTGCAATTCATCTGGCACTGAAAATTTTCCAACCGCAGTCACCAGAGATTTTCCAACGACTTCACCGGCGACAATTTTCCAGCCAAAAAATTGCGCCGCTTTGACCGTGGCTGGTGCAGTATAAAAATCACGCGGCGGCCCAAATTGTTCTAATTTCCCATCCAGCAATAACGCAACCCGATCAGCCATCACAGCAGCTTCGGCCTGATCGTGCGTTACAAAAATGGTCGTAATTTTCAGCCGTTGTTGCAGTTCGCGGACCAGCTCCCTCATCTCCGCCCGCAGGCTTTCATCCAGCGCAGAAAATGGTTCATCAAGCAACAAAACTTTGGGTTGTGTCACCAAAGCGCGCGCTAAGGCAATGCGCTGTTCCTGTCCGCCGGAAAGCTGTGACGGCGAACGCGTTTCATAACCCTGCAATTGCACTAAGCTCAACGCTTCGGTCACACGTTTTTGGATTTCGTCTTTTGGGAGCTTGCGCATTTTCAAGCCAAACGCGACATTTTCGGCAACGGTCAGATAAGGAAATAACAATGGCTTTTGAAAGACCATGACTGCGCCGCGTTTTTCGGCGGCGACGTTGACGATTGATTGTTGATCGAAACGCACGTCGCCGCTGGTGGGTTCCAGCAAACCGGCAATAATTTTCAGCGCCGTAGTTTTGCCGCACCCCGAAGGCCCCAGCAACGCAATAAATTCGCCGTCATGAACGGTGAGTGAAAAATCGTGCAGCACCCGCGTTGCGCCATAATCAGCCGTGACGCGCTCAAGCATCAAAGTGGTCATTTTTGCAGCACTTTCTGCGTCCACTCTTTTTCGAGCCGGGCAAGATATTGCGCATCGGGTTCCGGGATTTGATGAGCATTGAGTTCAGCAATTGATAACGTCGCAACGCCACGCGGCAACGCCTCAGCCGCAGCTTTTTCTTCCGACGAGATTAAATTTAAGCTCAAGGGAAACAGTGTGCCAAGCGTTTTCCCCTGCGCCATCGCGTTTTCCAGCGACATCAAATAATTCGTGACGACTAATGCTCCCGCGACGTTGGCAGCATTGAACGAAATGCCGAGAAAACTGTAATTGCCAATCGTGCCTTCATCAAAAACAAACGTCCGCACCGTCGCCGGATATTCGCCGCGTTCAATTCTTTCTGACGCAAAGCTCGGTCCATAATTCATGGTGAAATCTATTTCATTGTTAGCGAATAACCGATCCGCTTCTTTTTGCGTCGCCGGATAAGTTTCACCCTTCCGCCACAGAAAAGGTTTGATGTCGTTCAGATATTCCATCGTCGCGGCAGAGGCCTTTTGAAAAAGCTGCTCATCAAAACCAGTCTGGAATTTTTCCGCGCCGCCACCAAAATGTAAGAGCAAATGACGAATAAAAACGGAGCCGGTGAAATCAGGCGGCGCAATATAAGTGAATCTTCCCGGATGAGCTTTGATCCATTCGCGCAGAGCTTCAATTGATTTTGGCGGCGCTGGCACGCGTGCTGTATCGTGCGCAAAAACAAATTGTGCGCGTTGCCAGGGAGCTTCGTAATTTTCGATAGGCGTCCCAAAATCACTTGTCCTCGCCTGTTCGTCGTAATACTTAATGTTCGGCATTTTATCCGCGAACGGCCCCCACAAAACTCCGGCTTGTTTTGCCGAACGAAAATTTTCGCCATTGATCCAAATCATATCCAGCGAACCATCGGTATTTTTCCCGGCACTTTTTTCGTTGAGCAATTTATTGACCGCCTCAGCAACATCACTGTTCGGGACAATTTTCAGCGTGATGTCATATTGTTGTTTCAGCTTGTCAGCAACCGCTCCCTGAAAATAACGATTCCGCGCTTCATCACCCGCCCACATCCCATAATTGACAGTGGTTCCCCGCGCCCGTGCGACAACTTCTTCCCACTTCAGCGCGGCAAATTGTTCTGGTGCAAATTGTGATTGCCTTTTGTTGACAGCCTGATTACAAGCGGTCAGCCACAAACAAAAAATCAGACAAAATATTAGTGATAATCGCAAAGTATAAAACCTCAAATAATGAATGTCCGCCATCGTTACTCGTCTCTCAAAAAACGCGTCACAATCGCAAAGACAACCAGCGTTGGAGCCAGAAAAACTAATGACAAGGCCGCCGTGATTGCCTCATCTCCGCTGCGCTGAAAAGCAACCAGTGACAACGGCAAAGTGACAATGCGTCCGCCGCCGATGAGCAGCGTCATCAGATATTGACTCCACGAAATCAGAAAAGCAAAAGCCGCCGCGACCGCCATCCCCGGCGCAATCGCTGGCAAAGTTACATACTGCCAGATCTTCAACCACGAAGCGCCGAGTGTCCGCGCCTGCGCTTCGTAATCAGGATCAAAACGCGAAAAACTTCCGGCCAGCATCAACGTCGTATAAGGCACAGTCGGAATCAAATGCACCAGCACTACACCAATAATTGAGTCAGCTAAACCATAACGCAAAAACAGCGAATGCACCCCCATCGCGGCGGCCAGCGGTGGAGCCAGCACAGGTAACAACAGCGCAAATAGTAAAACTCGTTTGCCAGTAAATTCGTGCCACGCAATTGCCCGCGCCGCAGGCAATGCCAGCAAAAGCGCAATCGCAGTGACCGCCAGCGCAATCCCAATGCTCGTCAAAAGCGCCGCACCGACATTGGCCTCCGGCGAAAAAATATAAGCCCAGGCGCGACCGCTCCAGGCACGCGGCAAAATCGCAGGCCAGTACCACGCTTTGCCAAATGACCAAATGGCAAGCAGAAGCAAAGGAAGCACCGCCACGCTAAGCGTTACAATAGCAGCGATGATTTTAGTCAGTCTGTGCATGTGGAAACAGGTGTCAAGAGTTCAAGCTTTAGCTTGCTCCTGTGCAATTCTTCAGCGTAAAAAGCAAGCTAAAGCTTGAACTCTTGACGCCTCTGAATCACATCTTCAGTCATTTGCAAACTTCTATAAATATCCAGGCAGATGAAACCTTATCAGACATCTTTTAGAAGTTAAAAAATCAGCGGTTTCTCCACTCCCACCAGTACCCGCGCCAATTTTGCGTAAAGCCAGACAATTAACGCCGTGATGATTGCAATCACTACTGCCAGAGCAATGGCATCGGGTCGCTCGCTTAATTCGATGCTCATGTATCTGCGCTGGGCGACGACGGATAACATTGCCGGGTAGGGTCTGCCGAGCATAAACGGCACTTCAAACGCCCCGAAAATAAAGGCGAAAACTACTAACGCGGAAGACACAACGGCAGGTGCTACCAGCGGCAACGTCACGTAACGCAGCCGTTGCCAGGCCGAAGCTCCCAGCGTCCGCGCCGCCTGCTCATACTCATCGCCAATGCGTGCGAGCAAAGCCAGCGTCATAATTGCGATGAAGGGAGTTTCTTTCAGCACATAAGCCGCAATGATCCCGACGCCCAAACGATCATTGATAAACGCCGGAAATTCTGCCGGAACGTTAATGAGGCCAAGCGCATAAAAAATTCGCGCGATCAATCCACTCGGCGCGATAACATTGATCAGCGTGACCGCCATCGCCAAATGCGGCACTGCCAATGGCACTTGCAACAAGGCATTGAAAATTCGGTAGCGCCCGGATAGCTCCCGCAAAGCAATTGCTAACATCAATCCGGCAACAGCAGAAATCATCGTAGCCACAGACGCCAGAGCCAGAGTCAGCCACAACGAAGCGCGAAATTCTGCATCAAAAAAAAGATTGTGATAATGAGCAAGCGTGAACGATTGTTCGCCGAGTGGTGAAAAATATCCGACACTTTGCACCAGCGCCAACAGCAATCCACCAGCGAATAAACCGCCAATCACCAGCAGCGCCGGAGCCAGCAGCAAAATGATTCGCGTTGTTCGGGAGAGTTTCACCACAAGATTAAGCTTGATAGCAGTTTTCAGTTGCACCAACCGTAGGAAACAGGCGTCAGGAGTTCAAGCTTCAGCTTGGTTTTACGCCGATGCAGACAAGCTAAAGCTTGAACTCTTGACGCCTGTGAATTACCTCTTCAGTCATTTGCAAACCGCTATAATCAGAAAATTCAGCACTCAGTACTATTACGGTTAAGCCTTCATTCCAATCCCTAAAACTTCTTTGCAGTATTTCAAACTTTTTTCCAGTTCTGCTTTTTGATACGCGGATAATTTTTGTTGCTTGTCCGCGCCCGTCGGCTGCACGTAGGCGGGACGCTCTTTGCCGTGCTTTGCCATCCGTACATATTTCGCAAACTCACGCGGACGCACTTTGGCATACGGCGGCCAGAAATCATCGCGGTAATACGGCATTGGTCGTTGAAACTCGGAAATAATTTCCAGCACAAAGGCACAGTGCGGAGCAAGCGCGACAAACTGTTTGGCATAAGTTTTGAAATCAACGTCACCATCGCCGACTGCTGTCCAGCGAGCAATCGCGCCGTCTTCATTTTCCCATACCACTGAATCGCGCAAGCCCGTTGTCACAGCGTATTTTCCCAGAATTGCTAAATTTTCCAGCGGGTCTTCGAGCGTCCACGTGGCGTTGCCGCAATCCATCGTAGCGCCGACATAATCTTTGCCCGCTTCTTCAATCAACATGGCCAGTTCCCAGGCCTGCATATCGCCCGCGTGATTTTCAATGGCGATTTTGACGCCGGCATCAACGGCCTGGCTGCGGACGTTTTTGCAAATTTTGATCATGTCGGCGATCCGCGCTTCAATGCCGCCTGGCGATTTACGATCATCAACTGTGCCCTGATAACAACGCGCCACGGGCGAACCAAGCAGTTTCGCAATTTTGATCGTTTGCAAAATATGCACTTCGCCGCTCGGCCATTTTTTCTTATCAAACGATTTTGCGTTCGGATTAATGCTGCCGGTTCCAGCGTGTAATTCAAGGCCGCCAGCTTCAGCTCTGGCCCTCAACCCGCGCAAATACTGCTCGTCAAAACTTTCGTACACATCCAGATCGGACATCAGCAGCACATCAACTTTTTGTGCGATGGCGTAATCAATTAACTGTGGGGCTTTCCAGCCAAACGCACGAATTGAGAAATTGTCAAAGCCAAGTTTGACGCCGAGCGGGGGGAGTTTTTTTGTTGTGCTTTTCGCAGCTACAGGCTTAATAAGCGTGGTGATTGCGCCAGCGATGACAGATTTTTTCATAAATTCTCTTCGACTGTGAATTTCGGGTTTCATTTTATCCTGCTCCATTGTTAAAGTGACAGTTTCTCAAAACAAGGTTGCGCTTTGCAGTACCGGAGTCGTGACCACCTGCCCCGTCATAATTTTCGTAAGCTGGTAAAGATACGCTGAGAAATCAGTGTATGCAATTTACCGCCTGAACTGTCACTCCCCCAAGCATTAATAATTGGTTTGCCGCAAAGTGCGTATGAAGAATCATACTATTAGCCAACGCCTTACTTTCGCACTGATTTTAATCGGGGTCGCAATTTCAAGCGGCAGCATCACCACCTTTTGGCTCATCACCACGCTGCTTAACCAGCCATCAATCCTGTTTTGGCAAAGCGGGAAAACCTGGCTCAGCCTCAGCGCTCTGGCTTTCGTTGGTGGCCTGGCTTTCATCGGTATTTATTTATACAAGAATGTAATCCAGCGCGACGTTATCGAACCGCTCGCTGCGCTGGCCAGGCTCACGCCGGAAATTCACGAACTGAAAAAGTCTGAAGAGACATTACGACAAAGTGAAGCCGGGTTCCGTGAAATTTACCAGAACACGCACGATCATATCTGGCTGATGGCCGTTGCCGCCGATGGCAAAATAACGTATGAAAGCTTTAACCCCGCCGGGGTCGCGGTTTCGCTGATTGATCCCCAAAAAGCAATTGGCAAAACCGCCCACGAAGTTTTTCCCAAAGAATTAGCCGATCAAATCACGCGCAATTATGACGCCTGTCTTGCAGCGGCTGAACCAATTGTTTATGAAGAGACGCTGGAGTTCCCGGTTGGGCCACGTAATTTTGTGACGCAACTGATTCCGGTAAAAAATGATGAAGGAAAAGTTTATCGGCTGATTGGGATTGCACACGACATCACCGGACGCCAGAAAATCGAACAGGCATTAAGGGCTTCAGAGAAAAAATTCGCCAAAGCCTTCCGCGCCAACCCATGCGCCACCAGCCTGCAATTATTTGAGGATGGGCGCTATCTGGAAGTCAACGAACGCTGGCTGGAATTCACCGGCTTGCAAAAAGAAGAAGTCATTGGACTGACCTCTGCCGCAATGGAAATCTGGATTGATCCCGCAGCACGGAGCAAAGCTAATCAATTGCTGCGCGAACAAGGTTTCATTCGTGATTTTGAAGTTGCCCTGCGCAAAAAATCCGGCGCGGCGGCAGTAGGAATGATTTCCGCTGACCTGATCGAAATGGACGGCAAAAAATATATTCTGGCTGCTATGCTGGACATCACCAAACGTAAACTGGCGGAAGCAGAAATCCAGCGGCTCAACGAAACACTGGAACTTCGAGTCGAGGAACGCACCACCGAATTACGTTCGACGAATCGTGAACTGGAAGCTTTTACCTATTCGGTCTCGCACGATTTGCGCGCTCCGTTGCGACATATCACCAGCTTTGCCGCGCTGCTCATAAATGAGGCGCAGGAGACATTAACCCAACAAGCCTTACGCCAGATCATGATCATCATTGATGCGGCAACCCGCATGAATACCCTGATCGAGGACTTACTCTCGTTTTCTAAATTAGGCCGTCAGGAAATGCGGAACGTCCCCGTAGACCTGAATGATTTGCTCAAAGAAGCACAGGCAGAATTAACGCCGATCATCGAAAGCCGCGCCATAGACTGGCAAATTGACTCTTTGCCAACCGCACATGGCGACCCGTCGTTGTTGCGTCAGGTCTTTGTCAATCTGCTTTCCAATGCGCTGAAATATTCGCTGCCCCGCAACCCTGCCAAAATTGCCATCGGCTCGGACACAAACGAAGCCGGAGAAATTGTTTATTACGTCCGCGATAATGGCGTGGGGTTTGATATGGAATATGCGGATAAATTATTCGGTGTTTTTCAACGCCTTCACAGTCCGCGCGAATTTGAAGGAACAGGCATTGGCTTAGCCAACGTCCGCCGCATCATCAATCGGCATGGCGGGCGCATTTGGGCGGAGAGCGCAGTGGAACAGGGCGCCACCTTTTATTTTATTTTACCGAATGAGGTCACTAAAAATTGAGCCTGACAATGAAAACCCCACTAAAAATTTTACACGTCGAAGATGAGCCGCTGGATACAGAACTGATTCAGCTTGAGCTGGAGAAAGAGGGGCTGGCAGTCAAACTTCAGCGGGTCGAGACGTCCGGTGAATATTTGATCGCCCTCGAAAAGGGCGAGGTTGATTTGATTCTGTCTGATTATTCACTGCCTGGCTTTGATGGCTTTTCGGCGCTCAAAATCAGACAACAAAAATGCCCGGACATTCCTTTCATCCTGATTTCCGGGACGCTCGGCGAAGAGGCGGCAATTGAGGCGTTTCGGCGTGGCGCCACCGATTACATTTTAAAACACAATCTGGAAAGACTGGTGCCTTCCATTCATCGCGCCCTGCGTGAAGTCGAAGAGCGCGAGGAAAGACACAACCTCGAAGCGCAACTTCGCCAGGCGCAAAAAATGGAAGCCATCGGGCGTCTGGCGGGCGGCATTGCGCACGACTTTAACAATTTGCTGACGGCAATCATTGGCTTCAGTCAGCTTTTGATGAACCGCCTGGAACCAGATTCCAAACATCGTCATGAGGTGGAGGAAATTCAGAAGGCCGGAAAAATCGCTTCGACGCTGACCCAGCAATTGCTGGCCTTCAGCCGCCAGCAGCCGATTTCACCGAAAATAATTAACCTCAACTCAATCATTGCCGAACGCGCCGAACTGTTGCGGCGTTTGATTGGTGCCAATATTTTGATTACTTTCCAACTGGATGAAGCATTAGCCCGGATCAAAGCCGATCCCGGACAAATCGAACAGGTCATTATCAACCTCGCAGTCAATGCCCGCGATGCGATGCCACGCGGCGGCGAGTTACGCATCGCTACCAGCAACGTCGAATTATTCCGCGACAAAACAATTCTGGAAATCGTTTTGCCGCCTGGTCATTACGTGCTGTTATCGTTCAGCGATGACGGCGCAGGGATTAGTAAAGAAATTCAGGCGCGGTTGTTTGAGCCTTTTTTTACGACCAAAGAATCCGGCGAAGGAACCGGCCTCGGACTCGCCACTGTTTATGGAATTGTGCGGCAAAACGGCGGTGGAATATTTGTGGAGAGCGAAGTTAACGAGGGCGCAACTTTCAAACTCTATTTGCCCTGCGTGACCGAAGGGGAAACCGTCAGTTCAACAGGCAGCTAATTACCTCGTGCCGCCTGCTCATTTTTCCGGCTTCTCAAGATTCTCAGCCAGCCGCGCCAGCATGCTTTTAATGTCCGCTGCGCCTTTGATTGCCACATAAACGGTGACAGTCGAATACCAGATGACGCAAGCCATTGTCAGTCCCCACCAAAACCAATGATTTGTCATAATGAAGCCTCCTGAATATTTTGCGCTTTCGGTTTGATCAATGACCCAATCACCATCGCCAGAGTCGCGCCCACAAATGCGGCGATCACGGAATAATTCGGGCCAATAGCTTTGGATAATTCTTTCGCCCCCACGCTGTCCATTTTTTGCATGACCAGATACGCAATCGGGATAGCTGCGCCGACAAAAATCGCTGCCGCCGCGCCCCAGCTATTCGCCTTTTCCCAGTAACATCCGGCAATTAAAAGTACTGAAATACTCGCCAGATAAATTGTTCCTGTGACGGTTAAATAATCCCATAAGCCCCCCTCGGTTTTGTACCACAAGCCATAAAACAACAGGAACACACCAATCAGCGCGACGATGAAACGATTGATCATCAGCCCTTTTTTCTCAGACCATTTGCCCTTGTGAAACGGAGCCATAATATCGTTATAAATCACGCTTCCCCACGACAACATGTAAGAAGAATCCGTTGACATATCCGCCGCCAGCATCGCGGCAATTAAAATTCCCATCAATCCTGACGGCACGGCTACGGCTAAATATTTTGGCATTGCTTCGAGCGCCGCCGCATCATCCGCGATGGGGCCAAAATGGACTAACGCCGCGATTCCCCAGATACCTGGAATCAAAAAACGGCACACGAAAAAGAAGCTCGTCCGCGAATAAATTTTTCGTCCGGTGTCAGTGTCTTTCGCTGCCAGCACACGCGCAATCGTCGTCTGCCACGTCAACACGGCAGCCGTATTTAAAAACCCCTGTGCCAGCACATAACCCCAGCCTAAATTCGTCGCCACAAATGGATTGAAACCGCCATCGCCATAATTTTTTTCAACCGTAGTCACAAGATTTTCCCAGCCGACATTCATCAAAATCAGAATCGTGACGGCAATCAGGCCAATGCTCATCACGATGAATTGCAGGAAGTCCGTCACCAGCACGGAAAGCATTCCGCCAAGAATTGTATAAACCGCGACACCAATCAACAGCGCCGTCATCATCACTTCCAGATAGCCAACATTCATTCCTGAAACCAGCACGAGAAACTGACCGCCTACGCGCAGGAAAACTCCCATATTTAAAAGGCCACCAAGCACAATGACGACGCCTGAAGCCCAGCGAATATTGGGACCGAATTTCTTGTCAATCAGTTCCGGCAAAGTCATCACGCCGGAATCACGCAACGGCTTGATGCAAAATCCAGTGACGCCAACAATCAACATCGCCGCTGCCATCAGCAGTCCGGGAGTCGCCCCTGCAAAACCTTTCTGAAAACCGTTCTGCGCCGTGTACATACACGTCACAATGCCGAATTCCGTTGCTGCCAGTGATGCAATGCCGAGAAACAAATCCATCTCGCGTCCGGCCACGAGAAAATGCTCGACTTTGCCAACATATTTTCGTACCCACAAGCCGGCGACCATCGTCACCAACAAATACAGGCCGACAATGCTGCCATCAAGCAGCCAATTGAAATGTGTCATGGGCGATCCTTTTTGCTTTCATTCAGGAACACACGATCCTGGCACGGTCACAATCACCAGCGCTCCGCCGGGTATCGTCTGCATGAAATTTTCGATGTAGTACTGCGTGGAAGAGAGTAGTGGAGCAGAAAGAAATCCTGCTCCACACATTCTATTAGCGACGGCCCAGAAAGCCACCCGCGAGTCTGATGACATCATCAACCATGGAGCCATCGTGATTGGAATCCAGCACGGCAGATAACATTCCCATCACGGGTGAATGGGTTTCCTGCATCTGCTCCTGCTGTTGCCCCAGCATCCCGGCCAATGCTGCCGGGTCTAAGCCCTGTTGTCTTTGTGTATTGCCTATCGCGCCCATCACGATTGGCGCCAGGGTGACCAGCAACTTGCCAACTGTTCCGGCATCCAGACCGCTGGCCTGGCTGATGCCCTGCTCGACGGCGGGCTGACGATTACCAAAAACGTGACCCAGAATGCCCCCGCCAATTGAGGCGGCTTGTCCACCCAGAACAGCCCCGGCGATGTCGCTCAGGATGCTGCCGTCGTGATCCCGACCAAGTGCGCCAGCTAACGCGCCAGCGCCATCCGGGGTCGAAGCATTACGTGCCAGTGCACCCAGAATCATCGGCAACGCTGCCTGAATCGCGGTGCTGGTGGTGCTTTGATCAGCACCGATTGACTGACTGATCGCCCCCAGGTTATTTCCCGCCAAAACCTGTCCTAATAATCCTTGTAAATCCATACGCTACCTCCAGTGATGAATGCCGCTAAGCCTCATCGTGACTGCCTGTCATTGATGAAATCCGTAAACTAAGGCTTACGGAAAAATTTCAGTTTCTTTTTTAATTGCTGATTTACACGTCGTGTTGAGCAACTAAACAACCTTTGATGTAAGTTAATGTGAACGGGCATAGAATGTTCGATTCCGACCAAATACGCAAGCGCGGGACTATTTTCCCACCCCAATCAAACGGCTTAACAAACCCGCAGCGAAGGCCAGAAAGCATGCTGCCGTCGTCATCAC
The DNA here is from genome assembly GCA_043719385.1 of Blastocatellia bacterium. GTDB lineage: Bacteria > Acidobacteriota > Blastocatellia > RBC074 > RBC074 > JAFDVL01. The sequence continues at coordinate 12,308 of JAYSTY010000401.1, read as the reverse complement.
GGTAATCTCTGATAGATCCTGCGTGGGATCAACTTCGACCAAATCAAGTACTCGCACTTTGGGATGATTACCACATAACCACGCCGCCCGTTTTAATTCCCACGGCGTTAAGCCACCCGGACGTGACCCGGAACAGGCCGGCGCAAAAGCGCGGTCAAGCACACTCAGATCAAAATCAACATAGATCGTTTCGACGTGCTTTGCGAGTTGATCAAGCGCGTTGCGGACAACGCCTTCAATTCCCTGTTCACGAATTTGCTGCATCGTCACAAACGTGATTCCGGCTTCCCACGCGATTTGTGTATAAACGCGCGAGGTGGCAAAAGACTGAATGCCAAGCTGCACAATATTACCGCCCGGCAAACCATCCGCCAGCAATGCCCGCACCGAATTCTCATTCGATAAACCACCACCGAGATCACGTAAATCGAACTGCGCATCGAAGGTCAGCAACCCGCATGATTTCAGCGATTTTGCTGCCCCCTGACAGCCAGGCCGCGTGACACCATTATTTCCACCCAATAAAATCACCGCATTGAAGCTTTTGAGCGCGTGCTGCACAACTTTGCTTAATGGTTCGAAAACCTCTTCCAATCGCAACTCAGCCAGATTCAAATCGCCGAAATCCCGCGCTTCCAGCAACGACAAATCAACATCTGCCTCAACATCGTAACAACTGAATTTTGCCAAAATCTCGCGCACCGCCTGCGGAGCCAGATCAGTCCGCCCCGCGATGATTGAACCCAGCCGCAGCGGAGCGCCAATCACCGCTAATTTGCCCAGCGTGGCAAAGGAGCGTTCGCCTGCCAGCCAGGCTTTGGCACGCGGCCAATTTGCATCTTCAAAAACTTGTGTGGGCATAACTAAAAAAACTAAGGTGGAGAAAACGTATTCAGCGGACTAACGATAAGGGAGAGGAGCGCTTTGGGGCAAGAGTGGCGAAGCGCCGGGGAAATAAAGTGGCAGGAACCCAACTCGCTCCGGCTCGCGGTACAGTACCCGGAGCCGGAGCGACGAGGTGATTTTGCGACAGGCTTATTTCTCGTTGATAATTTTCTCAACTCTGCTGGCGGAATCGGGCAGGGCCGGAGGCGGCGAATCATCTGGCGAAATGATTGACAGTTCCTGTGCCAAAACTGGTTTTCGCAATTTCCAAAAATGTAACCCCAGCACGGCTGCATACCAGCTAAAACCCAGCCCAAGAGCAATCAGAACAGCATAGAGACAGCGCCACAAATACGTCGTATAACTTTCCACCGCACCATCAACTTTAGGCTGAACATTAGTCTGAAAAGCATTGGTAAATCGTCTGAGGTAATGTTTGAATTTTTGCGTCCGCGTCAGTTTCGGGAGCGGCTTCGGCGGAGCCGCCCAACCAGGGCCGCCATTGACCGTGCGCGTAGAAGCCTCCCAGCCATAAGTCCCACGTGGTAACTGATATTTAGGATAAGCACTTTTCACATCTGAATATTTCACAAGTCGTTCTCCAGGATGTAACCCCTTTTCGTAAACGTTGCGCCAATATGGGTTGTAATCACTTAATCGTTCGTGAATAACCGCAGAAGTATAAAGTGCATCTCGCGCAGCTTTTGTCGCTGGATACCTTTTTACAATATCCAAATAGATTGGTAGAGCACGTGCAATCGGCTCATGCTTTTGCATGTATTCAAATAGGAGAAAAGATTCATTTGTGGCACGAGTGGAAATGGATGAAAGTAATTCATATCGCCCACCGTGCCAGGCTGATGAATTATAAAATGTCAACCTGCTCGAATCGTATTGATGGCTGGCGTATTGGTACATTGCCTCAGCTTTAGCTTCATCACCACTTGCGTATTCAATTCCTGATTCCAAACTCTGAAGTTCTTTGACGGTTTGCAAATCCTTCTGCACCCAGCAATCGCAGATGCCTCCTTTCGATTCGGCAGGCGGAGTCAGGTCGTATTTTGGATTAATTTTTTTCTGAGTATAACTTGAGCCATAAGAATTCTCAGTGGTTCTACATTCAACGGTTTTTACCTGAATTAATATTTTCCGTGCTTCATCCCACTTTTCCTCACGCATATAACGCAAGCCGAGAGCGTAAAGCAGCTCATCTCGTTGCGATAAATTCGGATGATTGGAAATGAAATGAGTAAGCTGCTCAGGCTTCAGCAACACATCTATAAAATAAGCGACATCCTGCCAGTACTCCAATGCCAGATATTGTTCCAATGCTGCATCCAGATCACCTGAATCTTCTGCCGTCATCGCCAATAAACGGCGTGCATCTTCTGAAAATTTGCCCTGCGGATATGAGCTGACATAAGCATTGAGCGTTTTTCGCGCAGCCTCAAAATCTTTCATTCGATGTTCTGCAAACCCTTTCGCTAATAACGCTTGTTCGCGCTGTTCACCGCCGATGCCTAATTCAAGCGCTTTTTGCGCCAACTTGCGTGCGCTTTGATTATCGCCGCTTTCGAGATTGGCTTGCGCGACACGTAAAGCAAAACCTTCGCTGACTTTAGCCTGCGGATACCTTTGCATCATTTGTGTAGCGAATTTTGCGACCCTTACTAATGCTACATTCTCTTTCGAGAGTCGTTTTTTATCTACTTCACTTTGTTGTTCATATTCCCCTGCATAAAACTCCATCAAGGGGCAACGTGGATCAATCGCGTAGTTGTAAATATTATGGTACGCATAAGCCAAAGCTGCTGCTGGCTCATTCCCTAGTATGGATTCGACCTGATCCATCTCAGATTCGGTCGCATGTGGACGTGAAAGCGACAGAGACACGGCAGCTTCAACTCGTGCATTCAGGTCACTTTGTTGACCCAGCAAGCGGTAATATTCTGCCATGGCTTGCGCGCGGTCTCCGCTGCGTAAATATAAATACGCCAACCAGCCTCGTGCATTATTGCTGTACCTGCCTTGCGGATATTCTTGCAGGTGTTTCGTAAATCGGGCTTTCGCATCACGCCACGCTTCATCACAGCACTTACTTTCAGGTTTCGTACTATTCGCATTCCGATCTTCCATCCGATGTTCATCATCTCCACTGGCTGCGACGAATAATGAGCTTTGTTTCATTGCACTTACCGCAGCCATAAAACTTGCCACTTCACGTTTTTCACTGTTTGAAAAATGAGAAATTACATCGAATGCCCTGCGTGCCTCATCCAATTTTAATTCCTTGTACAACACAGCGGCACGTAAGTAAGCATAATTATCTTTCAGGTTGTGATCCGTTGTTCCTCGCTCCAGAAGCTCAGAAACAGACGTTTCAGATTGGTAGATTTTTGTTTCCTCCTGCTCCTGTGTCGAAGGAATAACAATCGTTGACTCATAAAATTTTTGGCGTGCCTCAAGATACAATTTAACCGCATCTGCCTTTGATCCGTGCTTCAAAGCACTCAGCGCATCCAGTTTATCCAGGGCGGTGTTTCTGCGCTCTTGCCAGTTCTTTGGACCAAAATATTGATCTCGAACAAATTGACTGAGGTGTAAATATTCCTGCAACAGTTGAGCCGTTCTAATATAGTCGCCGTTCATTTCAGCATTTTTCGCTTGCTTCCAAACATTGTCTATTTCGGCAATATCCTTTTCCTCTTGCTCATAAGTTCGCTCATCATCGTGTTCATACAAGTCATGTGTATATTTCGACTTCCCGGTTTTATGATCAACTTGATAAGGTAATGGAGGCAGGCGACTAAATTCCTTATCCGAACCGTAGGAATGAAAGCGCACAGAGTGGCGAGTGGTCGCACTCCATCCACAAGCCCACACTACCGTTACGGCAGCAACTACACCAAAGAAAAGCAACGCGATAATCTTAACTTTTGCATTCCAATTTGTTATCTGAATGTTCATCTCACTTCTCACTTTTCTGGATCATGATTTCTTTTTTCTCTTGTTCAATGCGCCCATCATTAATTCGCGTTGTCACTGTCACTGATATTTTTTCTATCGTTTCAGCATTTAGCCCTAATGCTGCTATCGCCACACTACCCGGCTTCCAGTAATTTTTTTTCAACCGAATGATGTTGGCGCGGCGCTGGCTGCACGGGCGCGCAACGGACTGTCCTGGCGTTCGACACAGTGTTTCATATTCGGCAAATTCGGCCTGATTTGTTTCTTCTTTGACACTGCCCGCCGGTACTTCAAGGTCAATCGTCATCGCGCCTTCGCCAACCAGGGCGCTCGCTGTTCCGGTGTTTTCTGCGCTCACTTTCAGGCGTTGATTTTTGTCACGGCTGAGGGTGATTTTGGTGGCTACTTTAGTTTGTACATCGTTCACTGCCGCTGTGATTTCGCTGAGGCTCAGCACGGTTTCATCGTTGTTGCCCGGCAAACGAAAGAGGCAGATTCCCAGCAAATTTTCTCCGGCATTTTCGCGGACGGCACGCGCAGATTCGCGTAAGCTTGCGGCGCTGGGCAGGTCAAACACCAACGATTCACCGACGTTGATAATCAATCCATCAAGTACTAAATCGCTGTTGGCGCGATACACGTAGCGGCGTTCGCCTGCGCCTTCATCGCCTTTAAAATTGCGGCTCGCAAGCAATTCCAGATTTTTATTGTTTGCCGCCGCAGCCGGGTCAAGATCGCCACGCAATTCAAGCAACGAACCATCCTTCGCATACAAAATCGCATAGCTGTACGCCGACAACCCCGCGTAAAAAGGTTTGTTAAGCTGGCGAATTTTATTGATCGTGCGGACGACATTTTTTGGCGAAGAAATTGGAATTTGTTTTGTGATATGAGTTGGAATTTCTGCACCGTAACATTGCGGAATCCAAAAATCTACGACTGATAAAACTGAATTAATTTCGTTTGAGTTTGCCCACGTCGGTAAACCAGTAATCGAAAGCTTTATGTTTGGTGGAAGGTTTTTTTTCAGCGTCATCAAAGCTTCTGTGTAGCGTGGCAATAACCTCGTCGGTACATCCAAATCAAGCTGAACCCCCGCGATGTTTGCCTGATCCCGATCCGCCTGCGCCAGATCACCCTGATAAATTTCCAGTAAAGATTTGGCAAAATTATCCAGGTCGAGGCGTTCAAATTCAGCCAGAAATTTCCGCGTCCCGTTATAAACAAGGTGTAATTCCATCGCACGCGGCAATTGCCCTTTGACGGCCTGAATACGCTTCACTGCGCCATTTTCAAATTCAATTTGTCCGGCGCGAATAAATAATATTTTCGCCTTTGTGGCAGTAGCCGCCGCGTCAACATCCGCTTCATCAGGCGTGGTAATTCGCCAAGCCCAAAATGCAAGGGGAACTTCACTGATGGCACGTGGGCGAGGTTTCACAGGATAGTAATTTGCGGCAATAAAAAAAAGCAAAATGGCTGAGCCAAACAATGCGGCGCTGGCACGTGTGGAAAATGGGCGGCGGATTTGTGAAAGAATGTAGCGCATAGTCGTTTGTGATTTGTCTCAAATAGTGAGGCACTTACATCATCTTAAAATTTGCGACTTCACATAACGGGCGTGACAACAGCAGGCAACTGTAATTCCCACACTACTCCGCATTTTTCCTTGTGGTTTTCCACATAAAGTATTCCGTTAAAAATGTCCGATAAGCTGCCAGCTTGTCGAATCCCTGACGCAGAAGCAGCTTGCAATGAAAACTGTGGCGGAGAAAATCTGCCGACAAGCTGGCAGCCTTGTCGGACATTTGCGCCACAGTTTCATTGGTGTTGGCTCGGCATTTTTCACTCACCTGCTTAGCACGAATAGCAATTGCGTGTACAATTTCGTCGTTATGAAAATTCATTTGCAATACGGAACTGACGGCATCGAAATAAATTTGCCCGAAGCCAACACGACAGTTTTCAATCCGAAATTTTTGCCTGGCTTGCCTGATGAAGCGGCGGGATTTCGTGCGGCTGTCCGCAATCCAATCAACTGCGCTCCGCTGCGCGACATCATCAAATCTACTGACAAAGTTGCGGTAGTCATTCCCGATCTGACGCGTCCGTTACCGACGGAAAAATTGTTAACGTGGGTGTTCGCAGAATTGCCTCACGTCGCGGCGGAGAACTTCACGATCATCAATGGAACCGGGTCTCATCGCGTGAATACGGACTCTGAATTGGTTTCGATGGTCGGCGAAAATATTTTTAAGAATTACAAAATCGTCAATCACAATTCGCACGATGAAGCGACGCTGGCGGTCGGAGGAAAAACCGCTGATGGGCATACGGTTTACTTCAACAAAGAATATGTCGAAGCCGACAAGCGCATTGTGATGGGATTTATTGAGCCGCATTTTATGGCGGGATTTTCGGGCGGCTACAAAGGAATTTTCCCTGCCGTCGCGGACATCGCTTCGATCATGCATTATCACCGCGCCGAAATTATCGGACACCCTAACAGCACGTGGGGGTTGATCGAAGGCAATCCGACGCAGAATATTGTCCGCAGCTACGGTTCATTATTGCCCGTAGATTTTTGCATCAACGTCACGCAAAATCTCAAACGCGAAATCACGAATTTCTTTTGCGGCGATCCGCTGACGGCGCATAACGAGGGCTGCGCGTTTGCGAAGTCTACGGCGATGGTCGGAGTAGAAAAAGCGTTCCCGATTGTGATCACTACGAACAGCGGTTATCCGCTTGATCAAAATTTATATCAAGCCGTCAAAGGCATGTCCGCCGGAGCGCAAATCGTCGAGCAGGACGGCTTGATTATCGCGGCGGCACGCTGCAACGACGGCTTCCCGACGCACGGAAATTTCAAAAAATTATTATTCGATCATGCGTCTCCACAAGCGATGCTGGATACGATTCTGACACCAGGATTTTCACTATACGATCAATGGGAAGCGCAGTTGTTAGGGATGATTGCCTTGAAAGGACGAACCGCTTTGCTGAGTGAAATTCCGGCGGATGAAGTGCAACGAGCGTTCCTTGAACCAATCAAAAATATCGAAGTACGTGTGAATGAAGAGTTAGAAAAAATTGGCAAAGACGCGCCGATTGCGGTGTTGCCGGAAGGCCCAATGACGATTCCCTATTTGCAATAATTATTTTTCTGCGGTGATGCGTTCGTCGAAGCCAATGATCACATATTCGACAAACCCATTCAGATAACCCATCAGCGCGTTAATGAAGATCAAAATACCGAGCATCTCCAATGACTCCTCGGCGATTGTTTCGATGACATACTGCGAACTATCCTTGCCATAGATTTTCATCAAATATCCGCCCACCATTTCTAATCCCAACGCGCCGTTCAGATAAATCATGCCGGCGAGAATAAAAAGCCACTTCGTCCGCGCCGGTAATTTCCAGACAAATGGCAGGTACGCCAGCCCCATAATCGTCACAAAAATCAGGCCGGGAATGACCCAGGCGAAATAAAAAGCGCCACTGGTGTGCAAAGCATCGCGCAATGGCTCAATGATCATCTCGTGCAATTGCGCCGATTCATCCATCGAAAGGAACAGGAAAACCACCGCCAGGAAGCGCCAATGACCTAAATAGCGATCTTTGATTTTCTTTTTCATGTCGCTGATGACCAATAAAAGCCACGCGCAAAACAGCATCGAAACGCTTTGATAGTAATTGGGTAAATTATTTTCACCGTCGAGGTCAAATTGCTCAATAATGGTCCGCAAATGGTAATGGTGCAGCCCGTCATCGTCCAGCGCAAAGCGCAAATAAGCACTGGTTGCACCTGCCAGCATGAAAAACATCACCAGGCAAAAAAATACGAGCGTTACGCGCCCTGTCGAAATAACGCGCTTAATGACGCGCCCTTCTTTGTCCGGCATTTTTGCAGTCCTCTTCTATGATTCACGAAAATTAGTTAGTTGGGGTAGTTTGCGCAGAGGTAGTAATCATTCAATCGAGGCAGGGGTAATTTAGCGTTTTATCCCTGATCGGTCAATCTGATTATTGCAAAGACGGGCAAGAAAAAAAGCGCACAGTTTCAAGCTGTGCGCTCCAGGCAGAATTCTTCCAGGAACAAATATTTACGCCACTCTGGTCGGGCTTCCGCCTGATGCTGCAAGGCGGCGCGTTCCAGACCGAAATAGAGTGCCGCCGGATTTGCCAGCAACGGCATTCTGGCTTCGGCTGGCGTGCGATCAGCTTTGCGATTATTACAGGTTCGGCAAGCTGCGACCAGGTTTTCGGCAATTGTCCTGCCACCCTTTGATTTCGGCACGATGTGGTCAAGCGTCAGTTCAAAGACTGTGCCCTTTTTGCCGCAATACTGGCAACGATGTTTATCGCGCATTAAAATCCGGGCACGGCCTGTCGTCCGATTCTGCCGCGAACGAATATCAATGTAATGCTGCAACCGAATCACGGAAGGGACATCAAATTTGTAACGCGGAGAATAAAGCACCTGCCCCGGATCAAGCTCGACAACTTCAGCGACGCGCCGCCAAATCAGTGCGAGCGCTTTTGGAGCCGAGACCACGTTGAGCGCCTCATAAGAAGCATTCAGGAGTAATACTTTTCTGTGTGGCTGCATAAAAAAAATCCTAAGTCGTAAAACGGGCTGCCGGCCCACAGTTGAAATTTATGTCAACTATTACTTCATAGTATACGAGATCATTCCGTTGGCGTCGCGGGCTGACACGCCATTTTACGCAAATTTAATGGAACCTCCGACAGGATTCGAACCTGCATATTATTTCCAGTTACGGTTAACCCGGGTAGAAACCGAGACCGATACGGAGGCAAAGATTAGTTTCGGGTTTCAATGCAGTCTCGCGTTTCGGGTTTTGGGTTTCGAGGATCACTGACAACGTGTTACCTCGAAACCCGAAACTCACAACCCGAAACGCGAAACTGTTTTCTGGTGGTTGGAGTTGGAATCGAACCAACCTTTGCTGCTCTTCAGACAGCCGCTAATCCATCTCAGCTATCCAACCAAATTTATGAAAGTATGAGCGCGGAACGATGAAGGATGAAAAATTTCTTGCAGTTCGTCATTCATCATTCTGTGTTCATCGCTCTAGTTTGGCCTCCGTGGCAGGACTTGAACCTGCGACCTCTGCGTTCGTAGTGCAGCACTCTGATTTCCAACTGAGCTACACGGAGGAAATTGTCAAATCAAAAGGCAAATATCAAAAATAATAAGGCAAAAGGTCGGCACTCTTTTTTCTATTAAAGGCAATCTTCTGAATTTCACTTTTGCCTTTTGATATTTGCCATTTGCCTTTTGATTTCTATCTGGTCCAGGTGGCAGGAATCGAACCTGCGTGAACTTGCTCCCAGGGCAAGTGGGTGGCCTCTACCCTACACCTAGAAAATAAGGGGTGAGGGCGGAAGGCGGAACGATGGAGGTAAGGTATTTACTTCATCGTTCATCGCTCAAACTGCTGCCCTCAATCTGGTGGAATCGGTGGGATTTGAACCCACAATTTCTGGTTTGCAAAACCAGTGCCTTGCCAATTTGGCTACGACCCCACATAAAAACCAAAACATCGCACTTCCCCTTTGCTAGTTTCATTACGTCAAAAAACTGGTAGAAGCGGTGAGACTCGAACTCACGACCCGCTGCTTGTAAGACAGCCGCTCTTGCCGCTGAGCTACGCTTCTAAATTCAGTTTCGGGTTTCGGGTTTTGGGTTTCGTGGTAACACCTTGTCAGTGATCCTCGAAACCCGAAACTCACAACTCGAAACTAATATGGAGCTGTCGAGGGGAGTTGAACCCATAACCTGCCGCTTACAAGGCGGCTGCTCTTGTCCGTTGAGCTACGACAGCGTACAAATATTTTTCGTGCAATGACGCAAGGATGCGCTACACTATCCCTGCTAAAAAAACCGACCCCTTTTCTCACGTCACAATCAAACTCGGAGGTAAGCAATGAAATTTATCAACAGCAAACACATCAACGCATGGGCAATGGCATTTCTGCTGACGGCACTATTAATTTGCACGGCAACGGCGACGCCCTTTGACAAGCATGGCAAAGGCAAGGGTAAAGGCAGAGGCAGAAGCCACGGTAATTCCGGTCAACATTCAAACCAAAGAAAAAAGGACGATAAATTTGTTAACGGACACGACGCACGCAATGGACGCCTGGATGGTCGTGGCCCGAAACATAAACACTAATTTCTTTTCTCAAAGAGCAAATCTTTTTTTACGACGGCTGCCCTCAAAATTTTCAGAGCGCAGCCGTTGTTGATTTTGGAGTCTGCGATGGGACTCGAACCCACTGTCTCCAGTTTGGAAGACTGGTGCGCGAACCAGTTGCGCTTCGCAGACCTGAGCGGCGACAAGAAAGGATGAAACGATATTTTTCAAGTATGTAGTTTCATCGGCATTCGCCACGACATTGGCTGAGAGAGTGGGATTCGAACCCACGCATGGTCAGATTAACAGTCTGATGCCTTACCAACTTGGCTATCTCTCAATAATTTTGTTGGTAGCTGCGAGCGGAATTGAACCGCTGCCCTTCTCCTTATGAGGGAGACGCTCTTCTCCAACTGAGCTACGCAGCCACAAAATTTGCGCGTCAGATAAAATAGTTGTCGTATTACTATCCGGGAGGAAGTCCTGATAGCCCCGCCAACGCTCCGGCAAAAATCCTGATCGTAGCGAGAAAAACATCTGACGCGCCTGGTAATTCAAAGAACAATTTTCAGCAGCGAATGTCTGGCCCCGCTTGACCACAAAAGTGAGCCTCACCGTGCAAAGACTGGATTTACTCACGACAAACGCTGCGCACATCAGTTTCGAGTTTCAATTCAGTTTCGCGTTTCGGGTTTTATGTTTCGAGGTAACACCCTAACGGGAAGCCTCGAAACCCGAAACTAAAAACTCAAAACTAACATCTGGCGGCTCTGACGGGACTTGAACCCGCGACATCTCGATAGACAGTCGAGTACTCTCGCCATCTGAGTTACAGAGCCAAAGCTGGTAGCGGTGGTGAGACTTGAACTCACTAGCAATAGCTTGAAAAACTATCCGCGCGACTCTTTGCATTCACCGCCAAATTTGTTGGTCGGCCCGGTTGGATTTGAACCAACGACCTATCGGTTATCAACCGATTGCTCAACCCGGACTGAGCTTCGAGCCGAAAATCATTAGATAACGCAGGCGTCTCGCCTGCGAAAAGCGCACGCAGTGCCGCTTTTCTCCCTCACATAAGAAATCATTGCCTCGGTGGGATTACCCTTTGTCAGCAACGGCATTGCTACCGCTTGCCGAGCGCAGGCGAGACGCCTATGCTACCTTTCACTTGCGAATGCCAGACGCGGTACTGCTCTAATTTATTCGCCTGACGGCACAGCGAAAAGATCGTTTGAATTCGCTCTGATTCCTGCGAAGAAGCAGCGCCTGCCATCGCTCGTGCCAATAAAGGTTTCAGTTCTTCTTCTAAATTCGACAACTTCCGTGAAGTCATCCTCGTTGCACTCGTTTTCAAAATCATCGCTGCTCCTTTCAGAAATTGTTGGCTGGGAAGGTAGGATTCGAACCTACAACCATTCGGGCCAAAACCGAATGCGCTGCCAATTGCGCCACTTCCCATCATTAAGTTTGGGGCGAACAGTCGGAATTGAACCGACAGCCTCTTGATTCACATTCAAGCGTTCTGACCGTTTGAACTATGTCCGCCATAAAAACTGCTCCCGCCGGGAATCGAACCCGAATCACGCGCTGATCTGGCGCTGGCAGGATATAAATCTGCTGCTTTACCTATTAAGCTACAGGAGCGAAAAAGTTTGGTGGGTCCGGTGAGACTTGAACTCACATCTCACGGCTTAAAAGGCCGTTGCCTTATCCAATTAGGCCACAGACCCGAACTTGCAAATAACTTTGCGGTTCTGCTCCCAATCGGTTCACTATATTTTTTGTGATTATTTGGGAGCGGGATCCGCTCCCGCTGGCTAATGTTGACGACCGAATGATTCGGCATTTGGTTTTACTGCTGTACCTTGAATCAACATCATAAACTTTGCATTGACTCTATGGTTAGTAAAGATACCGCCCCTGCGCCAATCATTGAGGCACGGCATATTCGTTATTTCGTTGTATCTAATTACTAACTTCATAGTGTCAATATTTATAAGCTATCTTCCGAGATAATGCAAGCATTATTTTCAACTATCTCATTTATTTTCAACAACTTACAGCGCCCACACAAGGACACTTTCCCCGCCTCGCCATTGCGAGTTCTTCACGAAACTTACCTGTTGCTTTAATAGTTACTTACTATTTTCATTGTATCTTTCACTAACGATTTTAACTGGTTGCGGACTTGGGTAATGCTCCCAACTTATCAGGGTTATGAGTCCTAAATGGTCGCTTGACCGTCCGCGTTATAACTTTGGCAGGGGTACCAGGGATCGAACCCGGGAC
>JAYSTY010000041.1:0-10421 GCA_043719385.1 Blastocatellia bacterium | reverse complement strand
GGACTTCAGGCGCTGGGCGCGCAAGGTTTGCGGGTCGCCGACGCGCGCGACTTTCAGGAGCAGGCCGTCGCGCTGGAAAGTGTGGGCGATGCCGATGCGGTCTTATTCCCGGAAATTGGAGTAGCGCTGGTTAGCGGTGGGGCCGCACAGGAATCTGGGTTAAGCATTCAAGAGGTCGCCGCTGACAGCCCGATTGAGTCTATTGATCCCGAATATTTTATCTTTGCGCAAAGCGCTTGCAATGAATACCAGCGTAGCTTTGCACAAGCGTCTGAGAGCCGTACTGGCGAATACCTGCGCGGTTTTGTTCGCGCAGCCGAGACAATTGCGAAAGACCTGGGAACGAGCGGACAGACTGAGGTGGAATCCGATGAAGGGGCGCAGGTACTGGGAACGACGTGGGGGTTGAATGCGTGCCGCGTGCCACCGAGTGTGCGCAGCGGCGCGGGCATCAAGGTAGCGATACTGGACACGGGACTGGACTTGGGACATCCCGATTTCGCCGGCCGACCAATTGTGAGTCAGACTTTTGTCGGCCAACCCGTTCAGGACTTATACTTCCACAGCACACACATGATCGGTACTGCCTGTGGGTCACAGTCCCCGACGGGTAGTATACCGCGCTATGGAATTGCTTACCGGTCATCAATTTTCGTCGGGAAGATACTGAACAACTCGGGATTCAGTGTTGGCGCTAGTGTGCTGAACGGCATGAATTGGGCCATTGCCAATCGCTGCGCGGTAATCCTGGCACCTATTGGCATGCAATTACCAGTGCAGGCCGTATACACAGCTATGGGGCAAGCCGCGCTGAACAATGGCTGTCTAATTATCGCAGGGGCGGGGCATTCGGCTTCAAGTAATGTAGGAGCGCCCGCCAATTCCCCAACAATTATGTCGGTCGCTGCACTTGATCCAAACCTAACTCCGTCGGGATTCTCAAACTTTGGGAAGATTGAGATCACGGCTCCGGGACGAGATGTTTTCTCTTCAATGCCCCGACCGCGTTTATATGGTGTCTTAAGCGGTACTGCCACGGCGGCTGCGCACGTGGCGGGCTGTGCGGCGTTATGGGCGGAGACTTCTCCCAGCCTGCGTGGCATACATTTATGGCGGAAACTTCAGGCCACAGCCAGGCGGCTGCCGTTCCCGGCAACACGTGTCGGCGCAGGACTGGTACAGGCACCATAGACATTGTGTTGCTACGTACTTTGCATCTACCAAACCAGGGGAAATATGCTCGAAATACAAATCTTTCCACTCGTATCGAACTTGACGCTGCCGATTCCCGCGCCCGCCGGCACGCGCCCTCAAGTACCACCCGGCTATGGCGTACAGGAGCATTGTCTGCCTTTTACGGCAGCCACGGCGTTAGGGTTTTTGATCAAATCACCTATCTCTTTCGGGGTTTGCGCAGTGGGTGAAGTGCCGCAAGGATGTCAGGCCTTTCGATCTCCCCTGCAGTTGTCCTCGTCCTCAAAAGACACACCTGATGAACGGGTATTCTATGTGAAAGATGATCTGTCGTGTGGTTTCGTGAAGAACGCTTTTACCATGGATGTCCTGGAAGAGAAACGGAATGCTCCGCGCCAACCCGGTATCAGCTTTTTTGACCGTGAAGACCAAAAGGATGTCTTTAAGCTACATTTACCCTATATTTGGCGTACGCCACCTGAAGTAGATGCCCTGTTTTTACCCGCCATCAATCGTACTTCAGCAGGTCTGGACCTGCTTGTTGGCTTGGTCGAAGCGGACTGGTATGCCTCTCAGGTAAATTTAGTTTTTCGCCGCCCAATGGCAGGATGTTCCGTGCACATTGTCGTTGGCGATCCTATCGCGCAGGTCATCTTTGTACCCAGAGCATATCGGCGCCCCACTTTGAAAGTCCTGCCAGCTCATACACGAATGGCGCGCGAGATGCGAGCCGAATTTACTACTTGGTGCCAGCAACATGGGGCTGATCGAAGCGCCTACAAAAAACTCGCCCGCAGTCATCACGGACGCATCGCTAATGACTCACAATCCGTATGAAATACCTGCGAAAAAGTAATCAGCTAACTGTCGTCTGGAGCTTCGTTGTGTTGAGCAGTTTCGCTTGTGCACTGAGAGCTACGGCTACCACAAGTGCCGTCCCACCTCCGCGAGTGATAAGGGAATCGCGCATCGCGCTGGCAAACAATAAATTTGGCTTTGATCTGTTTCGACGACTACAGGCGAAAGACTCAGGCGCGAACCTGTTCTTTTCCCCGCTCAGCATCGCGTTCGCTCTGACGATGACGTATAACGGAGCGGCAGGCGAAACGCAGCAGGCACTGTCGCAGGCGCTTTATCTGGATAGCCAGAGCCTGGCTGAAACCAATCGAGCGAGTGCAATGTTGATGAAGTCTTTTGTTAGTTCCGATGCGAGAATTGAGTTAAATTTGGCCAATTCCTTATGGGCACGACAAGGGGTCACTTTCAAGGCGGATTTCCTGGCCCGCAATCGGCAATTTTTTGGAGCCGAAATCGCATCTCTGAATTTCAACTCCCCGCGTGCGAAAGCCACGATCAATAACTGGGTCAGCGGGAAAACCAAAGGCAGGATTCCGTCCATCATTGACCAGATAGATGCGCAACAGGTGCTGTTCCTGATCAACGCCATTTACTTCAAAGGACAATGGCAAAAGCGATTTGATAAAGCCCTTACGCACGATGAACCTTTTTATTTGCTTTCCGGCGCACAACAACAAGTCCCGCTGATGTCGCAGTCCGGGAGTTATCAATATTTTCAGGGCGATAAATTCCAGGCTCTCTGCTTGCCTTATGGTAATGGCAGCACAAGTCTCTATCTGTTTTTACCTGAACAGAATTCTTCCCTGCCAGGTTTCCTCAGTGGACTCAGCTACGAAGTGTGGGAACAATGGATGACGCGGTTTCAGGAAACGCCCGGCGAGGTAAAAATCCCGCGTTTCAAGCTTGATTACGAAGTGAATTTGAATGAAACGCTCAAAGCTTTAGGAATGGAAGTCGCTTTCACAGAAGGCAAAGCAGACTTCAGCAGGATGCGCCATCAGCGGGACCTGTTTATTTCTGAGGTCAGGCACAAGGCGGTCATTGATCTCAATGAACAAGGTACAACCGCCGCCGCCGCGACTTCGGTCGGCATGGGCGTGACTTCCGTTATTACGCCACCACAAAGCTTTTCCTTTATTGCCAATCGGCCTTTCCTACTGGCAATTCGTAATCAACCGAGCGGGGCGATTTTGTTTATGGGTGTAGTGACCGAGCCAAAGTAAGAGTTTGTGTTTGCAGGCTGAGAACCACACTTTCGCTGGTCAGTGCAAATTGTGGAAGCGTCAGGCCACGATCAGCTTGCCGCATCCGCACTGGGAGATTGGTTGCCAGCGCCGATCATAAGAATTCCCTTCTCACACTCGCTTAATTTCTAACCGTCGAAAATACGTCGCGCACGAAATGCACGGATCATCGCTGCGCCAGAAAAGTTATAGAATGCAGGAAAAAGAATTTCCGCCTTCGCCGTCCTGCCGCTTGCCTGCCTTAATCTGCTAGAATCACTCTATTCTTTATTTGTAGTAATTTCAACGAACTTGCCCCTACCGCAGACGGTACTGGCACGGCGCACACGACAGGCTAAGTCCAAATATTCTGGTAACGATTGAAAAGATTGGATAATGATGACCGACAAACTCACTACCGAAACGACAAATGTAACCCAGGCGGTGCGGGAAAGTTATGAACAGTTGGCTGGCATCATTGCTTCGGCGATGAATGCGATCATTACTGTCAACGCGGCGCAACATATCGTGATGTTCAATCAGGCAGCGGAAAAAATGTTTGGGGTGGCGGAGCAGGAGGCCTTATATCAACCACTCGACCGCTTTATTCCGGCCAGATTTCAGACCGCTCATCACCGCCACATTGATACTTTTGGCGAAACGAAAGTCTCGAACCGGAAAATGGGTGTGCTGGGAGCCGTTTATGGGATACGTGCGAATGGCGAGGAGTTTCCAGTGGAAGCTTCAATCTCACATACAGAAGTCGGGGGAAAGAAATTTTTCACTGTTATCATGCGCGACCTTACGGAGCAAAAAAAACTCGAAGCCCAATTCCTGCGCGCCCAAAGAATGGAAAGCATCGGCACACTCGCCGGAGGAATTGCGCACGACTTAAATAATATTCTTTCGCCCGTGCTGATGGCGACGCAAACTTTACAACTCAAAATCACTGACCCTGACGCACTAAAATGGCTGCAAATAATGCAGGAAAATGTGCAGCGCGGAGCCGACCTGGTCAAACAGGTGCTGTTGTTTGCCAGAGGTATTGACGGGGAACGCGTGTTGTTGCAGGCCAAACATCTGATCAAAGAAATCGTCAAAATCCTGAACGAAACATTGCCCAAATCTGTCGCCATCAAATATTCAATTGACGAAGAGTTGTGGCCTGTGGTTGGCGACGCTACACAAATTCATCAGGTCTTAATGAACCTGTGCGTGAACGCTCGTGATGCGATGCCAAAGGGTGGGACACTGACCATCAACGCTGAAAATAAAATCGTAGATGAAGGCTATGCTCGTCTCAACCTTGACGCCCGTCCGGGGCGGTTTGTTCATTTGACAATCACTGATAGCGGGGAAGGAATTGCGGCGGAACATCTGGATCGCATTTTTGAACCATTCTTCACGACCAAGGAAAAAGGCAAAGGCACAGGGCTGGGGTTGTCAACTTCACTCGGTATTATCAAATCACATCAGGGTTTTATTAACGTTTACAGCGAACCGGGACAGGGAACGCAATTTAATATTTTTCTGCCTGCCGCGGCAGAGACAGAAACGATCAGCACCGAAACCCCGTCTGCGACTTTACCGATGGGTAATAGCGAATTGATTCTCGTCGCCGATGATGAGGCGAACATCCGGGAAATTACGCAGGGGGTTTTAGAGTCGTTTGGCTATCGTGTTATTACGGCTGGTGATGGAACCGCAGCCTTAGCCATGTATGCCGCGCATCAGTCCGAAATTGCCGTTGTCCTGACAGATATGATGATGCCATTTATGGATGGCCCCGCCACAATTCGCGCCTTGCAACACATGAACCCTCAGGTCAAAATCATTGCCTGTAGTGGCATCGCGGCGGATAAAAAACTGGCGGACGCAATGCAAGCTGGCGTGAAATATTTCCTGACCAAGCCAATCTCGCTTGAGAAGCTTTTAAAGACAGTAGCAGAGGTCATCAAAACCGTGGGACGCTGACCTTTGATGGCTAGTATCCCTGCATGCGGTAGGCAATAAACAGGGCGATGCCCACCACGATTGCGCCCAATAAAATCCACCAGTGAATCGGCGCTGGTTTGAATGGTTGTGATTTCATGAACTTGCTCCTATTGATTGCAAAAAAAGTAGCGCAAACTTTCCAGTTTGCGTTTATATCGGGGAATACCTTCCAAAGAAAAGTGCATCTGCACTCATAAAATTACAGCTTAACACGCAGCACAAACTGGCAAGTTTATGCTACGCCTGACGCGGTAAACGAAGGGTGAACGTCGAACCCTTGCCCACCGTTGAGTTGACTTCAACACGTCCTCCATGGGCCCGCGCAATCCGCCGAACAGCCGGTAAACCCAGTCCTGTCCCGTTTGGGCTGCTGGTAAAAAACGGACTGAAAATGCGCTGCAAATCTTCCTCAGAAATCCCGCGCCCAGTATCTTTGACCTGAATGATTATTTCTTCCGCATCAGGTTGGTTTGGCAGGTGAACAGTGACCGAACCGTGTGCCTCCAGCGCCTCAATCGCATTGCTAATCAGGTTGAGAATCGCGTCTTCGATTTGTGCCGCATCAATCATCATCGTAACCGGCGCAGCCTCGTTAATAAACTCGACTTTTATTTGCTGACCTCGTTGTGTCGCTGCCGAGGCAGCCTGATGACGACCGAGTCTGACTGCACGTTCGACGGCGGCGGTAATTGATGCAGGCTGGAATTTAAATTCACGCGGACGTGCCCGGTCAAGTAAGGAATGAAGAGTGGCGTCAATGCGACTGACTTCGTGCTGCACATTTTCCAGCACTTCGCGTTCGGGATCGTTGGGATTGCGGCGTTGCAGCAAAATATCAACTGCGCCTTTGATCCCCGCGAGCGGATTTTTTATTTCATGCGCCAGACCGGCGCACAATTCACCAAATCGCGCAATTTGCTCAACGCGGCTCAGCTCTTTTTCCCGCGCCACAATATCCGTAATGTCACGCACGATCATGACAAAAGCGATAATTTTTCCTGCGTCATCGCGGACGGGCGAAACACGCGCACGCAACCGTTGCCCTGCTTGTCTGCCGCAAATTTCTTCACTCTCAACCTGGCCGGAGTGAGTGCTGGCAAGTCGTGCGCAAAATTTTGGCAACTCGCCAGTATCTTTGGCACAGGCGAAAGCTTCCGCACAGGTGTGACCGATGATTTGCTCTAACTTCAACCCCATCATTTCAGCAAAGGCCTGGTTCGCACGGACGATCCGGGAATCAGTAGTTTGCACGCAAACACCATCTTCGAGCGCCGCCAATAAAGCTTCGCACGAAGGAGGCAACAGGGCTTCGGTGTGCTTTAAAATGGGGAGTGAGATTTTTTCTTTCATGACGTTGCTTCTGCCACCGCTGCTGTTGCTACGCCTTCCAATTTTTTCAAACGGTAGCGCAATTGATCGCGGGAAATTCCCAGCAACTCTGCCGCGCGCGTTTGATTGCCGCCGCTGCGCTCAATGGCCTGCTCGACCAGCGACAATTCCACCGCTTCAAGCGCGACCCCTGCTGGCGGCAGAGTAAAGAGCGGTGGCGAGCCTGCGACGGGGGGAATGGGCGACGGGGCGACGGGGCGATCAACGACCTCGTTGCTCATCTGCATAGTTTCCGGCACAGTTTCAAGTGCGCGACTTTCATCAGGCGTAATGCCACGCGGTAACCACTCCGTCGTGATTTCATCGGTATCTTCCAGAATCATCACGCGCTCAATCACATTGCGTAGTTCGCGCACGTTACCCGGCCACGAATAATGACAGAAGATGTCCGCGACTTCGGGTGACAGCCCGCGCACTTGTTTGCGTAATTTTTGATTGAACTGCTGGAGGTAATGCTCGCTCAAAAGCAAAATATCCGCCTGACGTTCGCGCAAAGCTGGAATGTCAATCTGGATTACCGAGAGCCGATAATAAAGATCAAGCCTGAAATTCCCCGCCTCGCTTTCTGTTTTGAGATCACGATTAGAGGCGGCGATGACGCGCACATCCAGCGGAATATCACGGAGTCCGCCAACTCTGCGAAAGGCGCCTTCTTCCAGCACGCGCAACAATTTTGCCTGCAACCCAAGTTCCAGTTCGCCGATTTCGTCCAGAAAAACTGTGCCGCCTTCCGCCTGCTCAAACAATCCTTCCTTGCGTGCTTTGGCGTCGGTGAACGCGCCTTTCTCATAACCAAATAATTCACTTTCAATCAATGTTGACGGGATCGCGGCGCAATTGATCGCAACAAATGGAAATTCTGCACGACGCGAACTGTAATGAATGGATTTCGCTACGAGGTCTTTGCCCGTGCCGCTTTCGCCTTGTAATAAAACGGATGACGCTTCACTTTCGGCGACTTTCCGCGCAAGGGTCAGCATTTTTGTCATCGCCGCCGACTGTCCAATAATTTGCTCAAAGCTGAATTGCCGCGTGCGTTCGCGGCGCATTTGACTGACTTCTTTGCGCAATTTTACGGCCTCAATGCCATTGCGAATCGTGACTTGCAGCTCATTCAGGTTGATCGGTTTGCCGATGAAATCATACGCGCCACCGCGCAGGGCCGCGAGCGTATCCTCAACCATCACATTCGCTGTAATCATAATGACGACGGCCTGTGGTTGCAGCCGTTTGATTTCTTTCAGGACATCCAGCCCGGAACCATCCGGCAAATTAATGTCGAGCAAAACGGCGGCGGGACGCTCAGCTTCAAAGCCTGCCAGCGCACCCAGAACAGTTCCCGCCTCAACTGGTTCGTAGCCCCATCCTTTGAGCGCTTCGTTCAGCGTCCAGCGCACCATTCGTTCATCATCCACGATCAATATTTTTTCTTTTGCCATGATTATTTTTTTAGAAATTACGCCACTTTAAAATCAGGTGCAGGCGATTTGTTGCTATCATTACCTGGGAAAGCAATCTCCCTGCCAAAATAAAACCGGGAGAAAATTCAGAATTGATAACGGTAACTACCGCTGTGAATGAAATATTACCATTCGCTGCGTAAAATTCACCAGCCGGGTGTGGAATTTTTCGCAGGCAGGAATCGGCAGGTAGCGCAAACTTTCCAGTTTGCGTCTGTGGCGATGACGACACACTGTCAGCGTGAAACGTTGCCTTACACAACTGCAAACTGGCAAGTTTGCGCTACCTTTTCAAGGAAGAAAAACTATGACTACGCAAAAATATTTGCTTGATCTCAGTCACACGATTGAACACGGACTCGTGACTTATCAGGGCTTACCCGCGCCAATTATTTGCGATTACTGGAGTCGTGAACAATCACGGCAGAATTATGCCGCAGGCACTGAATTTCAAATCGGCAAAATTGAGATGGTTGGCAATACGGGAACGTATCTTGACAGTCCGTTTCATCGGTTTGCTGATGGCAAAGACTTATCTGAGCTGCCGCTGGAATCGCTGGCGGAATTGGATGGCGTAGTCATTCACGCCGTAGGGTTGCGCTCCATCGGCATCGAAGCGATTCACAAAATCAATGTCAAAAATCACGCGGTATTATTTCGTACAGACTGGTGGTTGCATTGGAACACGGATGAATACTGGTCAGGCAATCATCCATTTTTGACCGCCGAAGCCGCACAGTATTTGGCGGATGAAGGCGCGGCTTTGGTGGGGATTGATTCGTACAACATTGATGACATCGCAGATTTGACGCGACCTGCGCACACAATTTTGCTGGGCGCAGAAATTCCAATTGTCGAGCACATGTGTAATCTGGAGCAATTGCCTGCTGCCGGATTTCAATTTTCTGCTGTGCCAGTGAAGGTTAAAAAGTTTGGGACTTTTCCGGTACGCGCTTATGCTTCAGTTTTTCGCAAATAATTTTGCAAGACTTCCTTCCGCAGGCGTTCAATACTTCTGACGGCTTGTTTCCCTGCAACTTTTCCAAAGGAAGAAATTATGAACTTACGCACTATCGGCTTATTTTTCTCACTGTTTTTGCTCAGCGCCTGTGCCGTTGCGCAGGAAATCCCACTTGATTCTGTCAACATCATCATCCCGCAATCCCGCGTCGTTTGTTATCCGTGTCCGCGCCCGATTCCGCAGCCTGTCCAAATCAGCGGCGTCTCCGTCAACGTGAATATTCAGCAGCAAATCGCTACGACGACGATGGAGATTTCTTTGCGGAACAACGCGCCGCGCCCACAGGAAGCGCAAATGCTCGTGCCTGTGCCGGACGCGGCTACGATTCGCAACTTCGGATTTGACGGTGTGAGCAAAGAGCCGAATGCGAAGATTTTGCCGAAAGCTGAGGCCGAAGCCATTTATCGTTCCATCGTCAACAAAATGCGCGATCCGGCGTTGCTGGAATTCGCGGGCTACAATTTAGTGCGTTCCAGTGTGTTTCCGATTCCTGCCAACGCGACGCAAAAAGTCACGCTCGTCTACGAAAATCTGCTGCCAGCCGATGGCGAACGAATTGATTATGTGTTACCGCGTAGCGAATCGTTTTCATCGCAATCAATTCCCTGGCAGATTTCAGTTGAGATTGACGCGAAGCAACCGATTTCGACCGTGTATTCGCCGACACACCAAATCAGCACGACGCGTATTGGCAAAGACCGCGCCAGAATTAGTTTGGGCGATAATACAAAGCTGGAACCGGGATCATTTCGTTTGTCATATTTAACTGAAAAGAACGGCTTGACCGCAACTTTACTGGCTTATCCTGATGCGACAATTGGCGGCGGATATTTTTTATTGCTGGCTGGCGTTCCGGCGACGCGACCGGAAAAATCTGTCAGCATCAAGCGCGAAGTCACGCTGGTGATTGATCGTTCGGGCAGTATGGAAGGTGAGAAAATTCAACAGGTACGCGCCGCCGCGTTGCAGGTCGTCAACGGACTCGAGGACGGTGAATATTTCAATATCATTGATTACTCGGATTCCGTCGCTTCGTTTGCTGAAAAAGCTGTCGTGAAAAATTCGCAGAGTCTTGAGGACGCCCGCGCTTACATTCGCCGCATCAATGCTGCCGGAGGCACGAACATTCGTGATGCGATTGTAGAGGCTTTGCGTCCGCAACCGACCGCCAAAACTTTGCCGTTAGTTTTATTTTTGACGGATGGCTTGCCAACCGTTGGCGAACGATCTGAAACCGGAATTCGTGAAGCCGTCAAACAAGCCAACAAATTCAATCGCCGC
>JAYSTY010000005.1:0-4591 GCA_043719385.1 Blastocatellia bacterium | reverse complement strand
GTGAGAAAATTAAGCGCCATCCGCACAATTAAAAAAGTTGTCGTCGGGGTCAGCGTTTCACCGGCAGGAACCGTCGGCAGGAACAATTTGAAGGCGAGTATCCCCGTCAATAACCCTAAACCGGTCATCACGAAAAATCCGCCCACGATGGCACCAATACTTCTTCCGTAATCAATTTCGTTGTTCATTAAACTTGTAATCTGCGAATTTCAAGGTCAGTCGTACGATCAATAATCTGTTCACATTTTTCGCATTGATAATAGACTTCTTCGGGATATGCTGTGACACCCATCACTAAGCGCACCCAGCCAAACCAGTTGTAACGACATTGCGGAACTACATGCGGATCGTGTTTGTGATACCCGCAACGGCAGGTTTTCAGAAGTTCATTTTCGTTCAATAATTCTTGTTGCATTGTCCTGAATGATACCAGTTTTCGCCAGTTTGCGGTGAGGTTCTTAACTGCGTGGCTCACGATAACCCGGACGTGCGCGAACAACTGCACCCGGACGGCTGACTTTAACCTGAATTTTCCTGAACTTACCAGACCGCATTTGACTGGTCGGATAATAGCCGATGGAATACTGGCTGCGAAGCTCTGCCGCAATTTTAGCAAACGCTTCCGGTAACGAACCGAGCGTATCAGCGCGATGTAGCTGCCCACCGGATTTCAACGCCAAATCCTGCAAATATTGATCGGCAGTTTTATAAAGATTATCGAGCATCCCACCAACTCCATCATCACGACCCCGGCGCGAAGACGACCCGCTATCAGGATTTCGCGCATCAGGAAAACGATCCCTGCCAGAAGCATCAGGCAGGCGATTGTCAGGAGAGCGATTGTCGGGATAGCGATCATCAGGGTA
Organism: Blastocatellia bacterium; assembly: GCA_043719385.1. Taxonomy (GTDB): domain Bacteria; phylum Acidobacteriota; class Blastocatellia; order RBC074; family RBC074; genus JAFDVL01. Next base: position 3,725 of record JAYSTY010000005.1, on the reverse strand, counting down.
GCGGCCATTGGGTGAACGCCCAACAGGCGGAAGTTCAATGCGGTCAAGAATCCCGCCGTTCCGGCGAATGGAAGGAATTTTAGTATCGCTTGGCATGGTGGTCGGAGTTGAACCACGCTGCGGTGCTTTGATAATTTCGCTCAGCACGACTGCACCGCCGGATTGTTGTTGTTTGCGAATCAAAGCTTCGGTCTCCCAGCGCGTGTCATAACGAATCGGATAAACGATAACGCCGGATTCCTCCAGCACTCGCAGATTGTCATCATAACGCGCCGAATCGCTGCGATAATCAACGCCATCGGTAAAAATCACAATTGCCTTGCGCCCCTGCACCCGCGCCAGATTATTCAACGCCAGACGCATTGCATCATAAAGTTTCGTCCCCTTGCCCGGTTGCGTCTCAGCAATCGCTTTTTTCAAGGCAGCGCGATTGTTGGTGAAATCGCCCCAGTCTTTTACCTCGTCGTCAAAGGAAATAATTTTCACCTTGTCTCCTGCCTGTAACTGATCCACAAAAACAGATACCGCCTGTTGCATCTGACTCAGCTTTTCTTCTGTGCTGCCACTGGTGTCAAGCATCAGCACCACATGAAAAGGTTCTTTGATGGCGGTGAAAAAAGCTGTTTCCTGCAATTTTCCATCTTCAAGAATTTGAAAGTCAGACTGCTTCAAATCCGGCAGATAAACATCGTTACGGTCACTGACAATCACCGGAATCGTCACAAGCGCAGTATCAATTTTGAGAACTTCCTGCGTGGATGAATTGGGCGTTTGTATTAACAGTGCCAACAGTAAAACTGCCAACCCGCAGAAGTTTGATTTCATTGACATTTTTCCTCCTTCGGAAAAGGGATTTGATCTTACAACTCAGTGGTTGACGTTTCAAGAAGCCGTCTGTACTATGCCCGTGTTTGTTCTTTAGAGGCGCTGCTTAGAGCGCTGCCTACTCTCCTGGCATCAACGGTGATGCGTCTTTGTTCGGTTTGGACTTACGCAGTCGGTTCTTGAGAGCAGGTTCGAGTTAATAATCCCGGAGCCTTTCAGTTGAACTTGCTTTGCACTGATTGCCGATTGCGCTAGTTGGGGGACCGTTCCCGCACTACACTTTCTCGCTTCGATTTTTCGGTACATTCGTACCCCGAGGAAAATCCCATGTCAGTTAAACTTTATGTCGGGAACTTACCGTTCTCCGTCTCCGAACAGGACCTGACTGAATTATTCAGCCAGCATGGTCAGGTTGATTCAGCGCAGATTGTCATTGACCGTGAAACTGGTCGCTCGCGTGGATTTGGATTTGTTGAAGTTGATACCAAAGAAGCAGCCTCCGCTGCGATTGAACAACTCAATGGTTTCGAAATGGACGGTCGGTCACTCGTGGTCAATGAAGCTCGTCCGAAAGAATCACGCGGCGGCTTCGGTGGTGGCGGCGGTGGCGGTCGTGGTGGATTTGGTGGTGGCGGCGGCGGTGGTCGTGGCGGTGGTGGCGGTGGTCGTGGTGGATTTGGTGGCGGCGGTGGTGGCGGTGGTCGTGGCGGCGGTGGCGGTCGCGGTGGTGATCGCGGCGGTCGCGGCGGCGAAGATCGCGGCAATCGCTGGTAATCTATCGGTTTTCAGTGAATAGTGGCTGGTGATTAGTTGAAAGCTCTTTCCTAATCACCAGCCATTTTCTATTTGATAGTTTTGCATTTAAATCTGCTATCACAGGCGGTTCTGACCACCTCTTAACCACTCATCACGAATTTTATGTTTTCTGAAATTGTTGAAGCTGAAGGGCATCTTGTAGATTCGCAAATTCTCTCTCGGATCATGGATCGCGTGATCGAATGTGGGGCCGCGTTCGAGGTGCTGGACTTTTATCTGGGCCGCACGAACGACGAAATTTCGCGGTTAAAAATGCGCGTCAATGCGGAGTCGCAGGCGTTGCTGGAAAAGACGCTCGAAGAATTAGTCGAACTGGGCTGCTATCAGGATGAAATCGCCAGCGCTAATTTGAAACCAGCGGAGGCGGATAAAGTCGTCCCCGATGATTTTTATTCCACCACCAATCATCGCACCTTTGTGCGCTTGCAGGAGCAATGGCTGGAAGTAGCGCACCAGCGCATGGATGGCGTGATTGTAATTTCCGGCGCAGGCGCTGAACTCACAGCAGAATGCCGCAAATTGCGCGATGTCAGGAAAAACGAAATGATTGTGTGCGGCGTGCACGGGATTAAAATCCAACCCGAATTTAAAGAGCGCGACCGCCTCGGCTTCGCTTTCATGGCGAATGATATTTCTTCGGAACGGCGCGCGGAAACGGCTGTCCTGAAAATCGCCGAAATGATGCGTCGGATCAAAGCTGAAGCGCTTGGCAAAATTATTTTTGTCGCCGGGCCGGTCGTCATTCACACCGGAGGAACCAAAGCTTTCAGCGAAATTATTCAAAAAGGGTACGTTGATGTTTTGCTGTCGGGTAATGCGCTGGCTGTTCACGATGTCGAGCATGCGCTGTTCGGAACCTCACTTGGCGTTGATTTAGAACACGGCTCACCCGTTGAAGAAGGCCACAAAAATCACATGCGTGCGATCAATGCGGTCAACCGTTACGGTTCAATTGCCGGAGCGGTGAAAGCCGGAATGTTGCAGCACGGTGTGATGTATGAACTGGTCAAAAATAATGTGCCGTATATTCTGGCGGGATCAATTCGTGATGATGGGCCGTTACCCGATACGGAAATGGATTTGATTAAAGCGCAGGAAAAATATGCGCAGTCGTTAGTAGATGCAAAAATGATCATTTGCCTGTCGTCAATGTTGCATTCCATCGGCGTCGGCAATATGACTCCGTCGTGGGTGAAAATGGTTTGTGTAGATATTAATCCGGCAGTAGTCACAAAACTTGCTGATCGCGGCTCAGCCCAAACTGTTGGCGTCGTCACAGATGTTGGGACTTTTTTGACGTTACTAGCGCAAAATCTTTAGCAGGCAGAATAGGCGTCCCGTCTGTCCAATTTAATTTTGCGGCGGCATACTTCCTTCGACCCAGGCTTCGCCATCCGCAAAAATTTCTTTCTTCCAAATCGGAACCGTTTCTTTCACGCGGTCAATCGCAAAGTGACAAGCCTCAAACGCGAGTTTGCGATGCGGAGACGTGATCACAATCACAATGCTTGATTCAGTAATTTGCAATTCCCCGAACCGATGAATGATGCCGATATGCAGGACTTCGGGCCAGCGCTGTCTGATCTCAGCGCCGACTTTTTGCATTTCCTTAACGGCCATTTGTTCATACGCTTCATATTGCAAACTAAGAACGCGGCGACCTTTGGTTTGCTCCCGCACGACGCCATCAAACGTCACTACTGCGCCGGCGGCTCCAGTCAGCAATCGCTGTTCAAGCGCAATTTTATCAATTGGCTCGCGCGTAATTTCGTAGATGTCAGCAATATTTATTGAGGGCATAAAAATAACTTTATCGGCGTGCGCCTGACCTGTGGCTTTTTGCCGAAGCTTTTTTCACCGGCGGAGTATAGCGTTTGCGCACAAAATTCATTTTACCACTCGGAATAAGCTCCAGCGCACCATCGCAAACAGCTTCTTTTCCAGTCTTTGATTTTTCAGTAGTCGCAACCTGTGGTTGCGCAGTATGATTACCGGGAACTGGTTGCGCTGATAAATTTGCAGGCAAAGAAAACAACCAAATTGTTGCGAGGAACAGTTTAAATTTCATAAGCAAAGCACCGGAA
>JAYSTY010000400.1:0-14481 GCA_043719385.1 Blastocatellia bacterium | reverse complement strand
TCGATTGATAAAGAATCTGACTACGAAGGGAGAAAATAATAAACGTAGTGACTACAAATAAATATTACAATTTTGCCTTAATCATTGTCTCGCTGGCTGCAATTTTTTCTCTTGCTGCTGGCGATGACGTGAAGAAACTAACGTCTCCCACTTTTGAAGAAGCCAGCGCCGAAAATGCGCAATTGAAAAATAATCTCGACTGGCTCTTTGGTGGTAAGCCGCAACGTGGATGGCAGCTTTATCTGCCGATAATAGCCCATTTCATCGGTGCTGAAGGCGAAGCTGAAAGCGAAAAATTTGCGCTGGCTTTGAAGCAATGGCAACGATCTTCCGGCTTGCCTGTGGATGGAATATTAAATCAGGCTTCGTGGCTGAAAATGGTAGAGCAATGGCAGGCTCGGCGCAGTAAGGATCGGACGATTCCTGTGCCTGAAAAACTGGTGACGGTTGCGACGGCGGAATTTTATGATCCTGAGCGACCGATGGAATTGCGGCAATTAGAAATTGAGACGTATCGCGCTTACAAAAAAATGATGGCGGCGGCAGCGCGGGATTTGAATTTGCCACTTGACGCGGATGGTAAGATTGCGGCAGCGGAAAAATCTTTGAAAATTATTTCGGCGTTTCGTTCACCGGAATATCAGCAAAAACTCCGCGAACAATCTCCGAATGCAGGGCGTGCCGGATTAGCTGTCAACAGTCCCCACTTCACCGGACGCGCTCTGGATTTATATGTTGGAGGCGATCCGGTCAGCACTAAAGACGCGAACCGCGCTTTGCAAACGAATACCAAAGCTTATCGCTGGCTGGTGAAAAACGCGGAGCGATTTGGCTTCATTCCTTATTTCTATGAACCCTGGCATTGGGAATACAACCCGCAAATTACCTCCCCCACAAAGTAAACTTTCAGCCCCCGTTTTCCAGCTATGAAATATTTTTCTTCACGCATACGCGCCTTTAGCGGCAGCTTTATTTTATGGATGATTGTGTTGCCTGTCTGCGTTGCGACAGTTTTTGCACAAGCGATTTTAGCGCAACAAGCCTCGCGTCCACGCAAAGTCAGCGCTGTGCCGCAACCAAAAGCCAGGACTAAGCCTGAACCTAAGCCGAAAGTTTTAAGTGTCCGCGAAATCAAAGAGGCGAAGGAAAAGCTGAAAGAACTTGGCTATTGGCTGACGAAAGATGAAGATTCATATCGCCAGGCGGTAGTTGCTTTTCAAAAGGTGAATGAATTGAAACGCACCGGAAAGCTGACATATCAAGACCTGGAAATATTGCGCAACGCTCAGCCGCCCATTCCGAAAGAAACGAAAAATCTGGAAGAGGGGAAAATTCGTGTTGAGATTGATTTACGGCGGCAAATCCTTTTCGTCATCAATCACGAAAATCAAATCACGCGCATCCTGACGATTTCTTCCGGCAATGATAAAGAATTTAAATCGGAGGGTTTTGTGCGGGATGCGATTACGCCGCCGGGGCGCTTTAATGTTTACAATAAAATCAAAGGCTGGCGAAAAAGTGCGCTGGGCTTGCTGTATTATCCCAATTATTTTCTTTCCGGCTTAGCCATTCACGGCAGCAAATTTGTGCCACCTTATCCTGACAGTCACGGCTGCATCCGCATCCCAATGTTTGCGGCAGAGGAGTTTTATCAAATGATGGTGATGGGGACTGAAATTCTGGTGTATGTTTCCAGGCCGCCGGAAGAAGGGAACCCGGCTGTTTCTCAAGCCGAGTGAGTGGCGTGCGGAAGAGTATGCAACCAGTATTTGGCGGCTTCCGTATGAACATAATTGTTTACTTCCGCCGGTGTCGTTAAGGTCAAAGCGTGCGTGGCGATGATTTGGATAGCGCTTAGATCAATGGCGCGAATCAAGCGTTTAATCATCGGGATCGCCGCCGGAGTCATGCTTAAGTCATGTAAACCCAACCCTAATAACACGATTGCATGTGCCGGATTAGCCGCCATTTCCCCGCAAACTGTGACAGGAATTTTTGCGCGGTTTGCCGCCTCAACCAATAATTTAATTGCGCGTAATACGCCGGGATGCAACGGATCAAACAGGTGATTGACGCCTTCATTGGCACGGTCTACGGCCAGTAAATATTGTGTCAAATCGTTTGTGCCGAGGCTGAAGAAATCTGCCTCGCGGGCTAAATGCTCAGCCATTAAAACGGCGGCTGGCACCTCAATCATGACGCCAATTTCCAGGTCTTCGGCGTGGGTGATTTTTTCTTTTTTCAGCTCACGCGCAACCTGGGCAATAAATTGTTTGGCAAAGCGTAATTCATCCAGATCAGAAATCAGTGGCAGCACGACTTTGAGTTTGCCGTGCGCAGCGGCACGTAAAATGGCGCGTAGCTGGGTGCGAAAAACGTGTTCGACCTTGAATGACAGGCGAATGGCGCGTAAGCCCAGCGCCGGATTACGTTCGGGGTTGAAACCCTCCAGATGTAATTTGTCGCCGCCTAAATCGAACGTGCGAATCACTGCGCCGTCATCTCCGCTGGTTTCTGCCAGCAGCTTGTAAACTTCAAACTGCTCATCTTCGGTTGGCAAACCGAATTCGGCTTTGGCATAAAGAAATTCCGAGCGAAAAAGCCCGATGCCTGCGGCATTGAATTTTTGCACTGCATCAATTTCATCAGTGAATTCAATATTGGCACGGAGGGTGATCTGCTGCCCGTCACGTGTGATGGAGGGCAATTCCCGCTCTTCCAAATCATGCACGACTTGTTCCTGTTCGCGTGACCGTTGCTCCAGAAAAAAGCGTAGCGTGTCAGGCGCCGGACGTAAAATGACTAAGCCTGAACTGCCATCAATGATAATTGTTTCGCCGGAACGAATGCGCAAGGTGAGATCGCGCAACCCCGCCACTGCCGGAATATTCAGGCTGCGGGCAATGATGGCAGTATGCGAAGTCCAGCCGCCGGCATTCGTCGCAAAGCCATGCACTTTTTCAGTGTTGAGTTCCGCCGCAATCGAAGGCATCAAATCATCTGCGATTAAAATTGCATCTTCAGAAAAATTGCTGAATCCACGCGGCTGCGTGCCGGAAAGAATATTGATAATACGATTGGAAACGTCTTCGAGATCGGTGCCACGCGCCCGCATATATTCGTCGGTAATTTGTGCATATACTTCCAGGAGGCGATTGGAAATGACGCGTACCGCCCATTCGGCATTGGCCTGGTTTTCGCGGATGAATTGCTCCACCTGGCGACCGATATTCTGATCCTGCAAGAGCAAAATGTGAGCTTCAAGAATATAGGCCTGCTCTTCGCCCAAAGCAGCACGCAAACGTTCGTAAACGGCGTTGAGTTGTTGCTGGGCAATTTCGACAGCCTGACGAAAGCGGGTGATTTCCGCTTCGATGTCGGCTTCGCGCAGGCGCACGCGAATGATGCGACCACGCGGATCATCAACGAGAAACACTGTTCCGATTGCAATTCCGGGGCAGAGGCCGATTCCTTCCAGCCGTTCCTCGTGCGAAGTTTTCATTTGCGGTGACAAAACCGTCACTCCCTTTCTCCAAATTTCTCTTCGATCAATTGGCACAATGCCGCAAGTGCAGCAGATTCATCTCTGCCATCGGCTGCCATTTCTATTTCTGTATGCTGAGTTGCGACCAGCAGTAACAACCCCAGAATACTTTTGGCGTCGGCATTTTTCGCCGTCGCATCACAACGAGAAAGTGTAATTGAACTGTCAAAAGTATTTGCCAGACGCACCAGCTTTGCCGCCGCACGAGCGTGCAAGCCAAGACGGTTAGGGATGATGATGCGGCGCTGTTGCATAAGGATTGGTGGTCGGTGGTCGGTGAGCGGTAGTCGGTTTAATAGCGGACGGTTGTGATTGTAACGCGAAGCTGCCTTCAACCGACCACCAACCACCATTTTCCCGATCACCGACCACTACTTCGGCACTAATACTTCACTGGCTAAATAAATATTTTTCTGTCCCTGATCGCGCACTCTGCGTGCAATCACCTCCAGCGTTTCATCCGGTTGTTGATCGGCAAGCTTGATCACCATCGGCAAATTGACTCCAGTGACTACTTCAATGGGATTCGTACCGAGAAAAGTGCAGGCCAAATTAGTAGGAGTCCCACCAAACATATCAGTCAGCACCAGCACGCCAGCACCAGTTTCGACGCGGTCAATGGCACGGCTGATTTCCTCGCGCGCTATTTCTACGTCGTCGTGCCAGCCGATTGAGACCGCTGTAATATGTTGGATGTCTCCGACAATAGTTTCCGCCGCGCTCAATAATTCATTGGCGAGACTTCCGTGCGTGACAATTACTCCACCGATTAAGGGCATATTTAGTTTCGGGTTTTGGGTTTCGAGTTTCGGGTTTTAGTCGCATAATGCCAGGGTTTACGATTAAGAACCAGTCACTGCCGATACTCAAACTCGAAACCTAAAACCCGAAACTCGAAACTAAATAGTTATTTCTTCACATCCCGGTGCATCACATGCGCGTGATGACCCTGACGATTCAAATGTTTGCCTAATTCATTCGCCGTGTATACCGAGCGATGCTTGCCGCCCGTACATCCGATGGCGATGGTCACATAGCTTTTTCCTTCGCGCTGATAAAGTGGCACTAAATAATCTGCCAGAGCAGTGAAACGCGCAATCGTTTCCCTGACCTCTTCATTGCTTTCCAAATAACCAATTACCGGTTGATCATTGCCGGTGAATTCTTTTAATTCCGGCACGAAATATGGATTCGGCAAAAAGCGTACATCCAGCATAATGTCGGCGTCAATCGGGACGCCGTGTTTATAGCCGAAACTCATCACGGTGATTTCAGTAGTCCCTTCGATATGATCCGAAGCAAAACGTTTTTTGAGAAAAGTGCGGAGTGTGTGAACCGTGTGATCCGAGGTGTCAACTACCACATCAGCGAGTGCTCGAATTGGAGCTAAGGCGCGTCTTTCTTCCGAAATCGCTTCCAGCACAGTGCCTTCGCCGATGGGATGAGGACGGCGCGTTTCGCTATATCTGCGTTGCAACGCGGAGTCGCTGGCTTCTAAAAAAATAACCGTTGTTTCGATGTCGGTGCGGCTGCGCAGTTTGGCATAGACCTGCGGAAAACGCTTCAGGAATTCGCCTTCACGAATATTGACGCCAAGCGCCGCACGGGTAATCCCGGATTCCTTCCGCTCGAACAATTGGACAAAACTGGGGATGAGTTGAACCGGCAGGTTATCTACACAAAAATATCCCATGTCCTCATAAACATTCATTGCCGAAGACATGCCTGAGCCACTGAGACCTGTGATAATTGCAAGTTGAGGAGTCATAAAAGGAGTAGAAAGCAAAAGGCAAAAGGCAAATATCAAAAGGCAAAAGTGGAATAAGAAAGGCCATGCCACGTTATTTCAAAAAAAACTAAGTGCCGCCCTTTTGATTTTTGCCCTTTGCCTTTTGCCTTTTGATTTTATCAGGGTTCAATCAAACCAAAATTGCCATCCTTACGTTTGTACATCACGCCGATGCGTTCTGTTTCGGCATCGCGGAAAACCAGAAATTGTTCACCATCACTGGCGACATTTAACATCGCTTCTTCAGGCGTCATCGGCTTAATCGCATAACGCCGCGAGCGAATGATGCGAGGCGCAGGTTTGGACGCAACAACGTCACCAGGTGCAACCGCTGTGGTTAATTTGGTCGCCACCGCATGATGTTTGCGGTCAATAATTTTTCCTTTGAGCTTCTGCGCCTGACGATGCAAACGATTGATGGCTTGCGTAACCGAGACATACATATCCGTCGCATCCGCCGTGCTGGTTAGCTCGTGCTCTTTCCAGTGGATAACGATTTCGGCGACATGGCGATGATGTTTCTCAATGCTTAAAATAATATGTGCCTTAATAGCATTATTCAGGATTGAGTCTATTTTCGCAAAATGTTCTTGCGTGTGTTTTTGAATGGCAGGCGAGACAGTAAAGTTGCGACCAGTAAATTCAATTTTCATGACGCTCCTTTCGGGATAGAGACAGCGGGTTAACAATTAGCGGGGCGAGTATTTTTATTTTCCGGGGAAGCGAGCCTGGTCAGTCCAGACTAAAAAACTTGTTTTCGTTCACGTGAACCAGGAATGCGCAGTTGGTCACGATATTTTGCCACCGTGCGGCGTGAAATTTTTTGTCCATCAGCCGCCAGTTTTGAGGCGATCTCATCATCCGTGAGCGGGCTTTTGGAATTTTCTCCTTCGATCATTTTTTTGATCTTCAGCTTGATGATGCGGGTCGAGACTTCTTCGCCATCATCATTGGTCATGCCTTCGGTAAAGAAGCGTCGGAGTTCAATTACGCCCTGTGGTGTGTGCGCATATTTGCCATTGACCACGCGCGAAACAGTCGAGAGATGCATGCCAATATCTTCAGAAATATCCTTGAGCATCATCGGCTTGATATATTCGACGCCCCGATCCAGAAAGTCACGCTGGCGAATGACAATTTGTTCGCAAACACGATAAATAGTTTGTTTGCGATGTTCGATATTTTTCAGCAGGTCTACCGCTGAGCGAAAACGATCCTTGATATAATCGCGTGTTTCCTTCGAGGTTTCCTTATTTTCCATCATGCGCCGATACTGAGTATTGATGCGGAGTTGCGGCAAACCATCGTCATTGAAACGAATGATGTAATCGTCATCCATCTTCTCAATATACACTTCCGGCTCAACGTACTGCGTATTATTACGGGCGAATTTACGCCCTGGAAAAGGATGGAGTTCCTGGATGAGTTTGAGTTCCTGTGACAAATCATCCAGCGAGATATTTAATTCGCGTGCCAGATCAGGCAGTTTGTGATTCAGGAGCTTATGAAAATGTTCGCGCACAATCAAAACGGCCAGCCGATTCGCATGGCCTCTGGCGCAAAGTTGCAGCGCCAGACATTCCTGCAAATCACATGCACCGATGCCAGGTTCGATCTGCGTAATAATTTCAAATGCGGCATTGAGGGTTTCACTTGTCCATCCGCCTCGCTCAGCAATTTCTTCGCGTGTCCCTTCCAGATAACCGTCATTATTCAAATTACCAATGATGGCTTCGGCGGCGGCAATGACTTCATCTGGCGCGACTGTCATGCGCAGGTGCCATTCCAAATATTCACCAAGTGTTTGTTCGGAAGAGAGGAATTGTTCGAAGGTCGGGCCTTCTTTAGTTTCCGTTTCACGAGTGCGAAAACCTGGATCAAGATACTCTTCAAAGGTAGTGCCAAAATCAATTTCCTGAAATGAATCACGTTCACTGAATTCGGCTTCGCCGGTTTCGTTAGGGCTGGCTGCTGTCTCGGCTGAAGGAGTCGCATTGTTCGCGTAGTTGTCAAAACTACTCTCCCCAAATTCACGCACATCGCCACTACCGTTTACAAAATCATTAGCATCATTGGCACCATTCACATAGTTTGTTGCTTCGCCGACTAAATCATAATCATTGTTGCCATTCAACGAAGCGCCCAAATTGTCTTCATGCGGGAAATCTGTTTCGCCCAGGCTTGGAGCTACGGAAATTTCCTCGGGGGAGAGTTCTTCGAGGACGGGATTTTCTGTTAGCTGCTGGGTCACCAGGTCATTCAATTCCAGCTTGGTCATTTGCAACATTTCAATGCGCTGCCGCAACTGAGGCGTGAGCACCAGTCCCTGATGCAATCGAGTTCCAAGTGATAATCCCTGCTTGAATGACATAAGATTTAAAGCTGGTGGTAATTAGCTGTCAGCGCAGCTACGTGTTATTCCCAAAATTTTTATCGCTAAGAGCTTACCGCTAATTACTAACATCGAAAAGCTACATCCTGAATTTTTCGCCCAAATAAACTTTTCTCACTTCTGCATCAGTCGTTAATTCGTGCGGTGTCCCGCTACGGAAGATTTGTCCATCGTTAATGATGTAGGCACGATCTGTAATGGCCAGCGCCTCGCGCACATTATGATCGGTAATCAACACACCAATATTGCGATCCCGCAACTGCGCAATAATTTGCTGGATGTCATCAATTGCCTTCGGATCAATCCCCGCAAATGGTTCATCCAGCAAAATAAATTTTGGCTCAATCGTCAGGCATCGCGCAATCTCTGTTCGCCGTCGCTCCCCACCTGATAACGCATATCCCTTATTACGTCGCACATGTCCCAGGTGGAAATCTTCAATCAACTGTTCCAGCTTGTCATGCCGTTCCTGGCGCGTCAATTTGAGCGTTTCCAAAATTGCGAGAATATTTTCCTCGACTGTCAATTTGCGAAAGACCGATGCTTCCTGGGGTAAATAACTGATTCCGCTTCTGGCTCTTTTATGAATCGGGAGGCGTGTAATATCGCGCTCACCCAGTAAAATTCGTCCTGCATCCGGGCGCTCTAATCCCAGCACCATATAAAAAGTCGTAGTCTTACCCGCACCGTTCGGTCCAAGTAATCCGACGATTTCTCCAGGGCAAACTAAAATGGAAACATTATTGACGACGCAACGAGCACGATAGGATTTTTTCAGGTTCTCGGCACGTAATGAATCAGCTAAGTTAAAAATCTTCGTGTGGCTTACCGCCGATCCGTCTGGGGACTGGTTAATATCTCTGACTACTATTTTCGCCGTAAAATTTTCGACGATTACCTGCTCTCTTGAATCGGCCACTCTTAAAAGCCTCAACTTCGCTTTTTTATGCGGTGAGTCGTTTTCACGCGCTTCGTGCCGCCCTCATCATTGGCGGTGATCTTAGCATCGCGTAAGTGCAAAGTCAATCTTGCGCCTTTTGACGTTGCTTCGTGTTCATGGTCTTCAATAGTCGCTAAACTGCCCGTCAATATTGCCTCATCTGTTGCAGCGGTGTAATCCAGCTTGTCTCCTTTACCGGTTCTCATCGGCTGCGTCAACACTACTTCCCGCTGGGCGATAAAATGCGTCATTTTATAATCTTCGTCAAGGATTGCTTCCGCTGTCACCGCATCAATTTGATCCGTCCCTTGTCTGATATGCACTTTATTTGTGTAGCGCACCAGCTTATTCGTGTCGAAATAATGGATTTGGTCGGCGGCTCCAAACACAGGAATCGTTTCCTTTTTACCCTTTTCAATTTCGCGCTCGAAATTATAAAGCGCCGATTGCGCATTACCGGTAGCAATCATCGTGTGTTCGCCATTATCCATTTCGAGCACGTCTCCGCGCACGAAATTATCGTCCTGCCACGCCCGTGCATTGCCTTCATATTTGGCGGCGGATTCGCGGTGACGGATGGTAGCATTTTCTGCGGACACAAACACCGGAGATTTATTTTTCTTAAAAGGAGCCGCGCCATTTGTGGTTTCTTTACTGTAATACGTTGTTCGCACACGACCACGTGCGAGGCTTTCACCTGTCTCAATATTGGCGTCTATTTCCTGAGCATCTGTGCGTGCCACGCTGTCCCATACCTGTGGTTTGCCGCGCATGAAAATGGTTCGTGAGGCTGCGACGTAATTTGCTTTGGTGGCGCTTGCATGCCGTTCCCCTTCATCAAGTTTGGCGCTGCCGTCAACGATCAAGTCAACGATGTCCTGCGCGGTTGATGCAAAGTTCGCCGTCATTTTATTGCCCGTCAAAGTTCGCTTAACATGTTTTTTGTCGGGTTGCAGCGGGATGAATTCTGCGACTGCATTGCCATCTGCGATGAAGGTTTTTACGTCGTTACCTGTCTCATAAAAATCTGCCGTAAACTTTGGCGCACGCAATTTTTTTACTTCAGCTTTGGGCGTTGAAACCAATGGCGTGACCGTCATTATTGCATTTCCGTTGGCATCGGCATGCGCCAGATATTTTCCGCCGGGAAAATAAGTGACGTTTGTCGCGTCGGCTTCGATGACTCGCTCCGCGTTCTTTTCGTTTTTCTCGTTAGGCGTAATTTTCATCACGGTGCGACCATTCGTCACAATCGAAGTGATCTCGCTGGTTTTTTCTTTGGGCGTATATTGTGCTTCGATTTTTTCTGCTGTGATTTCGCGCGGCGCATCTTTTTCCAGCGAACGCGCCACCGCTTTGCCATTAGCGATGGCTTTACTCAGGCGTTGCAAATCATCGAAAAAAAAGTCCAGATCGCGGGCGGTAATCTCCTGGTTTTTGCCTTTCTCCTGTGATTTTAAATTACTGTTGCCACGCGCTTCGACACGTTCCAGCTTGTCTGTTTTCTGCCGATAAAAACCAGTGATGAAATCAGCTTTGCCAAACTGCTCGCCCTGGGTGACGGCGGCGTTGCCCATGAGTTTGACGATGCCCTCAAGTTGCAGGTAATCCGCCTTATCACCTTTCAGATCAAGCGATGCGCCTTTTGGGTCTTTGGACGCGACAACTACATGCGCATTTTTGAGTAAGGAAAGTTTCTTTTCTTTTGTTTGTAACGTCGCCCCGAGGCTGGAGCCGCTGAGTTCAGCACGTTTGAAATTGACGGCTACCTCACTGGTCGCAATTTCAGTTTTGACATTATAATTTAATGCTTCGGTGGTTACCTCAAGCCCTTCCGCATTGGTCGCCACCACATGTCCGCCGAAACTTACCAGTTCTTTATCCGGCAGCCATTCTCCCTTGTCGGATTTGATGCGACCACTTTCTTTCCCGGTCAGGTCAAAGCCCGTCAGCTCAAGTTTTTCCAGCTCGTGTTTGCCGCTGACATAATTGATTTCTTTCGCGGCGATTACTTTGAATTTTGGCTTGCCATTATCGGAACTGACATATTGATAGCCTTCAGTGATGGCCAGGATTTTGTCGCCGAGGCTGGATTCCCCACGCTGGACGGGCGGAATCTCCTGCCGTTTGTTGCGGCTTCTGATAAAAGACACAATCAGCATGCCAATGATCCCCAGCAGCAAAATTAACGATAGGTAGCGACCGAGGTAATGCAGTTTATCTCTCAACATAGTGGATGATTGTAGAGGGCGAGATACCGAAAGGCAAAGCCGCCGCCTTGACCAACGCGATTGAGATGAGTAAGATGTCCCCCGTTGCAAACACCCCTATGTGGCGGGTATAGCTCAGTTGGTTAGAGCGCTAGATTGTGGCTCTAGAGGTCGAGGGTTCGAGACCCTCTACTCGCCCCATTCCCTTCTCAAAAAAAATAATCTCTAAAATAAACGACTGAATATTCTTTCCTGCGTTTTTCCCACTTTACAAATTCTTTACATTTTTGCTGGTAAATATCTGAAACTCATTGCAAATACCCAGCGTCTATAACCACGTACTCGGTAGTTGAAGTAAAAATAACCCAACGCAGTTAAGACCGAATAACAATTATTTATCAGATAAAAAGGTTTGCTATGAAAAATTGGTTTGTGAGATTTTTAAGTATTTTATTTTGCTTTGTGAGCATCGGATTTTCGACTCAGTTCGCCATACAAGCACAGAACAACGCAGGGACGGCCCTGAACGGTAAAGTCGTTGATGACGTAGACGCGGTGATTCCCGGTGCGAAAGTGACGCTGGTATTGCCGGGTGGCAAACAGCGCGTGGTGGCGACAAATGCGACGGGCGATTTTTCGATCCCGAATGTAGCGGCGGGTGTTTATAACTTTTATATTCAGGTCACCGGCTTCAAGCCGTTTGTGATTAGTGATTTGAAAATGCCGCGCACCGAAGCCTTAACCGCCACGATGCAGGTGGGCGATGTTGAAATTGCGACCGAAGTGACAGATGTGGCAAATGGCGTAACTGTCGAGCCGGATCAAAATCTGAGCGCGACGGTTTTAGGGCAGGCCGATATTGATAATCTGCCCAACAATGAAGATGATTTGCGCGATGTATTGCAGGCAATGGCTGGGCCTGGGGCCAGTGCTGCAGGTGGCGGCCAGGGTGGCGGCGCGGAAATTATGGTCAATGGTTTCAGAGGTGGCAGGCTCCCACCCAAAGACGCCATTATGAAAATCACGATCAACCAGAATCCTTATTCGGCGGAGTTTTCGCAACCTGGTTTTGGTCGGATCGAAATCACGACCAAGCCTGGTAATGACACGTGGCGCGGTTCGATTAGCACGAGCTTTCGCAATTCAGCCCTGGATGCGCGCAACGCTTTTGCCCAGACCAAACCTGATGTCAGTCAACAGCAATACAGTTTCAATATAAGTGGGCCACTCATTAAAAAGAAGATGTCGTTTTTCGCTTTTGGGGAACGCCGGAATTTAACGGGCGGGAGTACGACTACGGCGATTATTCCGACTGGCCCATTTGTCGCTAACGTCCTGGCACCGGCTGACAGTACGTCATTTAATATTCGTACTGATTATCTGATTAACCAAAAGAACACGCTGGGTGTGAGCTATCAGCATTCCAAACGCAACTCGCTAAATCAGGAATTTGCGGTGAGCTTCGGCGGCGGATTTGGTGGTGGGCCTGGTGGTGGCGGTGGTCGTGGTGGCGGTGGCGCGAGCGGCGTCGTGAATTATACCTTGCCGGAACGCGGAACAGATTCCAATAGTGCTGGCAACGATTTACAAATCACCAACACTTCAATTATCACTTCGCGTTTAATTAACGAAGCACGGCTTCGGTTTGGCTATGACACCAGCACTGCCAAGGCGCGGACAGCCGGCATTGCCATTAATGTACTGGATGCGTTTAATGGTGGCGGCTCGACCACAGGCTTGAGTAATTCGCGTACTTTCGATTACGAATTGCAGGATTATTTAACCTATACTTTGAAAAAGCACACGTTAAAAGGCGGGGTGCAGGTACAGTACGAAAAAAACCGTAATTATAGTTTGAGCAACTTTAATGGTACTTATACTTTTCCCGGTTTAAGTGCATATTGTGGCGCGGCTGGCATTATTTGTTCCAGCAACACGGCGCGTGGGGTATATCAGTTCACCGTTAATACAGGTGATCCGCTCTTGCGTTACAGCCAGTCCCAATATTCTTACTTCGTCAATGATGATATTCGGGTCAGCCAGGCATTTACTTTGTCATTAGGTGTGCGGCATGAATTGCAGCAACATCTGGATGACAAAAGCAATATCGCACCACGTGTGGGTATTGCCTGGTCGCCCTTCAAGGATCGCAAAACTTCTTTCCGTGCGGGGGCCGGACTTTTTTATCAACGTCTGAGTGCTGGCAGCTATTCGCAAATCCTGCGCTTCAACGGCACGACGCAACAAAGCTTTACGATTCGCAATCCGATTTACAACAAAGATTACAAACCCGGCGATCCTTTGCCGCTAAGTTGTGATGATAATCTTCAGAATTGCGTCGCTAAATCCACGTTGCAAAGCACAATTATTCGGACGCTTGATACAGGGATCAGGTCGCCCTATTCGTATAACGTCAATGCCAGCGTGGAGCGGCAATTGCCACGTGGTTTAGCGGCCACTGTCAATTTTATTTATTCGCGAGGCCTGCATCAGTTCCGTGTGCGCAACATCAATGCGATCCGCTTTGACCAACTAGGTTCGTGTTCATCGGCGCTGGATATTAACTGCACCAGACCAAATACAGCGCAGGGCGATATTTACCAGATTGAATCATCGGCAAAATCCGAAGCCAAAATACTGGCAGTACAGCTTAATCGCAGAGCCGGAAAATATTTCTCGTTCTTTGCCAATTATTCGCTCGCCAGTGTGAAAAACGACTCCGATGGAATTGGTTCTCCTTCTCCCAATAACTACGATTTGAGTAAAGAATGGGGACCTACAACATTTATGAGCAGGCAATCATTCTTTTTGATGGGGCGGATTTCTTTGCCAAAAGGGATCGGACTCTCACCGATGCTTAATCTGAGAAGTGGTTCGCCCTTTGGTATTACGCTGGGACAAGACCTGAACCGCGATAACAATTACAATGATCGTCCCCTGGGAATTACTCGCAATGCCGATTTGCCCGCCAGCCTGTATGCTCAGGTTGCTGGTTGCCGCAGCAGTATTCCTGATTCCGCCAATCCTGGTAAAACCATTTGTACTCAGACGCTCACGCAGTTCCTGACGCAAAATTTCCCGAACGGAGTTAAGGCGATTGGGCCAGGTACTATCGGTTTCAATCTGAATGTCAGTAAAACCTTTGGCTTCGTCAAAAAGAAAGATAATCCGAACGCTGCGGGCGGTGGAATGGGCGGCGGCGGCGGCGGACGTGATGGCGGCGGACGAGGTGGTGGTGGTGGCGGTGGCGGTGGAATGATGGGTGGAATGGGCGGTGGCGGCGGGCGTGGTGGTGGATTTGGCGGCCCTGGCGGTGGAATGGGTGGCGGCGGTGGAGCCGAAGGATTCCGCTATTCGCTGCAAGTCCAGGCGCAAATCACTAACCTTTTCAACCACGTAAACCCTGGTCAATACAGCGGCACTTTGACTTCGCCCTATTTCGGCGCTTCAAATAGTGCCAATGCTGGCAGGCAGTTTGAACTGAGCATGCGCTTTAGTTTCTAGTGATTGTTTGCGCCAGTACCTCATCGGTAAGGTACTGGCGCAAACACCAATTCGATTTTTCTCTTATCCGAAATATCCTGGGTTAATTGATAGCCCCACGCT
>JAYSTY010000399.1:0-5961 GCA_043719385.1 Blastocatellia bacterium | reverse complement strand
AATAAATTGCCGGAGAGAAATAACAAACCTTCAGGATTCTGAGTTGCCGGATGTGAGGAAGATTCGTTAACAACGGGATTTTACCTTTTTCTATGATGGAGTCAAGACCAAACATGTTAATCACAAGAAAAACTCGTAGCCTCCGTGGCGAAAGCATCATCAATTTTAATAAAATTTTACTTTTCAAACTTCCCGAAAATAACGATAATTCACCCCTCTATATCTTCACTACTGAGAGGTTTGACAATGTATCATTTCGAACTCACCGAAATCCCCAATGATTTGTACTCACTGCTAACCGTCGTCGGTCATGACAACGATATTATTCTGACGCATGCGAATTTGCCCGTGGCCCGACTTTCCCGACATAATCTGCCCGAATTGAATCAGCTCAATCCACAACACGAAACCGCCAAAGACGTGTTGGAGCTGTTTGAGGACGAGGCGCAATGGGTCATTAAAATCTAACGATCAGGTTTAGCGGCTCCTTTAATGCCAGCCGCATCAAAGGCAATTTTCACACGTCGCCGTAATTCGCGCCCTATCTCTGCGTGCTTTGACGGCAGCGTTTTGAAGATCAACCGCAAAGTCAAATTACCGTTCGCCACTTTGTCCAGTCCCTGCATGATGGGATCTTCGAGAAATTCGGTGGGGCGCTCCGCCTGCAATTGCGTAGCCACCTCGCTCATGATTTTCATCGCCAGATCAATATCGGCGGAATAATCCAGTTCGTAATCCAATACCACGCGCATCCATTCTTTGGAGAGATTGGCAACGGTCGCAATATTTCCATTCGGAAAAATTGTCAGTGCCCCATCGGCTCCGCGCACCCGTGTCGCACGTAAAGTCAGCGCCTCAACCGTCCCGCTTACCTCACCAATTTTAATCGTATCGCCCACGCTGTATTGTTCTTCAAAGAGAATCATCAACCCGGCGAAGATGTCTTTAATTAAGCTCTGTGCGCCAAACCCGATGGCTAAGCCAAGCAGCCCGGCGCTGGCCAGGATCGGCGTAATATTTAATCCACCCTGTTGCAAAGCGACCATCAGGCCAATAAAAAAAATTATTACCTGGGCGAGGCCGCTAAAAATTGTCGAGAGTGTCTGAGCGCGTCTTTTTAAATGCTCACCTGATTGCGCGGCGATTCTTTTTTCATAAACGGTAAAAGTAGTTTTTAGCAGGGCTGAGGCAAAGCGCATCAGAAAAATCGTCACAATCATTACCACAACGGCGCTTAAACCGCTGCCGAGCAACCAGTCGGACATTCTGGCAAGAAATTTCTTAAATTCATCCTGTGCCGCCCGCAAATCGTTTTGCAAGGTGGGAATCAGTTGCAGCGCAAAGATAAAAAACACCAGCCAGACAAATGTCCGCAGCCCTTTCGCGCCCCACTCCACATATAATTTCCGCAATGAATTATCAGGCGGCGCTCCATCATCTGATGAAACTGAATCAAGCTTTTGCAACCAACTCTTTTGCGCTCGACCAAGCAATAAATGCAGGACGACGGTAAGTAAGCCGCCAATTATTAAAGACAACAATGGATGTAAATTGTTCATGGTAAAATTGAACCCGGCTCGTTACGGCTCGCGGTACTGTATCCGCACATCTTTTGTCGTGCGATTGCCATAGAAATCCTCCACTACGGCACGCAGAAGATATTCACCCGAAGCTAATTTTGTAGTGTCCAGCCAGCCCTCGGAGGCGCGTCCGTCCCGCACAATATTTGTCGCAATGTAATCAAAAATCGTTTTCCCGGTATAACCTGACTGGCTCGGTTCAGCATAGGCGATGCGTGCGGCCATTGGGTCTTCCGGCAAACGATTGAATTCGATATTGAAACGCGGCTCTTTAAAATCCGGCAAAAATGAACCATCTTGCTTGAGCAACTGATAACCAACCCGATAAACGCCAAGTTTACGATAGCCGACATTGCCATCAACCTGATCGTAGGCACGAACGACAAATTTAATTTTGCCGCTGACTTGAAACGGCGCTTTTAGCTCTTCGCCCTGTTCCGTCAGCAAGCGCAAGCCCTCAATCGTGGGAGCCACAGTGTCACTCAAGCCCGGCAATTCGAGGGCGGCGAGGGCGTTCACCTCAGCCGCCGCTGGCCCCGCAATCAGATGCACGTGGTTGAAGCTGTTGAGCGTCCCAATCACATCGCCAGCATTAATTCGTGTGCCGCGCGGAAGGCGAATCCCGGTAATCTTTCCTTTTTCATCGCGCTGAAAAATCGCTGCCTTGATCCCCAGCGGCTGGTCGTTTTGATCACGCGCAATTTTCACGTGAATGTAACCAAGCAAAGGTAAGCGCAACCGTTCTCGCAATCCGCCCACGCCTTCGACGGCAATAGGGCGCGTGATTCGCTCGTTGTAAACGGCTCGCACCTGCTCGCCATAAGCGCCTGGTACATCAAGCCCGTTATGAAACCACGCATCTTTTTCCGGCGCAATTTCCCCTCTGACTTCACCCAGCGTTCCAGCGATTTCGCGTTTATTTTGCGGCGGAAGGTAAGGCCAGCGCGGCGGCACAGCGCGGCGAATTTCTTCCGCTTTGATGGTCGCAAGCGCTGGATCAGAGTTTGTCCCAATGTTTGCATTGGCAGGAATAATCGCACGGACTAAGCCAGCGCCGCTGTCCGCGACTACGAGCATATTTTTGCCGACGAGTGCGATGCCGGTTGGACGATTGAAACGAGCGTCCTTTATTTCACCATCAACCAGTCCTGAAGAAATCCCGCCAGCGACTGTATAAACTCCCGGCGCATCGTAGCCATCTGCGGCGGGAGGACGTTCAGGTTTCCTGCCGCCTAAATTCACAAAGCGAATCGCTGCGCCAGCGGCATCGGCGACGTAAAAAGAATTCTCGCCTGCCACGGCAATTGCCATCGGTTCGTCGAATGAAGCTTCCAGTAAGTCACCATCTTTTTCATTCGCTTCCCCATTGCCTGCAATTGTGGTCACAGCACCATCAGGCGCAATGCGACGAATCCGATGATTACCTGTATCCGCAACAAGCATCGCACCATCTTTCATCATCGCAACTCCGCAGGGCGTGTCAAATTCCGGCTTCGGCTCAGGGACTTGCGGGCTGCCAAAAACACTCTCTTTATTTTTACTGATGAGATGAATTTGTTGCGCGTAGGTATTCGAGAAAATAATTGCATTGGTTCGATCAACTGCAACCCCAATCGGGCCTTTAAGTAAATTACTTTCGGCCTTATCTGACGCGATCATACTCAACTCGCCATTCTTAGGATTCACCCTGACAATCTGATTCGCGCCCGTATTGGCGACGACTAAACTCCCATCCGGTGCAACTGCCAGATGCGAAGGCATATCAAGTTGATCCGTGATGAGCGCAACCTCGCCTTTCGTCGTCACTTTGTACAGCCTGCCGCCCAGGCCATCGGTCACGTAAATATTTCCGTCATCATCCGCCGCTACGCCAAATGGATCAGCGATCATTTGCTGCCCACCAATTTTTACGCCTGCTCCAGCCAGCGTTACGACTTTGCCGAAAGGTTTGGGCGGAGAGAATTTTTCCCGGAGCCACCAGCCGCCGACGCTCAACAGGACAACCACGAGTAAACCAATGAGCATCTGAGCGCGCGATAAATGAAATTTCATAATTGATTGGTAAATGTTCCGGCAAAAATTTAAACTTATGACTTATGAATAAAAAAGTACAGCAAACTTCCCTGTTTTTTGTTCCACCAATAAATTGCTCGCATAAAAAATATGTTCTCAAACACTAAAGAACCTTTACCCGCAACCCCACTCAACAATACGGTCACTACTCCATCTCCACCAGTGTCACGCGGAGTAAAATTTTATGCGCAGGGTGGCTGGCTCTTTTTCAAAAAGATGTGGCCGGCACTGTATGACCTCAGCACGAACCAAACGTATGTCTACGCTTCGGCAATTGCGTTCAATGCCCTGATGTCGTTTTTTTCGTTCATCGTGCTGATGGGCAGCGTCCTCGTCAATATTTTTCACTGGCAGCGCGGCTACGAAACTGTTTATCGCCTGATGATGACCTTTGTCCCGGTTGAATCCAGCATGATTTTTAACAGCCTCGATCAGGTCACACGTGGCAAAGGTGGCGAAGTTGGAATCATCTCCTTCGTCCTGCTCATCGTCGGCGCGATGGGAGTTTTCCAGGCGCTGGAAATTGCACTTAATCATGCCTGGGGTTTCAAAGCAGAACGCGGAGCCATCAAAGCTTACACGTTATATCCTTTGCTGGTCTTGGCCTGCGGCGTAATTATGCTGGTTTGCGTGGGAATTGCCAGTTTGTGGGATGGCATACTCAATACAGTTTTCGGCGACGGGATGATCCGCAATATTGCGTTTAGAGCGGTCAGCGCAGTGTTAGTTTTGCCGTTTATCTCGGTAATTTTGTTTCTGGTTTATCGCTGGGTTCCGAATGGAAAAGTCCGCGCCAACCAGATTGCGTTTGCCGCGATGGGAATAGCAATTTTGTGGATTATTGGGACATTTATTTATCAACTGGCGTTGCCGCTCTTTAAGTTTCAGGAAAGCTACGGGCAGATGTTTGGCATTATGGCAGTCGTCACGTGGATATTCTTTTCGTCGTTTCTGTTGATTTTAGGCGCAAATCTTTCGGCAAAGGAAATTCTGCCCCGCGCCTGGAATCGGGCGTAAGGGAAAAACCCGGTCGCTACCGCTCGCGGTACTGTACCGGAAAACTATTTTCGTCAAAGCTGCATCTATGTCACCGCACTTCTGTTTCGTTCGATTGGCAATCATTCGTTGAAAGGAAAAATCCATGAGAAGCTCCCGGTTAGTTATCATTTTCGTTGTTACATTTTTATTCAGCCTGGCAATTCAGGCGCAATCAGGCCGCAGACCCGTTAATCAACCCACTTCCGCAACCAATACGCCGGGCAATTCGGCCTCTGCCAATGGCACCTGTGCGCCAGGGTTATTTCCCGGAGAATATGAGGGACTGCCTGCCAGAACTCCGAGCCAGACGCAAAGCTCCAGCAAATCGGGCGACCCGAATGCCGAAGAAATATTAAAAATTGATACGACGCTCGTAACGATTCCGGTGTCGGTGCTTGATCGCGGCGGCAAATTTATTCCGTTCCTGACGAAGTGCGATTTTCATGTCTACGAGGATTATGTCAAACAAGAAGTCACAGAATTTTCAGCCGTCGAATCACCTTTCAGCGTAGTTTTATTACTTGATACTTCGGGCAGCACAGCTTTCCGAATCGAAGATATTCACGAGGCGGCAATCGCTTTTGTTAGTCAACTGCGCCCTGCTGACCGCGTGATGATTGTCTCTTTCGACAGTCGCATCAACGTCCTCACGGACTTCACCAACAATCGCGAATCTTTGCGCAGGGCCATTGAGTCAACTCATAATGGCGGCAGTACACGGCTCTATGATGCAGTAGATATTGTTATTACTGAGTATCTCAGCCGCGTTCAGGGACGCAAGGCCATCGTTTTATTTACCGACGGCGTTGATACCTCCAGCAAGCGCGCGACAGATCGCAGCACAGTGGAACAAGTCGAAGAAAGTGATGTGCTGGTCTATCCGATTGAGTTCGACACGTACGAAGATATGCGTGCTCGCGGTGGTAATGGCGGGTCATATCCTCTGCCCGGTGGAATTCGTCTGCCGGATATTTGGGGGAATCCAAGGGGCGGCTCGCGGGGGCGAAGATGGCCGCTGACTTCATGGGTCGTCCCGCCGCAAATTCAAATCGGGCGCGGACAGGGCGAAGAGGATTATGCACGTGCGGCTCGTTATTTAAGTGATCTGGCAACACACAGCGGCGGGACACTTTATAAAGCGCCCTCGCTTGCCAACGTTTCTGACGCGTTTGCCAGAATTGCCGAAGAATTGCGCCATCAATATTCGATTGGTTATTACTCTACAAATACGGCCCAGGACGGAACCTTCAGAAAAGTAAAAGTGCGCGTG
>JAYSTY010000398.1:0-14564 GCA_043719385.1 Blastocatellia bacterium | reverse complement strand
TTCGAATCCCTCGCTCTCCGCCACTCGATCTACTAAAAACAAACGACTTATCCACACATAAGAGAGCGCAAGTTAATTTGGGGTCCGCTTTGAGGTAGCCGACGAAGCCAGCCATGTCAGGTTTCGCTAAGCGTAAGGATTCACCTACAGAAAATTGTCATTTGTGCATTGAATGCTGGCGGGTCTTTAACTTGCAGAAAGAGGTTGTCGCGCTTACGATGAAAATGCCTTCACTTTGATGTACCAGTTTAATAAACCCAGGGTTTTAGACGATGCCCTTCTTTGCGCCCGACGTGCAGGCAATGATGGCACTCAGGAGAGAAGGGCATTTTATTTGTACTACTGAAATTGATCCGAAATAATAAATTCATCTATGTCATTTACGTTCATTGATCTGTTTGCAGGTATTGGTGGAATCCGAAGAGCTTTTGAAACGGCTGGGGGAACGTGCGTTTTTGCTTCGGAGTGGGATAAATACGCCGCTGACACATACGAAGCCAATTTCGGTCATCGTCCGGCTGGTGACATCACGCAAATCGAAGGTAGCGAAATTCCCAAACACGATATTCTGACTGCGGGCTTCCCGTGCCAACCATTCAGCATTGCCGGCGTCACGAAACATAATGCGCTGGGCAACGCGCACGGCTTCGAACATTCAACGCAGGGAACTTTATTTTTTGATGTTGCTCGCATCATCGCTGCGAAGAAACCACGAGTGTTCCTGCTCGAAAATGTTAAGAACCTGAGAAGTCACGAGCGCGGTCGCACCTTTGCTGTCATTATGCAGACGCTGCGTAAAGAGCTTGGTTATTATGTTCCTGAGCCGCAGGTGATTGATGCCAGGGTTCTTGTCCCTCAACATCGAGAGCGCATCTACATCGTAGGTTTTCGCAACAAACGTGACGCAGAACGATTCCACTATCCCGCCATCGCAGATCAAAAACCGAAGCTCAAAAACATGCTTGAAAAGAAGGTTCTCGACAAATACACGCTGACGGATCATCTGTGGCAGTACCTCCAAAATTATGCTGCGAAGCATAAGGCGAAAGGCAATGGATTTGGTTTCGGGCTGGCAGATTTGAATGGTACAACTCGAACGCTCAGTGCACGATATTACAAGGATGGAGCCGAGATATTAATTCCACAGAAGGGAAAAAATCCCCGCCGACTTACGCCGCGAGAGTGTGCGCGATTGATGGGATTCCCCGAAGAGCAACAGATTGTTTGTAGTGATACCAGAGCCTATAAGCAGTTTGGGAATTCCGTTGTTGTACCTGTTGTGACTGAGATTGCGAAAACTATAGTTGCAGCACTAACCGAAGAAAATCGCTTACAAATAATCAAACGAATTGAAACAGAGCAGAGAAATTTGAGCGAAACCTTTGTCCGCACCGCATTATTATAAGCAGAAGGGGCGATGAATTCAGGTGACGTTTTTAAGCACCCGGGCAGACGACTTGGACAGAATTAACAGGATGGACAAGATAAACCTAAAACCCCTGTCAGGATTGTGTCTTCGTCAATCCTGTTCAGCTTGTCAATCCTGTCTATACCTGCTTTATTTTACTTACCTGCTTACAGCAATTGCGGACAAAGAAGTTCAAGGTTATCTCTAAAAATACGCTGACTAGTCAGGAACCTGAGTTGACAGAACGACGGGTGATTGGATAGGAAAAACCAGCTAAGGGCTTTGAATCTGTTGAGGAGTTTCCGGCACGAAGATGCACAGTCGAATCGGCAACTCACACCGAATAATTCGAGTCATTACCGGAGCGGAAGTCAATATTATCGGCAGGGATTTGAACGAGGATTTTATGAAGCCTATAACCAGTACAGCAACAATGGGCGTGGGCGTCGCTGGTAAGTGCGTTCAGATTAGAATTAGAAGGCAGAGCGTAACGGCTCTGCCTTTTTCGTTCGGCAATTCATCCCACTAAATTTGTCTTTCAGCATGAATAAAACCGTTTCGCCTAACCATAACTTTCCACCCAGACACGCATCTCAAGCAGGTTGACAGGGCCAAATTCCATGGCAAACGCCACATCACTGGCATCCCGACCATACGCAACGATGATGCGTCCGCCCCGTGGTTCCTCTTGCGTGGCATCAAAGGTATACCACCGCCCGCCGACAAAAGCTTCAAACCAGGCATGCATATCCATCGGCTTAAGTTGATGCAGATAGCCGGTCACCATGCGGGCTGGGATGTCGAAGCTGCGGCACAACGCAATTCCCAGATGGGCAAAGTCCCGACAGACGCCTTTGCGCTGCGTAAATGTTTCCTGCGCGGAAGTCGAAGCATTGCTAATCCCATAGCAGTACTCCACGTTCGCTCGAATCCAACTTCGAATCACCTCAACCTGGTCATAGCCTGGAGCCGCGTCGGCGATAAGTTCACGGGCCTGGTTGCCCAGTAGATCAGACTGACAATAGCGGCTGGGAAGGAGAAATTGAATTACGTTGTCGGGTAATTCCAGCACAGGTGTGAACGGTGCTCCGGGGTGGACATCAATTGTCGTAGCGGTTTCCACCTGAGCACTGGTGTGAACAACAAAGCGGCCTGCTGGCGCTTCCATCCGTTGACAGAGATTGCCGTAAGCATCCGCATATTCAAAAACCGGGAGGTTTGGTGAGAGTGTAAAGGCCTCCTGTTTGATCTGCTGGCCTGCGCCGCTGCGAGGTCGCAGCATCAGGAACAGAGGTGTTGGCTCGGTTACTTCGTAAATAATCTCACAACCAACATCCAGATGTATTGTCTGTTCCATTTGAGAATTCCTCTATGATCTGTCAATTACTTCCGCGTTCGCCGCTGTTTTAACGGTTACACTTCAAATCTCATCATCTGGTATCTTACGTTTTTTTGCCAATTTCGTCAGTTCCGCCGGTACATTCAAGCTCCGATTATTTTCTTTACCGCATGGCTAATTTTTCGACTGCGTGATTCGGGATTTCATCTCTTCCCTGCTCCGCCAGCTTCAGCAAAGACAACGACCGAAACAATGAATCAGCTTGTACCCCAATAATTATTTTACGCTTGCATAATATTTCTGTAGACTCTTGCTTATGGATAACGAATTACGTTTTACTATGCAGGTCGCTAAGCGGCCTGGCACAGGTTTTCCAAAAATAAAAACAGAGACAACCTCAGAATTCACCAGAAAAAGGCAGGCAGGAAAATGAGTGAACAATCGAAACCAGTACAGCCCCTTTTTATTCTGGCCTGTAGCAGTTCGCAATATACGGACGCACGCCGCAAGCTTGAGCTTTCGCCCAGGGAGGCTTTGTGGCTGACGCGCCCTTCGGATTTAAAAGGCAAACATCGCCCAAAGATTTTCCGTTACGGCGATTGGAAATCGCTGGCCAGAATCAAGGAAATTGAAGTAGCAATAACGGAGACTGAAGCTGAGATTACTGATCTTTCCTGAAGCGTAATTCGTGCCTGCCTGCTTTTATTTCTCTCACCATCAATATTTCTTCACGGCAAAATAATATTGTCAATCAAGCGTGTCTGACCAAAGCGAACGGCGAGTGAGAGCAAGGCTGTCCGGCCTTCAAGGTCATTGAAGGAAGATAGATTTTGCGCATCGTTAACGGAGATGTAATCCAACTGTGCCTGCGGTTCGGTTGCGATAATTTGTTTCATCGCGGCTAAAAAATTTTGCGCACTTCTTTCCCCGGTAGCAAAAAGTTCCTGCGCTTTGCCAAGCGATTGAAACAAAATAATCGCAGCCTCGCGTTGCTCTGAATTGAGATATTGATTGCGTGATGACATTGCCAGGCCATCAGCTTCGCGTGTGGTTGGCAGCACGACAATCTCAACAGGCAGGCGTAAATCGTGAACCATTTTTTTCACGACGATGGTTTGTTGCGCGTCTTTTTGCCCCATAAAAACTTTGGTCGGGCGCACGAGGTTGAAGAGAATCAGCAGCACTGTCGTGACGCCCCGAAAATGACCGGGACGCGCCGCGCCTTCAAGAACTTCGCTCAAACCTTCAACCGTGACGTAAGTCGTAAATCCGGCAGGATAAATTTCCGTCGGTGTGGGCAGGAATAAATAATCAACGCCCAGCGGTTTGAGCAATGCCGTATCGCGCTCCGGGTTGCGCGGGTAACGGCTCAGGTCTTCGCTGGCTCCAAATTGCGTCGGGTTCACAAAAATCGAGGCGATTACGATGTCAGATTGCTGATGCGCCGCACGCACAAGGCTCAAATGACCTTCGTGCAAGGCTCCCATCGTCGGCACAAAACCGATAGTCTTTTTTTCTGTGCGTAAGCTTTCCGTCAAATCCTGAAGCTCTGATGAAGCAGTAATGATTTGCATGTGCGATCCTGGTCAGGTGGAATTTAAGTTGAATTCAATCCGCGTAAATCACGTAAGGGATTTCATTTTCGTCAACGCCGATAGCTTTTTCCATTTGCTGCGCTAATTCCGCAGGCATTTCATACGATTCTTTTTCGGCAGGATAATTTTGCTGACGCACATCTTCAGCATATTGTTTGATGGCGTTGCTGATGATTGATTTCACGTCGGCATATTGGCGCACGAATTTTGCTGAGCGCCCAAAATTCAGCCCCAGCAAATCGCTGATGACCATCACCTGGCCATCCGTATGAACTCCGGCGCCAATGCCAATCGTCGGGATCGTAATTTTTTCGGTAATCAAACGACCAAGCGCAGTCGGAATGACTTCCAGCACCAGCGCAAACGCTCCGGCAGTTTCCAGCGAAAGCGCATCATCAAGCATCCTGCGCGCGGCGGAAAGCGATTTGCCCTGCACTTTGTAACCGCCCATTTGCAGAACTGATTGCGGCGTCAAACCGATATGTCCCATCACCGGAATGCCGTTATCAACCAATTGCCTGACCAGTGCAAAGCGGTTGCGTCCGCCTTCGATTTTGACTGCTTCCGCGCCTCCTTCTTTGACAAATCGGATAGCCGCGCTCACTGCATCTTTGTCGCTGAGTTGAAAAGTACCAAAGGGTAAATCCCCAACGATCAGTGCGCGTTTAGTACCGCGTCGCACGGCTTTCGTAGCCGTCAGCATTTCATCCAAAGTCACGGGCAAAGTATTTTCGTAACCCAGCGCGGTGTTTGCCAAACTGTCGCCGACCAGAATTAAATCGCAACCTGCCTCATCAGCTAAACGTGCGGTTGGATAATCGTAAGCCGTAATCATGACGATTTTTTGCCCACGCGATTTCAGGTCTTGTAAATATGGAACGGTAATTTGCGGGGCGGCGGATTGGGATTCAGAATGATGGCTCATAGAGGTAGCGTTTGACTCCTTTTACAGTGCGGGAACTTTCAAGTTCAACTCAGCGTTTCCAAAGATTGTAATCTCCGGTAAGATTGCTTTTAAGTTGAAAAAATTATGCCTTCTGGACGCACACACGATCTTATCACATTTGCACTTGCCCCTCCGGTGTTTGTCGGAGCGCAATATTATGCAGGCGATTTGCTGCTGGCAACGACCGCAACTGTCGCTATGCTGTTTGCTGGTTTGATGTTTGGACCGGACCTTGATCTGATGAGCAAACCTTATCGCCGCTGGGGGCCGTTGCGTTTTATCTGGAAGCCTTATCAATGGTCTACCAGCCATCGTTCGCGGCTCTCGCACGGGCTGGTTTTCGGAACGATTTTTCGCGTGCTTTATTTCGTCGCCATTATGTCGGTGCTGGCGGCAACCGTTTTATATCTGCGGCAAAGTTATCTTTACGGAACGCAAACTACGTGGAGCGCGGAATTCGAGCGTGTCAGTTTAGACCTCGGCGATTTTTGGCGACGGACGGATAAACAATACTTCCAGGTGGCTTTTATCGGATTATGGATTGGCGCCGCAGCCCACACGCTGGCAGATTTGATCTGGTCATTTCTGAAAAAAGCGTGGAAGATGGTGTGAACTCAGAGTGTTAAATGAAGGCATGCAGGAAATTGTCTTCATCAGCATTATCTTTTTGATTATTGCGCAGGCAATAGGCCTCCTCGTTTATTACTCCAAACGCAACAAATATTCAAAATCTTCCCAAAATACTGCGATTTTTTTACCGTCCTGCCTTTTTACTCTTCTGACATTAATCAGTTTAGCTCTTTATGTTTTTATCAAATGGCAAGCTGGCGAAATCACGCTTGTATTGGAAAGCAATTGGGACAGAGAATTATTTCTGATTGGAGCTTATACGCTGGGTGGATTTATTCTTAATATCTTCCTCAGCATCAGCATCCAGATGGGCATTCTTTTATTTAGCCCGCCACCATATAAATCCAGCCGCAACCGCCACAGAAGTAAAAACTCCTGAGCGGAATTGTCAAAATAAGACTCGCTATGCGTAGTTGAATTCTCAGGCCAGGTAGTCTATAGTTTCTCCGTTGTTAATTCTCAATCCTTAGATTCAGGAGCAGGGTCAAAGTAATTTTTATGGCTCATTTTTGTTGTTATGCCATTATCACATCGTGTTGCTGTTGTTGCTAACAGCCAGCGCACGTCTTTGCTTGACCTCATCGGAAATACACCGCTCCTCCAACTCCAGAACATAAGCGCTAATCCAAGAGTTGCAGTATACGCCAAAGCTGAGTGGTTCAATCCGGGAGGCTCAGTGAAAGACCGGGCTGCTCTCAATATGATTCTGGAAGGTGAGCGCAATGGTCAACTCACACCAGATAAAACTCTCGTTGACGCGACCAGCGGCAATACCGGGATCGCTTACGCCATGATCTGTGCGGCACGTGGGTATAAGGTCAAATTATACCTCCCGAAAAACGCCAGCGAAGAGCGCAAACGCACACTGAGAGCTTACGGAGCGGAGCTTATTTATACCGATCCCCTCGCAGGCACAGACGGCGCAATCATTGCTGTTCGGGAAGCGGTCGCGGCCCAGCCTGAGAAATATTTCTATCCCGATCAGTACAATAATCCCGCCAACTGGCAAGCGCATTACAACACGACTGCCGTGGAAATTTACGAACAAACAGATGGAAACATTACCCATTTCGTCGCTGGGCTGGGCACTACCGGAACATTTATCGGAGCAGGCCGACGGCTACGCGAATTTAAGCCGGAGATAAAGTTGATTTCGATGCAGCCTGATTCGCCCTATCACGGGCTGGAAGGGTTGAAGCATTTAGAAACCGCGATTGTGCCGGGGATTTATGACGAATTTCTCGCCGATGAAAATCTTGAGATTCAAACGGAAGAAGCCTATGCGATGGTCAAACAACTGGCGCGACACGAGGGCTGGTTTGTCGGGGTTTCCTCGGCGGCAAACATCGTCGCAGCTTTACAAATCGCAGCCCAAATTGAGGAAGGCGTGATCGTGACCATTTTGTGTGATGGCGGCGGCAAATACTTAAGCGAAAAATTTTGGGACGAGGAATAGCTGGCGGGTTTTAGCTAAAACTTATGAGCGTCAAATTAACTAACGAACACCTGGATAAAATTCGTCGGCACGGCGAACAGACCTTTCCTGAAGAATGCGGCGGGCTGTTGCTGGGCGTGTTGGAAGGTGAGGCCAGAGTCATCAGAGAAATCCTGCCGCTTGAAAATGTGCGGAAAGATTCGCGGCATAATCGCGTGGAGATAAGTCCGCTGGCTTATGCCAAAGCCGAACGCGAAGCCGCTAAAAAAGGCCTGGGAGTTTGGGGCTATTATCATTCGCATCCTGATCATCCGGCGATTCCTTCGGGCTTTGATTTGGATCACGCACCGTTTATCGAATGGTCTTACCTGATCGTTTCGGTGCGCGAGGGAACGGCGCAGGAAATCCGTGCGTGGAATGTCCGCGCAGACCGTTCGCAATTTGACGAAGAAGAAATAGCGAACGATGAATAATTGCTTAACCTATGGACATCGAAACCGTGCGTGAATATTGCCTGTCCTTGCCACACGCCACCGAAGACATTCAGTGGGGCAATGATTTACTCTTTCGTATCGGCGGGAAAATATTCGCTGGCATGAGCCTGGACGCGGCAACAACGACGCGACTGTCATGCAAATGCACACCGGAAGTTTTTGCCGAGCTGATTGAGCGCGAAAATATCAGCCCGGCTCCGTATGTGGCGCGCTATCACTGGGTCGCGTTGCAAAGCTATGATGCTCTGGGGACAGAAGAACTCAGGGAGTTAATCAAAAATTCTTACGCAATGGTGCGGGCGAAATTGCCGAAGAGCGTCCGCGAGAAGCTGTAAATTTGTCAGATTTAAAACTGACTTCTGTGTAATATTTTATTGGAGAAATCATCATGCCTAAAATTGCTATTCCGACTGCGCTGCGCCGTTATGCCGGTGAACAGGCGTTCATCGAAGTGCAGGGAACAATCATCAAAGAAGCGCTGACAAGTATGACGGCGCAATATCCTGATTTGCAAAAACACCTGTTCGATGCGAGCGGCAAATTGCGCAGCTTCGTTAATGTTTATGTCAATGATGAGGACATTCGCTATCAGCAACAAGAGAACACGCCAATTAAAGAAGAGGACGACATCAGCATCATCCCTTCGATTGCGGGTGGAGTGGCGACGGAAGAGGCATTAAAAAAAAATACAGAACTGCCTGAGCTTAACAAAGAAGAAGTTGCGCGTTACAGCCGCCATTTGATTATGCCGGAGGTTGGAATGGAAGGGCAGCGCAAGCTCAAAGCCGCCAGCATTTTGCTCATCGGCACGGGCGGATTAGGCTCACCGCTGGGCTTGTATTTAGCTGCGGCAGGCATCGGGCGGCTCGGCCTGGTTGATTTCGATGTCGTGGATTACAGCAACCTGCAACGCCAGATTGTGCACGGCACAAAAGATGTCGGGCGACCAAAAATTCAATCCGCGAAAGAGCGCCTGTCCGACATCAATCCCCACGTGCAAATTGATACTTACGAGGTAGCGTTTCGCGCCGATAACGCGCTCCAAATCGCGCAGGATTATGATGTCATCATTGATGGCACAGATAATTTTCAGACGCGATATTTAGCCAACGATGTCAGCGTGTTGCTCGGCAAACCCAATGTTTACGGGTCTATTTTCAGGTTTGATGGTCAGGCTTCGGTGTTTTATCCAAAGGCTGGCGGCCCCTGTTATCGGTGTCTTTATCCTGAACCGCCGCCACCTGGTTTGGTTCCTTCGTGCGAGGAAGGCGGCGTCCTGGGGATTTTACCAGGCATCATCGGCGTCATTCAGGCAACCGAAGCGATCAAGTTAATTATTGGGCAGGGCGAGACCTTGATTGGGCGCTTATTGTTGTTCGATGCGCTCAAGATGAAATTCAAGGAATTGAAGCTCCGGCGCAATCCCGAATGTCCAATTTGCGGCGATCATCCGACGATCAAAGAATTGATAGACTACGACCAGTTTTGTGGCATTACGCCGCCGGCTCAGGTAGAAAAAGTTGCCAGCGCCGATGATTGGGAAATCACGCCGACGCAGCTTAAAGCCAAACTGGAGCGGGGCGAAAAGCTCACGATCATTGACGTGCGCGAACCTCACGAATGGCAAATTTCGAATCTGGAAAGTTATGGCGCGAAGCTGATTCCGCTGGGCGAGTTTCCGGCTCGCGTGGGCGAACTAAATCCGCAGGATGAAATTGTCGTCCATTGCAAAATGGGCGGACGCAGCGCGAAGGCCTATGGCGTGCTGAAAGAAGCTGGCTTCAAAAATATCCAGAACTTAAAAGGCGGCATTCTGGCCTGGGCGGATCAGGTGGATAACACGATGACTAAATATTAAGTTTCGAGTTTTGGGTTTCGGGTTTCGAGTTTCGGGTTCTGGCTCACAAATAATTTGTCATTGACGAACTACCTTTCTTCCTCGAAACCCAAAACTCGAAACGCAAAACTATTGCCCCGAAACCCGAAACTTAAAATTTAATTCCCAATATTCACCCGCACCGTATTCGCCTGCTTACCATCCACCACAAAAACCAGATTGGTCTCGCCGCTCCCGCGTGTTGTCGGTGGGACTTTGATATTTAACTGATCAAGGCCAACGAAGCCATTCTGTGAGCCAGCGTAATCAATCGGGGCTAGAACTCCACCTACAAAGACCTGAACATTATTGAGGCTGCTGCGCTTGCGGAAGCCCGTTCCAAACAGCACGACATAATCCGGCTTCAGTATAGTTCCGGCATCAAGCGGACGCGATGTGCCATCCGGGTTATTCAGTGCTTTCAAGGTGACATTATCAAAAGTCGAATATCCCGCCGGAACACCTTTGCCATCCGAGGTAATAGTAAAGAGTCCCGGTGCGACATTAACAACTGTTGCTGTTCCTTTACCGACCAGCGTGCTTCCAATTTTGACTTCCACAGTGGCTGTACCTTCGCCCACTGAACCCGGAAGAATATAATTAATCTGAGTGGGTGAAACGTAAAGCAAACTGGCCTGGATGCCGTTGACCGTGACTGTCGTTCCGCCCAGCGTGGTGGGCAGCGGAATACTCGGAGCGAAATAAGTACTGTTCGCCAAATTGCTGCCAAACAAGGCGACAATGCTGTCAGGTGCAACAGTTGTCGCATAGTTGGCGGCGCTCACTGTGGCAATAACCGGAACCGTGCCGGGAGAAATTACAGTATCTACAAACCCACCGAAATCTGTCGTCCAGTAGTAGCGATAATACGCGCTCAAATTTGCCACACGCCCGATCCCCAGCACCTTGAAATTCGGGTTCAGCATATTTTCATTATGACCAGGGGAGTTTTTCCATTGCGTGAAGGTATTAGCGGCATCGCTGTATCCCGCCGCAATGTTTTCACCCAGCCAGGTATTATAGGTATAACCAAAATCCCTCATGCGCGTGAACGCATCACGTCCCGTGCTGTCGGTATGGCTAAAATAACCCTTTGCTGCCATATCGCCGCTCATCCATTTTGATGAAGTGGTCAGCGCCGCCGAAGCCTGTAAGGTTCCTAACCCGTTGGCGCTGCGATAATCATTGATGAGCTTTAAGAACGCTTGTTCTTCAGCATCTAAAGTTGGTTGAGCAAATCCCGGCGCAGAAAGCGCAAGAAGTGAAAGTAATAAAATGCAGGGGAAAATGTTAAGCAGGGGAAAACGAAAAGCGGAAATCATTGTTCGAAACTTCATTAAACTTATACTCCAGACTTGAATAAATATTATGTTGCTCGCTGCTGTCTGGGACTATCGAACAGATAGTCAGGTGAGCTTCCAGTATTAACGCCAAAGCCAGGCGTGCGACTACGCAACCAGAAATCTTTGTTAGTTGACAGTTAATAAAGTACTTCACTCTTAATAAGATTTGAGCAAAGCAGGGCGTAAATTCCCACTGACAAAAGATGAATAAAAGTGACTAAAGTCTAAATAACGATCAAGGGCTAATCTTGCTTCTGTGAGTTATTTATTTGATGATCGCTGGTGAAGACCGTTAAGCAGGGCAACCGCAAATTATGAATACCATGCCCGGCTGGAAGTTGCAAATCAGTGATGGGGATTTTTTAAAGCCTGCTCCTCAAATCCTTTGTCCTGCGCCATAATAAGCGGTAGAAGTGCTAAGATAACAAGCCCTTATGAAATTTCAGCAAGTGAGTAAATTTTTTGCGAGCTTACCGATTCGGCGCAAGCTGATTGTGTTGCACAATCTCTTTTTTCTAATTTTAGTGCTGAGCTTATATCTGGCGTTACGCGCTCCCCTCACCCAGATTGCAGCGCGTTCGGCACAACAGGAAGCAGAATTATTAGCTCAGGTTTTTGCCCTCTATCCTGGCGCCGTCAGAAGTGTGCAATCGGATCGCTTCACAATACTTGATGACAAAGATGCGGAATTAATTATCACGCCGGAAATGCGCACCTGGCTCAACGACAATCCGGGCCGCGTGTGGCGGGATCGTGTGATGATCCCAGGCACTGCCATTCCGACTTTTCGCCTGATCCGTTTTGATGCGACTGACCAGACTTATCAGGTGGTTGCCCTTAACTCAGAACATTTTGTGCAACTCTCGCGGCGGCTGCGCTGGATGCTGGGGCTGGCGTTACTGGCGGTTTACGCGCTGGCTGTCATTGCGCTGGAAATGTTTATCCTGCCACGTTACGTCTATCATCCGATTCAACGAATTTTACGTGCGGACGAAGCCTTACAGGCGGATGCCAGCGGCCAGGAATTAATTGCCGAGCGTTATCTTTCCGGCGACGAAATTGGTCAGATTATGTGGTCACGCAATGCCACCGTAAAATTGTTGCGACAACACGAAGAGGAATTGAAAAACGCGCTGGGACAATTGGAAAATATGACCAATGACCTCAAGCGCAAGAATCATCTATTGGAAACCGCGAAACAAAATCTTGCCAGTCAGGATCGCCTTGTCAGCATCGGATTGATGAGCGCAGGTGTAGCCCACGAAATCAATACGCCGCTCGCGGTGTTACACGGCTCATTGGAAAAAATGATCGAAACCTGTGACCGCCCCGACAACGAAGAGCGCCTGCAACGAATGTTACGCGTGACGGAGCGCTTGCGAGGTATCAGCGAAAGCCTGACCGATTTTGCCCGCGCCCGCACGCAAACGATGGAACCTGTAAAAATCCAACCGTTGCTGGATGAAGCCTGGTCACTGGTCAGCATTGAAGTACGGAATCTCAAACTTGCATTCAATAATCAAACCTGCGAGACGGATACCGTGATCGGCAATGGCGGAAAGTTGTTGCAAGTCTTCGTCAATTTATTTAAGAACGCAGTCTTTGCGATTAAAGATACTGTCAGGGCTGGTAACTCTGACAAAGTTTCTGGTAAGTTAAGCGTCCAGACGCGCCGCGTAATTGATGACGAAAAACAGTGGCTGCAAATCACGATTGAAGATAACGGCGTCGGCATTCCGCCGGAAGTTTTACCGCACATTTTCGAGCCTTTTATTACCAGTCGCCTGGATGCGAATGGAACGGGTTTAGGATTAGCAGTTACTGCCGGCATCATTGCGCAACACGGAGGATTGATCGTTGCCAACAATCGTCCTCTCAATGAAGGTGGTGGAGCGAAATTTGAAATCACTTTGCCAGTGTCGGAATAAAGCAAACTATGGAAGGAACCAGCAACAAATTATCAATGCCACAACTTGACCTCGTCGTCCTTGATGATGACGCCGATTTTCGCCAGTACCTTGAGGATATTCTCAAAGGCGATGGGCATCTGGTCAGATTGTGCGCAACCCCTGATGAAATGTGGGCGATCAATGCGGAGCGCCTGCCTGACATCATTTTGCTTGATATGAAAATGGGCGAGGTAAAAGGCGAGCAGGTGCTGGATCAATTGCGCACCCGCTGGCCTGATTTGTGTGTGATTATTATTACCGGTTACCCCGACCTTGATGATATGCGCACAGCGTTTCGGCTGCGCAGTTTCGATTATCTGACCAAACCGTTTTCCCTGTCGCAACTTCGTGACGCGTTGGAGCGCGCCGTCAAAGCCTTTGATCTGGGGCAAAACGATGTCGAAAAACTTCGTGAGCGTTTAGGCCAGCGCATCAAGTCCCTGCGCACCGAACGCGATTGGGGACTGAAAGAATTAGCCGCCGCCACGAATATCAGTGTTTCGCAACTTAGCTCCATTGAACGCGGCATTCACTTGCCCAGCCTCGAAGGCCTCATCACCATCAGCCGCGCCTTCCACAAAAAACCTTCTGACATATTGGCTGAAATAGAATTCTAGTAGCTGTTTATCTGCTCAAGAATTTTAAGGACTGAAGCACAGCCAGATTGTGAAAACCAGCGAAACGTCAAATGTGCCGTCTTAAATGCAGGCTACGCTGCTCCGTTCAAAATCTTTTCCAGTTGTTCTGCCTCAACCTTTCCGACTGTCGCAATTGTTCTTGCTGCTTCATCACAAATTTCCTGGACGGGATGCCCGGAGTGTCCGCGTGTCCATTCCCAGATTATTTTGTGCAGCTTTTTGGCGTTATCCAGGCGCTCCCAAAATTGATGATTGGTCTTGCGTTTGAATTCGCCTTTCATCGTTTTGATGACGTACTGTGAATCGGAGATCAGCTTCACCTGGCAGGGTTCTGTGAGCGCTTCCAAGCCGAGGCAGGCGGCGATAATTTCAGCTTGCTGATTGGTGCAATTGCCCAGATATTCGCCCAGAATTTTGCGGGTTCCGTTGTATTCAAGGACAGCCGCCGCCGCCGCACGAGTTTCGCCTCTGCCGTTACCCAGACTGCTGCCATCACAAACGATATTGATATTTTTCATAAAACTATTAAGGCAAACTACTATCTTCTGAACGCTGCCGATAAAGCCTGCTCAATTGCATAATAAACTGCATTTCTGAATTGACTGAACCAAGTGCCAGGCGTGTTTCGGCAATGAGCAAAATTGATCCGTAAAAAAGCGTAATCGTGCCGCCAATGCCCAGCGCTGCGGGCAACCACGCTGCATAATGCGTCAACGCTGTTAGCCCAATGCTGACCGTTGCGGCAACCAGTAGGCTCAGCGAAATATAAAACCCCGTTAAGGCATTTTGAATGATCCTGCCACGCTGTGTATGAACCAGAAGCTGGCGCTCAAATTCGACTCTGCGCTCGTCCGAAAAATCTACGGCTTCACCCATAAAAATTTCTTCCATCTGACGGCTCAACTCGCGCA
>JAYSTY010000397.1:0-5968 GCA_043719385.1 Blastocatellia bacterium | reverse complement strand
GTCAAAACTATTGAAGCACCCGGCACGGTTGCACCAGAGGCATCAACTACCGTTCCAGTGAGGCGTGAGGTGGTTCCCTGCGCAAGTGTCGGCGCATTGGTAAAACACAACGCAACAAAAAGGATGAGAAGGGCTGAAAGAAATCGTTTGTTCATCTGATTAAATCTCCGAAAAGTTAACTTCAAACTGGCTGGTTATCACCAACAATCAAATGCGTAGCAGCTTGGAACAACCCACTACGCACGGAACTTGCGATTATTTAACATGATTCTTTTTCGCGCAAGGAAGTGGCTTAATTTATACAAATGAAGTTGGTTCATCATCACTCCTGAAAATTAATTTCTTTTTTGCGAAAGTTGACGCGGGCTTTCTTTGGAATACATCACAAACCCATAGAGCATATCGC
Organism: Blastocatellia bacterium; assembly: GCA_043719385.1. GTDB lineage: Bacteria > Acidobacteriota > Blastocatellia > RBC074 > RBC074 > JAFDVL01. The sequence continues at coordinate 5,562 of JAYSTY010000397.1, read as the reverse complement.
CTGCGCCTGTGACTACATATTGTGCACCGTCGAGTTCGTAGGTGATTGGTCCGTTGGAGACACTGCCGCCGAGATTCGCATGCCAGAGCGCTTCGCCCGTGCGTGCGTCAAGCGCAATGAAATTGTTTGTGCCATCGCCGGTGAAAAGCAGGTTCCCCGCCGTGCTCAAAATGCCCGCCCGCGAACCGCCGCCTTCCCATTTGTGGCTCCAGCGAATTTTGCCTGTCTTGTAATCAATCGCCTGCATCATTGCTTCCTGCCAGCCGCCGCGATCCGTGCCGCCCCAGCCCTGCGGATTGTCGTCAGGATCGTAAATGTAGTAGATGCTGAAGGCGCGAAATGCATTCACATAAAACAATCCGGTATCGGGGCTGAAGCTGGGCGGAGGCCAGTTCGTTGCGCCGTATTGATTCGGCGTGACGAGCGCTCCATCCAGTTGCGGTTCTTTGGCGGGATTCGGTATCGGTTGTCCTTTGGCGTCAATTCCTTTTGACCAATTTGTTTTTACAAACTCAGAAGACGAAATGTTTTTGCCTGTCGCCCGATCCAGCACAAAGAAAAATCCATTGCGGCTTGCCTGCGCCAGCAGCTTACGTTTTTGCCCATTGATTTCGCCGTCAAATAACACCGGCACTTGCGTCGCGTCCCAATCGTGCGTGTCGTGCGGCGAAGCCTGAAAATACCAAACCATCTTGCCTGTATCGGGATTGAGCGCGACGATGGATTCGGTGTACAAATTTGCGCCCTCACGATTTTTGTGGGCGATCACAGGTTGCGGATTGCCTGTCGTGACATAAATCAAATTTAATTCAGGATCATAAGTGATTGGTTGCCAAGTCATGCCGCCGCCGTGTTTCATCGCCTCTTCATTGGGCCAGGTTTCGCTGCCGGGGTCGCCCTTTTTTTGCGGCACGACGTACCAGCGCCATTGCACATTTCCCGTCACCGGATCGTTCGATTGAAGGTATCCGGCTCTGTCCAGATCGTCGCCGCTGATGCCAAGAATTAAATGATTTTTGACGAGAATCGGCGCGGTTGAGCCGAAGAAAAATTGATCCAAATCGCAAATCGTTTTGTGCCAGCGTTCCTTGCCGTCTTTCAAATTCAAGGCGACAAGATTGCAGTCCGCTGTTTCAACATAGAGCGCGTCACCGACTACGGCTACGCCGCGATTGCCGATATGGATGCCGCCTTGCGATGACCATGTGTGATGCCAGATTTCGCGTCCCGTGCGCGCATCAACCGCCCACACGTGATCGGGCATGGAAAAATACATCACGCCGTTGACGACAAGCGGCGAAGCTTTGACTGCGCCTTGATTTACATTCGCACGAAAGACCCACGCCAGACTGAGCGAATTGATATTTGTTGTATTGATTTTATTGAGTGTGCTGTAACGGCGTCCCGAATAATCGCCGTGATAAGTCGGCCACGAATCAGTAGGCGGTTGTCCGATTTTCGCGGCATCAAAACTGCCTTGCGCGAACAACGGCCCAACCCAAAAAGCACAAAGAGCGATGAAAAAAAGTGTACGGATGAATTTCATTTGAGTGACTCCAAATAAGCGACGATGTCGTGCATGTTTTTGTCGGTGATTTTGTCGAGCAATTCGATGTGCGCTTGCAGCGGATCGTTCTTCACAATTTTGAGCGCGGACGTGCGTTTCCACGCCCGATATTCGCCTTTGTCATCGCGCAGCGCGACATCAAAATCATCAAGGTGAACTGGCGTGCCCGTAACAGCGCCGCCACTCGCTGGCGTTACGGTGATGGTTAATTTTTTCGTCCGAACGCGGGGAAACATAAAGCGTTGCTGAATATTTGCAGAATTTGCGGTTTTGCCGAAGCCCGCTAAATCGCCCGTCACAGAATGGCACGTCGCACATTTGCCGGTGCCGTTGAAATACGCTACGCCATCATTGACCTTGCCGGTCAACACATTTTGCGCATTGAAAATTGGCGATCCGCGCAAGGTGTCGTAAAGCCGTTGATGAATGAACTGCGAAAGCTCTTCAACCTGTGTTTTGCTCAAGCTGCTGCTCGCAGCACCGCTTTGCAGCGGATGTCCTTTTTGCAAAAACGGCCCAAGATCGTTGCCGTAACGGTCGCTCCACATCATATCGGAGCGCACCAGATTTGCGCCTTTATTCGTGCCGCGTGCCGTTGTGCCGTGGCAGTCAATACATTGTGCTGCCCAGACAGCGCGACCACGATCAGCAATTTCGTTGTCTACAATATGCTTATCATTTGCGCCCGCGCCTAACACACCTACAGGTTTGCCGGTTGGACGTTGAACCGGAGTGACGTTCGTGTCGCGTCCAAAATTCGTCGTCAGATAATTCAGCACAGTAGTCAGTTCTTCATCACTGCCTTTTGCGCCGAGCGCTACCATTTTGCTGATGACTTCTTCCCATTGCGGGCGACTGCGACGCGCAACTGTGACACGCTCCATGGCATGACAAGTGGCGCAAACTTTTTGCGTCACTGCCAGCGCGTCCTTTTGCGTAGTCGTTGTTGCCGCGACCTGCGGTTGAAAGACAATCCCTGCCGCCCCAAGCAATAACGCGCCTGTTAACAGGGCAAGGCGCTGAAATCTTTTTTTCATCATTTGATTTGCTCCTAATGTAATGCGCTCAGGCTTTGATCTTAAATAATTTGTGTGCGTTTTCCCACGTGAGTTTGCGAAACACCTGAAGCGTAGTGCTTTGCTTGAGAACCGTCAAGGTAGCGCGCGCGACACACTGTCCTTTCAATCTTGCGGCTGCCGGATTATTCGCCTGACTGATGCCCGCGCCGTGTCCGTCCTGACAAGAACAATCGCTGCCAAAGACCAATTTATTTTGATGTCGTTTGAGAAAATTCTTCGTAAATTCTGCGTCACGCGACAACGCGTTATTGCCTGAGTTCGCCGACAGATCGCCGAACAAATTTGGATAATCTCCGAGCAATTTGTCGGTGATGCCGCCGCGCTTGATTGGCCCGGTAGGATAAGCATCTTTTTCGGCGTAATCAGCGCTGACATTTGCCCAGAACGCGTCAGCGTGTCCGATGAATTTTGTTTTGGGGTACGCTTTCAAAATTGCTTCGAAGCGTTTGAATCCTGTACTCCAAACACCTTCGCCTTCAAAGTGCGGCACTTCCTGAAAATGCACAAGGATCGGAACATTCAACTCTGCCGCGAGTGAATACATGCGGCGCAATTCCGGGCCATCGGCTTCGACATGGAATTTAATTTCGCCGATTCCCTGCGCACCAGCTTTGACATATTTGGTCAGCAATTCTGCCGCGTCAGGTTTGGTAATATCCGCGCCCGCCGACCAGACAAATTTGTTTGGATACTTTGCCTGGATTGCCTTGACCTGTTCGACGACATCACCGCGTGTGAGCAGTACCGCATTCGTCACGCCGCAGCCGTTCATGTGAACCATGTTGGCGTCCAACCCCTGGCGCAGGTGAAAGTGGATGTCGAGAACGGGGCCGCCCCATTCGGAGGTTGAAGCCGTTTGTGCAAATAATTTTGCACTGGCGGCGGTCGCCAAAGCAGTTCCGATAAATTGTCTTCGATTCATAATTTTCATTTCCTTCATTTGGATTTTTCAGGTAAAGCGAAGGCCATAAAAATGCTGCCACTCGGTTCGCCTTTTCTGGCTTTGCCTCCCGTCGCGTGAACGACGACGAATTGGCGTCCATTGATTTCATACGTCGCGGGCGTAGCGTTGCCGGCAAATGGCAGCGTTGTTTCCCACAATAATTTTCCAGTAGCTTTGTCGAACGCGCGAAACTTGCGATCAAAATTGGTCGCCGCGATGAACACCAATCCGCCTGCGGTCACGACTGGGCCGCCGTAATTTTCGGAGCCGGTGTTTTTCATTCCTTTCGCCGCAAGTTCAGGATATTCGCCGAATGGAATTTTCCACGCGTATTTACCTGTGTTCAGATTGATCGCGTTGAGTGTACCCCACGGCGGCGCAATTGCCGGGTAGCCTTCGGGATCAACAAATCTTTTATAGCCGGTGAAGCGATATTTGGGCAGCTTGCTCGCCGCCGCGTCACTCACGAGTTCTTTGCTTTCGCCGCTCAGCAAAAACTGCACTAGCGAAGATAAATCCTGTGGCTGCAAATTCGGAAACGCGGGCATGCGTCCTGCGCCTTGTTTGATGATAGCTGTTAATGTATCCGCTTTGAATTTTTGGTTGATGTTGATGAGCGAAGGCATTTGCGGCGGAGAGCCTGCGAGAGTATCTCCGTGGCAAGTCGCACAGTTGCGCATGTAAATTTGTCGTCCTGAATTCCCGCCCTGATTTTCAGCCAATGCCGCACGCCACGCCATTTCGTTTGCGTTCACATACAGCAAGCCCGTTTCAGGATCGAACGCCGATCCGCCCCATTCCGCACCGCCATCAAAGCCGGGAAAAATGATTGTTTCCTGTCCGACCTTCAACGGCACAAATTGCCCGCCGCCATTGAGCTGGCGAAATTGTTCTAATGCCCATTGATGCGCTGCGGGAGTGCGATTCGTCAGCATTTCCTCCGTGAGTTCCTGCCGTGAATACGGCGCAGGTTTTGTCGGCAGCGCTTGCGTTTCCGCCGCAATTTCTCCTTCCACCGTACTCGCCGGATATTTTTGCGATGCGATTGGAAACAGCGGTTTACCATTCGCACGATCAAATAAATAGACCCAGCCCTGCTTGGAAGTTTGCGCTACGGCGTCAATGTTTTTGCCGTTGTGCCTGACCGTCACGAGCGTTGGCGGCGAAGGGAAATCACGATCCCAAATGTCGTGCCTGACGGCTTGAAAATGCCAGATGCGTTGACCTGTTTCAGCATTGAGCGCGAGCAACGTGTTCGCGTACAAATTATCGCCCACGCGATCAGCACCATAAAAATCACTCGCCGCAGAACCTGTCGGCACATAAACAATACCGCGCTTTTCATCTACCGCCATCCCGCCCCAATTGTTCGCGGAGCCGGTATATTCCCACGCGTCTTTCGGCCACGTTTCGTAACCCGCTTCGCCCGGATGTGGAATCGTATGAAAAATCCAACGCTGTTTTCCTGTTCGCACATCGTAAGCACGAATGTCACCTGGCGGCGCGGGCAAGGCTTCTGACAGCCGTCCGCCGACAATCAATAAGTCTTTGTAAACAACTCCCGGCGTCGTCAGCGCAATCGCAATTTTTTGTGGATCACGCCCCAAACCTTCGCGCAAATCAATGCGTCCATCCGCGCCAAAGCTCGGAATCGGCTTGCCAGTTTTTGCATCGAGCGCGTAAATAAAATGTTGAATGCCAACCAGAATTCGTTGCTCGTTGCCGCTTGACCAATATGTGACGCCGCGATTCGGCCCACGCGCAGTGAGACCCGAATCAAAGCGCCAAACCTTTTTTCCCGTTGCCGCATCAATCGCTACGACTTTGTGTTTGGGCGTTACGCCGTAAAGAACACCATTGGCAATGACAGGCTGATTTTGCGGATCGCCGGGGCCATCGGCTGAATCGTATTGCCACGCGATTTCCAGCTTCTGCACATTTGCCCGATTGATTTGTTTGAGCCTGGAATAGCG
>JAYSTY010000396.1:0-5971 GCA_043719385.1 Blastocatellia bacterium | reverse complement strand
TGGGCTTGGGCTTGAGTGCGGTGATGTGGAGTTACATGGGCTGGGATAATGTCAGCACTTTTGCCGGAGAAGTAAAAAATCCCGGACGCACATTTCCCCGGGCCATGTTATGGGCGGTGCTGTTGGTGACAGTGCTGTATTTGCTGCCGATTGGTGTGGCTTTAGGGGCCACGAATACATGGCGCGAATGGGATAGTGATACCTATACAATTTCACGCGTTGCGGCAGAGCTGGTCGCGCCCTGGCTGGGAGCCGTAATCTCGTTTGCCGTAATGTTTAGTAACTGGAGCTTATTCAATAGCCAATTGCTGTATACCTCGCGTTTACCTTTTACGATGGCGGAAGATGGTTTGCTGCCGCGGGTAATTACTAAAACGCATCCTCGTTACGGAACGCCAATCGTTTCGCTGCTGCTGTGTGCAACGATTTACAGCATTTTCACTTTTCTTCCATTTAGCAAACTGGTGATTATTGACGTGTTGATTTATTCGATTTCGCTATTGCTGGAATTTGTCGCACTAATCCGACTGCGCTTCACACATCCAGAGTTGCCGCGCCCTTTTAAAATTCCGGGCGGAACTTTAGGGCTGATAGTGGCCTTTTGTTCATTGCTGCTTTTTGCCACAGTTTTTGTAGGCTTTACGTTGACTGGCGCGAAAGATAGCTGGATTCAAGTCCTGATCGTTGCCGGATTATTATTGACGGGGCCGCTGGTTTACTGGGCTTATGGAAAACTGAACAGGGAAGCGGGAAAAGTAGAGTGGATGCAAAATATAGTTACGAGCAAAGAATAGAGCAAAGACGCCTCGCATAGGTTTTATCTTTGCTCCATCGCAGCCAGATAAATTTTTACACACGTTTACCTAAACGCCGCCCCTTACGATTAAATTCAACTTTGGTTTGAAAAAGCCCGACAATCAACTACTTGCGGGAATTCTTTTTCCGCTTTCGCAAGCCCGCCGCAAGTGCTGCCAGTCCGGTTCCCAATAACGTCAGGGTCGCTGGTTCCGGTAACGAAGCAACCGGGTTGCTATTTTGATTGAAGGAATTTGATTGTCCAAAGGGGGCAATCGTCAGCATTTGCTGAAACGGAATGCGCCCGAACTGGACACAACTGAGGGACGCCCCGCTGTCGCCCAAAATGCTGATAGCATTTTGTAAAGCAAAGGTGTTGCTAAAGGCCATGACTTCAACGTTCCCACTTTTACTTCCATCAACTGAGATGGTTCCAACCCATCTTGCTCCTAATGGCAAGCCGCCAGCTTCGGAATTATCTCCCCGCCCCTGATAGGGTTCGGATAAGCCGCGCAACTCCATCTGCGTGGAGTTGGTGGAACGGGGTTCGGTTTCGGAAGGACGGTTAACGGTTCTTTGGGCTGAGGCAGATTCTGCACTGCGATTGACTGAATCAGCCGAAACACCGACACCAAAGATCAGGGAAATACACAGGGCAATCCCCGGCAACATAAGCTTCTTCATAGTAGTCTGCTCCTCGTCGAAAAGGTTTTTGATAATGCTCACTGGCGCAATTTAAATGGGATTGCGCCAGCAGCTTAAGACCTACCGCGTGGATTCATTAATCAGTTTTTCTATTGCTTTTTTAGCGTGCCGGCTAATTGCAATGGGTAAGAGACCGCATGGCAATTGCTACTGTAAGGGTTGAAGGTTAAACAGTCAAGCAGAGATGGAGTGTTAATCAAAAAAGTATATCTATTTAGATTTAAAGAAGTTTATCAGTTTTAAGGAGGGCTTTCAGATATTTGCGTGTGTTGTTTGCCAGAGTGGAATCGGCTTTGATTTCCAGCTTCAATTTTTCTAAATCCTGGGGCGAATCAATGTCATGCCAGAGAGGTAATTGTGAGATTGTAAGCCTGGCTTCTCCGGCACGAGCCAGCGTTTCAGTCAGCACATTTTCTGAACCCCAGTTAACATCTTCAAAAAGTTTTGGTTGCAATTGACTCATTCCGATCAGGTAATAACCGCCGTCGGTTGCCGGGCCAATGACGACCTGGTTTTGACTTGTGAGTTGCTCAAAGGCTTCGATAATAATTTCCTCTGGCAAGGTTGGAGTGTCGGCGCCTATGATAACAATTTTGCTGAACCCAAGCTCAAATAAATCCGCCAAACAATTGCGCAATTTTGCCCCCAGATTGTCACCGCGTTGCGCCATCATCAAACAACCATCAAGGTCGGCGCTTTCAAATGCTTCAATTTCGTCCGGTGGAGTAAAGCAAAGTACCAGCGATAAGTTTTCTCGCTCTTCCTGCACAACTTCCATCGTCGCAAAAGTGTCGCGCAAAAAACAGATGTAAAGCTGGGCGACTTCTTCCGCCGTAAGCGCACCAATCAGGCGGGTCTTGACTTGTCCGGCCAGCGGAGCTTTCGCAAAAACTACCAGAGCTTCTTTCATAATTAAACCCAACTTAACCAGGCGGCGCTCGCAACCAGCAATAACCAGAGCCATTGGACTGACGGAGCTTGTTTGAGGCTGAAACCAATACTGGCAGGGGCCACAAGCAAATCAATCGTCAGAGTTTGTGCCAGATGATAGCGCACAAAACCAGCGGCAACAGACATTGTGGCGATGACCTGTGAGACAGTAATTTGTTCGATGGTGAGTGCCAGAAAAGGCAGGAGCCATAAATAATACCAGCCATATTGTGGGGAAATAAAAAACAACACGAGGCCAGCCAGCAACGTGCAGCCACGCAACTGCTGAAAAATATCTTTGTTTTTCAGCAATAGATAAAGACCGGCGGTGCCGAGTATCACTGCGAAAATTCCCAGATATGCCAGGGGATGCAACGGAACAATCATGTGAATCCATTTGAGCAGCAAAAATCTTTCCCCAGAAATAAATCCTTCTTCGGATGGATAATGCGTCACGAACCCGAGGATGCCTGTGCCAACGCCTAAATAGGGAGCATAAAAAATTGCCAGCGTGACAGCCATCGCAATCGGCAATCGCCTGTCGCCTTTTTGCCAAAATGCAGCGATCAGTAAGGCCGGGAAAAGTTTTACCATCGTTGCCATTGCCAGCATTACCCCGATAGTTGCGCGTTTGCCGTATGCTGCCGCTAAGCCCGCCAGCGTAATGAAGGTTGCCGCTGCCACATCCAGATGACCATTTTGCGCAACTTCCCAGACTGCTAAGGGCGACCAGGCATACACGATCACGCGGGACAAATTCATGTTCAGTTTTTTCAGCAAACCTAACAACGCTCCAATCGTCACGCATTCAAACAGCACCCAGATAATTTTCAAGGTTGTAACGCCGCGCGGGCGAATCAGATTGCTGATGGCGAAGATGATTTGCGCAACTGGCGGGTAAGGAGTTTTGGCGTATTCTTTGCGGTTGATGTTGACGTAAATGTAATCATCGCGCAGATGCTCCAACTCTGGCGCGGCTGGCACATAACGAAACGGATTGATACCATGCGTTTGCACATAGCCTTCCCAGACATAGCGAAAAATATCAGTCGAATGCGCTGGCTCGGTCGGCAACAGCATCATTCGTAAAGTTGCTGCGACAACAAGCACGATAATCAGCGCATACCGATTGGATTCGGTTTTGATGACGATGAAACAGGCGGCGAGATAAGCGAGCGTCTGAAGATTGAACAGCCAGAAATAGTAAGTTACGCGCTGGTGATCCCACATCTTCAGCCACAGGGCAGTAAGGGTAATCAGCAAAGCGCCGAGCAGTGAAAGGGCGACGAGCGGGAGCCACTGTTTTTTTGCATTGTGCGGGACGGCGGAAGTTTTAGCGACTGGAGTCATGACTTTGCGTTATTTTCTCTTTCAAGCACTTTCGCTTCATCCCAAAGAGCATCCATTTCGACGAGTGATGATTCAGCGAAGGCTTTGTTCTGTTCATCCAGACGGTTTTCGATATGGTTGAAGCGGCGGCGGAATTTGCGGTTGGCAGATTTGAGTGCGGCTTCCGGCTCAACGCCAAGTTTGCGCGCCAGATTGACTGCGACAAAAAGCAGGTCACCCATTTCTTCAGCCAGCGCTTTTTGATTTTGTTCCGGGCGAGCAATTTCTTCCTGCAATTCGCCAATTTCTTCTGCGAGCTTGGTGAGTACGTCAGCAGGTTTTTCCCAATCGAACCCGACGCGCGCAGCTTTTGCGGTAAGTTGGTTTGCTTCAAGTAAAGCCGGGATTCGTTTCGATACGCCATCCAGCAGGGATTTTTTCTTGTCCTCTTCTTTGCCGGAGGCTCTGCGCTCTTCGGCTTTGATCGCTTCCCAGTTCACTAAAACTTCGGCGGTTGTGGCAGCTTTTTCAGTGCCGAAAATATGCGGATGCCGGCGCCACATTTTTTCGTACACACGCGTAATGGAGTCGTGCAAATTGAACTGACCGTTTTCCGCCGCGATTTGTCCGTAAAAAACTAACTGAAATAGTAAATCACCAATTTCATCACGTAATTCAGGCCAGTCTTCAGCCTCTGCGGCCTCAATCATTTCGTAAGCCTCTTCGATTAACATCGGCGCGAGCGTCGCATAATTTTGCTCCCGATCCCAGGGGCAGCCATCAGGAGCGCGGAGCCGCGCCATCATTTCAATCAGGTTTTCTAAAGTTTTCATGTTTGATGTCGAAAATATTGGGAAACTGACAATCTTTGTAGTTGACAACCACGAGTTGCGATTGTAAGTTTAGACGGCTCAGAGAAGCAAACTTCAACCGCCCCAAATAGATTTTCTACTTGTGGTAAACAGACTACCAAACTCCCCGTTTGATAAAATAATAAAGTAGACTGATGCCGCACTCAAATCAGCGAAGCTCTCCCGAAACAACTCGAAAATCCTCATTTTGAAAATCAGGTTCGCCCCCACTACGAAAGCAATTCACCGGAATAGCATTGCGTTCAAGGTCTTTTTTTCATGGCTTGGATTCCGCTCAAAGGAACAAATATTTTCCTGGGGACTTGTGTGTCCGTGGGAAGGGAGTGAATTTTATGATGTCTCAATCCGCTGCCGCTTCACGACAACCCATTAATATTGTGAGTAAAATTAAATCGCGCTTATTAATTGTGTCAGATGAGCCGAAACATTTGAAAACGCTTCAATCAGAATTAGGGGGCGGCGAAGTTGAAATAACGAATGCCAGCACGGCGGAAGAAGTCCGCATCGTGTGTCGTGATGGGCATGACCTGGCGGTGATTGATGTCGCTCCCGGAAAAGTTATCGGCGTCCTGGAAATGTTGCGCGGCAGTGAAGGTTACGGCGATATTTCCGTGCTGGTTGATAACAGCCGTTTGGGAGCCGAACCAAGTTTGGCGGGCGTGTTATCCTCTTTTCGCGCCATGCCTTGTAATTCAAAAGAATTAGTCAGTTTAGCGCGGCGGCGCGTAATTCCCTCCAGGCCGGTTGGTAATCAGCGCGCCAGTAACGTGCGCCGGAAACTATAAGCCCGGGCGGGTTTTATCCGTAGAAAAAGATGTGATACATTCGCAACCCTCGCGGAGGCGCATCTGATCTGGTGATTGGCGCGGTCTTCAAAACCGTAGGACGTGCGCGAAAGTGAGCGTCGGTCGGGTTCGATTCCCACACGCCTCCGCCAAAAAAATAGTTCACAGTTGTTAGTTCGCGGTTCGCAGTTAGTTGCTGCGAACCGCGAATTTTCTTCTGCGAACTGCTTAGGATTGTTGTTCCAGTTTTACTGCCTTGTATCCACCCTTCGCTTTATCTTTCAACCACCACAGACCAAAAACGATAAAGGGGACGATTGCCAGCGTTGCCACCCAGCGAAATGACCCGGCATCTCCGCCGAGGCTGTCACGGACTTTACCCATGTTGAAAATAACCAGTCCCAGCATGAATTGTCCAGCAAAGCCCATCAGTCCCATCGTAAACGCGCCACCCTGTGGGAAGCGTTCGGAAGTGATGCCCAGCATCGTCGGCCACATGAAGCAGACGCCGACATAAAACACGGTGGCTGCGATGTATGCACCCATGGTTCCGGT
>JAYSTY010000395.1:0-5976 GCA_043719385.1 Blastocatellia bacterium | reverse complement strand
AAATTGCGACGGGATTTAATCGCAATCACATGATTAATTTTGAAGGTGGTGCGATTCCTGAAGAGTACCAACTGGAATACGTGATTGATCGCGTCGAGACTACCTCCAACGCATTTATGGCCATGACGATGGGTTGTGCGCGTTGTCATTCACACAAATATGATCCGATCTCGCACAAAGAATTTTATCAATTCTCCGCGTTTTTCAATACTGTTCCCGAAGTTGGATTGGATGGAAAAGATGGCAATGCAAAACCATTTTTAGCGTTGCCAACCGACGCGCAAAAAGCCACGCAGGAGCAGCTAACAACTGCGATTAAAGCCAAAGAAAAAATCCTGGCTGACAAAGAAATTGAGCCATTGCAGAACGAGTGGGAAAAACAATATCTGGGCAAAATTGCTACCTCTCCGCGTGATGGCCTGGTCGCGCATTACGAATTTGACGGCAGCCTCGCTGATCTTGCGGGCGAGTATAAACATGCGCGTCGGTTGCAGGGGAACCCTGATTTTCCAGGCGGGAAAATTGGCAAAGCTGCGAGTTTTGACGGCGACACGCAGGTCACATTTGGCAATGTCGGCCCGACGGAAAAATCAGCGCCCTTCAGCCTTGCGCTGTGGTTGCGAGGCAATACAAATTTGCCGATTACGTTGTTCCAGAAATCCGATAACCCTGAGACGCATAAAGGCTTTGAGATTTTTCTGGATGATTACACGTTGATTGGCATCCAGCGCCGCGCTCCTAAAATCAATATTAAATTGACCAGCAACTGGACTGAAAATAACACGCTTTATGTGCGCTCAAAAGAAGTGATTCGCATTGTTGACTGGGGGCATGTGGTCATCAATTATGATGGTTCGGGCAAAGCGGCGGGACTCAAATTATTTTTTAATGGTCAGCCCGCCGAACTGGAAATCATCAAAGATAACCTCACCGGCTCCATCGCAACCGCTGCTGATTTACAAATTGGCAACAAACTTTTTGGGCGACCATACAAAGGTCTGATGGATGATTTGCGTTTTTACAAACGTACCTTGAACGCTGAAGAAATTGAGCATCTGGCACTGCATTATCCTATTCAGAGTTATCTTTCCGGTGTTTATGGGCAGCGCAACAAAGAAGAGAAAGAAGCCGTGCGGGATTACTTTTTGACGAACAATGCGCCGGAAAATTTGCACCGCGAATATACCGAACTGAATAAGTTGAAAAAACAAAAGTCAGAGCTTGAAAAAGCAATTCTGACAACGATGGTGATGAGCGAAATGGACAAGCCGCGTGAAAGTTTCATCCTGGCGCGTGGTGATTACCGAAATAAAACGGACAAGGTTACGCCCGGTGTGCCTGCTGTGCTGCCGCCGCTTCCAAAGGAAGAGAGCGGTAAAGCTCCGAATCGTCTGACCCTGGCCAAATGGCTGGTTGAGCCGTCACATCCGCTGACCGCGCGCGTTGCCGTCAATCGCTACTGGCAAATGTATTTTGGTTTGGGGCTGGTGAAAACTGCGGAAGATTTTGGTTCGCAGGGAGAACCGCCAGTGCATGCCGAATTGCTGGACTGGCTGGCGACGGAATTTATTCGCACGGGTTGGGATGTGAAGGCGATGCAGAAGTTAATTCTGACTTCGGCAGCGTATCGGCAATCATCAAAAGTCACGCCGGAACTCCGCGAAAAAGACCCGGAAAATCGGTTGCTTGCGCGTGGTGCGCGTTATCGTTTGCCGGCGGAAATTTTGCGTGACTCAGCGCTTGCCGTCAGCGGTTTGATGAATCCCGAAATTGGCGGCAAGAGCGTTTTCCCCTATCAACCGCCGGGCTTGTGGGAAGAACTGGCGTTCGGCGATGGCTTCACTTCGCAATCCTATCAACCCAGCACGGGTAAAGATTTGTACCGCCGAAGTATGTACACTTTCTGGAAGCGCACGGTTCCGCCTGCTGCTTTCAGCACCTTCGATGCGCCTGACCGCGAAAAATGTTTGGTGCGCCGACCCGTCACCAACACGCCGTTGCAGGCGCTGATTCTGATGAATGATCCGACTTACATCGAAGCCGCGCGCAGCCTGGCGCAAAAGGCCATGACGAGCGGTAAAGACCCGCATAGCCGCATCGCTTTCGCCTTCCGACAGGCAACTTCCCGTCCGCCTTCAACGCAGGAATTGCAGGTTTTGCGTGAATTATTCCAGCAGCAATTGACAAGGTTTCAGCGCGACAAAAAAGCTGCCGGTGATTTGCTGAAAGTTGGCGACTCAGCCTGCGACCCAAAGCTGGATGCAATTGAGCTTGCCGCGTGGACGATGGTGGCAAGTACGATTTTGAATTTGGATGAAACAATCACGAAGGAATAAAAAATTGTGTCTTCAAGTTTTTAAGAAAATGTTTTCCCCGAAGTTACACAAAGCAGAGCGAAGCGGCGAAAGGGCGAAAGGGTGAAACGGCGCGAGCATGATTTGAGCGCCCTATCACCCCGTCGCATCTTCGTGGGTGAGCAATTCTTTCTCTTGTGGGACTTTATTCAGCCTTAAATCCTGTGGCAGCAAATAATGCCCAGCCATAAATCATCGTGCAATAAACCCAGTAAATTGTGAACAGGATATGCGCTATCGTTTCAAAGCGTTTCCCGCGCCAGAGGGCTGCGTCATAGACAAACAATTGTACAAATAAGCGAATCGCCCAGAAGCCTGCGAACCCCGCCAAAATTGCCTGCGCCAGCGAATTCTTTGCCAATAACTCGGCGGTAAAAAAGAACGTCAGCGCGCCAAACATCAGTACTACCAGCGCAATAAAAAAGGTGTGAACGTACATTACCTGGCGGTTGAAAAGTGACAGCAGCGCCATTTCTTTTTGCCAGTCGAATCGTTTAGGTAACACCACGTGAAAGAGCGCGAGGAGCATCAGGCTCAGTCCCACAATTTTCAGGTGCAGTGAAATATTCATTATTTTTGTAAACAGAAAACGCTCACAAACGGAGTGATTTTGATTTCCTCGACGGAGGCAAAATTTGCCAACCTGATCGCAGTTAACCAATCACTGTGCGTGAGAAAGTGAAAGAAGCCCGGCCCAAAGGCCAGGAAGTTCGGGAAATCGCGCAGATGCTCGACGACGATTACCTGACCACCAATTTTTAGCAGGCGATAAACCTCACGCAGAAAACTAACTCTGGCTGCTGCAGTGCGTAATTCGTGCGCGGCAAAAAATATAAAGATGACATCGCAGACTTTATCGGGAACGGGTAGCTGGCGGAAATCAGCCGGGATTCCTGTCAGTTCGGGGATGGTGATTTTTCTGGCTCGTTTGATCGCCGGTTCCGTCATGGTCGCGGGATCATAAATATCCAGAATCTGATAATCAGAGTTTGGGTAGCGTTGCATCAGCAACCGACTGGTCTCATCCAGACCCGCATGAATATTGATCCATTTGGCCGGCTCACGCGCAAGCAACGATTGCAGCCAGGTCAGCCGATACAGTTCTGAACGGTCATAAACATAATGAGAAATTAGCAGCGAAGAGCTTGCCCAGAACACGGTTGCGAAGATTGCCAGGCCGACCAGGACGCGCCAAAGATTCCCCAAATCAATTGCCCGCCAGAGCATCATTCCGCCCGCGCACAGCACGCCGGCAGCGGCATAAAATGTCCAGTTATACTGCAAAATTTGTTGCGCACCCTGATATGGAGAGCGTTTGATTTGATAGCTCATTGACTGGAAAGTTGCTCGACGATGCCGCGTTCCCAGCGATAAGGAATATTCGCCACATAAAAAGCACTCGCTAAGATTGGCGCGACGCCACGAAAACAGGGCTGCTTGAAGAACGTAGTTTTTTTCACGTCAACGTTGACCAGTTGCGGATGCCATTCTTCACGCACGCCTTTGATGATGATGACAGAATTTGTCTTGCGTTCGTAACTAAACGTGTGCGGCAGCGGCCCCGCAAACCGCAAAGCATCGCGGTTAGTTTTGAAGGGCGAATTGATTGGCAAAGTCTCCGCCGCGCAGGAAATATCCGCACTAACCTGCAAATCGGCTTCCGCCCTGGGAGTGGAAATTTTCACCTCCAGTCGTTGTTCACCGGGACGATTAATTTCTACCACAGCCTTGCAATAATTGTAGCTGGTCATCAAATTACCCAGCTTCGTCATCAGGAATTTATCGGTGTCGCTGCGAATAATTTTCAGCCCGCGCAAATTTCTTCCGGCCTTATTTTGATAGCGCGTGAAAATTCGATACCCGGTCAAAAAGAAATCCTGCCCCAGCCAGGCGGGCAAAAAATGCGGACGCAATTGTTTGGTTTGCACCATCGCAATCGCGACAAACCCATAGTCACCAAAAGTATCAAGCGTCATCTCTGGTGGCAGGAGCGGGGCCAGAATTTCGTGCGGCAAAGCGTAAGTCAGCACCAGCGAAAAATCGAAATAAGCGCTGGTCGCAAATGGATGACGTTTAAGTAAGTAAAGCATTGGTCAGAATTAATCTCCGACAAGGCTGCCAGCTTGTCGAAATCGTGGCACAGAAGCAGTTGGCGATGAAAGTTATGGCTGCGCAAAGCTGCCGACAAGCTGGCAGCCTTGTCGGACATTTTCGGCACAGATTATTCTTTACTTTACATATACAAACTCATTCAGGTTCAGTGTCGCCAGACACAAATCCATCCAGGCCGCCGCAGTGACCGCATCAATTTGTTTTGGCAGGTCTTTTAATTCGGCCAGCGTTTCACCGTGAATTTTTCTGGCTTGGAGAATTACTGCCTGTGCGCGCAAAAAAGCTGTCGCAGCTTGGCTTTCTTCAGCCCGTGGTGCGCGTCCAATCGTGAGCGCATAAAGCCGCGCCAGTCTCGTTGGTGTTGTTTGCGCCGCCAGCAAAATTCGTGTGGCGAGTGCCTGGCTTTGTTGCTGCATAAAAGCACTGTTCATCAGCGTCAATGCTTGCAGGGAATGGACACTGACATTCCGCGCACCACACACGCTTTGCAGATCGGGCGTATCGAAGGCGACGAGCATTGGCAGCTTGACGTTGCGCTTGCGGAATAAGTACAGGCTGCGGCGCGTGTGCTGGTTGGGATCAGGATGGACTGGCCATAAATTATCCGGCTCGTATTCCGTGAAAATAGTTTCGACCACTTCAGGCTCCATTGGCACACGAATGGACGGGCCGCCGAATTGTTCATTTAAAGTACCCGCCGCAACCAGAATTGAATCGCGCAGCGCTTCAGCATCAAGCCGTTGCCGATTGGCACGCCAGAGCAATTTATTTTCAGGATCAATTTTTGCTTTGGCAGGATCATTCGCCGATGACTGCTGATAAGTTTTGGACATCACCATCAGCTTGTGAAGATGCTTTAGTGACCAGGGGCTGGTGGTCGGTGGTCGGTGGTCGGCGGTCGGGAGCGTCGCCCCGTCGCCCCGTCGCCCCGTCGCCCCGTCTATTAATTCCACCGCCAGCCAGTCCAGCAAAGCCTGATTGGTCACACCCGAACCATTCCGCCCGAAATCATTTGGTGTAGCGACCAGGCCGCGTCCAAAATGATGTTGCCACAACCGATTGACAATCACGCGCGCGGTCAACGGATGATCGGGACTGGTGAGCCATTTTGCCAGCGCCAGCCGCCGACCAGTTGAAGCTTTGAGTGGAATTATGTTGGCGTGATCGTTTGAATTTGAGGACTGTAAAAACACTTGGGGAAATTGGGGCTGAACTTCGCGGGTTGGCGCATGCACTGCGCCGCCTTTGAAGACATAACTTGCCGGGATCGGCAACAGGCGATCAGCGACGGCGACAGCTTTGGGCAGTGGCGGCGGTTCCTGCCAAATCAGATCGTGCATTTGTCGGCGCAAGGCTGCGCGTTTCGCTTTGGCTTCAGCGGGCATCACCTGCAACAATTCTTCGTATTTCACTTCGAGCATCCGCTCGGCATATTTGGCATCTTCTTTCTGTTCCGGCGTGCGTTTATCTTTGGAGATATTCAAGGCCTCTGCATATTTCGGCTCCAGTG
>JAYSTY010000394.1:0-36077 GCA_043719385.1 Blastocatellia bacterium | reverse complement strand
CGCAGCAGTGTTGATTGTTGATCCGCACGGTGAATATCACACGCTCACAGAATTGCACAAACACCCTGATTTTAAAGGCCCGAATGGTTACGCGCCCGAAGTCAAAATCTTCACGCCGGACAAAATCAAAGTCCGCATCTCGACGCTGACCGAGGCTGACATTAATTATTTGTTGCCGGAAACGACTGAGAAAATGAAGACGTTTCTCAGCCAGGCTTTTATCGCGCTGGTCAACAGCAAGCGGGGCGCGAGTGGTCACTGGGGGTTCCAGGATTTGCTCACCGAAGTGATGGCATGCAAATACGGCGACGAAAAATCAGGCGGGGGAAACACCAGCACAATTGATGGTTTGGAATGGCGCTTACGACGGCGCTTTGAGCAAAGCCGAACTTTTTCTGACCACGAACATATTGAACTGGAACAAATGTTTCGCCCCGGTCAATGCACGGTGTTACAGCTTTCCGACATCGAAGAAAGCGAACAGCAGGTCATCGTCGGAACCTTGCTGCGCCGTATCAACAAGGCTCGTGTCCAGACTGAGCGTGGGCAATCCCAAGTCACAGATGAAAGCTATTTGCCGTATCCGGTTTTTGTGTTGCTGGAGGAAGCACATCGCTACGCACCCGCCGGAACGCAGGTTGTTTCGACGAATATTTTGAAAACGATTTTGTCCGAAGGTCGCAAATTTGGAGTCGGCATTGGCTTGATTACACAACGTCCGGGCAAGCTGGATCAGGACGTGCTGTCGCAATGCATGACGCAATTTATTATGCGGATTGTGAATCCGATAGATCAGCAGACAATTGCTTCGTCGGTGGAAGGTGCAGGGCGCAGATTGCTGGACGAATTGCCGGCGCTGACGAAAGGGCAGGTCATCGTCTCTGGTGTGGCGATCAATACTCCTGTATTGTGCCAGGTTCGCCCCAGGGTTACGAAACACGGCGGCGAAACAATTGACGCACCCGCACGCTGGGAAAAATATTTTGCGGACTCGGCGAAGAAATCACGCGAACGCGACGAAGCAAAACTGGTGAAGCCGCAACCAAAAGATACTTACACGAAAGATGGCTGGGATTTGTGAGGAGGTGGTCGGTGGCAGAAGAAAGGTGGTCGGTGAGCAGTGGTCGGTTAATTTTTTTGAGGCGGTTTCAGTTACGATTGAGTTATGAATAGAAAAAATACTGTAAATACATTCCGACCACCGACCACCGACCGCCGACCACCGGTTACTGACCGCCTGCCAAACCTGAAATGCTGGAAGCTAACGCTTGAATATGAAGGGACGAAATATCACGGCTGGCAGGAACAGGCAGTGGCAAAAACGATTCAGGGCGAGCTTAGAAAAGCTGCTGAAGATTTATTCGATGGAAAGGTTGAGTTGGGCGGCGCAGGCCGGACAGATGCAGGTGTGCATGCGCTGGCACAGGTTGCTCATTTGCGAATATTGCGCAAAGGCGGGGTGAAAAATTTCAATCTGCGCCCCCAGGAAATTATTTACGGGTTGAATGACCGCTTGCCGGCGGACATCTGCCTGCTTGATGTGACCGAAGCGCATCCGAATTTTCATGCGCGACACGATGCCATTGCACGGTCTTATCTTTACCAAATCTCTACGCGTAAATCGGCTTTTGCGAAAAAATATGTTTGGTGGGTGAAAGATAATCTGGATGTCAAAGCAATGGCGCAGGCAACCAAAGCCTTAGTCGGTCGCCACGATTTTGGCTCGTTCAGCAAGCGCGATGCGGCGCGTCCTGAAGAATCAACGATTGTGGAAGTTGATGCGGCGGAGATTTCAGTGGACGATCATTTGATTTTATTTCGGATCACGGCTTCACATTTTTTGTGGAACATGGTGCGCCGAATTGTGGGGATGCTGGTGGAGGTTGGCAGGCATAATTTAAGTATTGATGATTTCGGAAAATTAGTTGCCAGGCAATATACGCCAAAGGCTCTTCTGTCTGCGCCGCCGTCAGGACTTTTCCTCGCGGAAGTAAATTACCGCGAATCATTAACCAGACAGCTAAAAAATTCAGTTCCTGAGAAGAAAATATTTACTACCTCCAACCGTAAGGTCGCATCTGATCATCGTTCATAACCAGCGCCTGATGAGCGGGCAAAAACAGGTCAAAATTACTGCATAACCAGACAAGCAGTTCACCCTGACCGAAAGTCACAAGTGGTTTTATAATAGATGTCGCAAAATCTGTTAACGCACAATATCCTCTATTTGTCAGCTTTGAAATAACCAGTCCCTGAAGCTTATTACTTCAGCCTTCATTCATATTTAGCCGTGAAGACCGCAACAGAAAAATATGTTGACAAGTTTTCATAAGCAATAATAATGAACCTGAGTTCTCTGTTGTCCCCCCGAGTTTCTCTCCCTGATCCCTGGAAGATTTCTTAACCACCCAAGCCAATTCACAGTTGCCTCTAAAGATATTTTGGAGTTGCAGCATTGCTGAAAATAACTACACCGCGTCAGGAGCTTCAAATGATTATTCCTATCAACAGCAAAACAAAACAACTTGGCTTTTCATTAATTGAGTTATTGATCGTCGTCATGATTATTGGGGTTATCGCTGCAATCGGCACGCCCGTCTTACTTGATGCGCGTGTTTCGGCGCAACGCTCGGCAGCTATTAGCAGTTTGCGCAGAATCCATGGCGCCCAAAGTCAATACCGCATCAGTTACAACCGCTACGCCAATATGGGTGAGTTGAATACTTATCAAAATGGTGGCCTGGGGCAAACACTGACGCCGGAAAAAATATTTCGGAGTGGGTACAATTATGAAAACATCTCTGGCGTCCCAACTACAGCAAATGTAGAAAGCGGTTTTACCATTGAAGCTACGGGGTTTAATAGCGCCGGCGCACCAGAAAAATATATGTTGTTTGCCAATGGCTCTATTATCCAAAGACTCCCCGCGATCCGTTCGGTTGTGGATTTTAACTAGGGCAGAGAACTGTCGCTGCTTGTCCTATCCCTCAGCCGATGGTCTGAAGCTCATCGCCACTTCGTCAAATAATCACGAAGAGATTAAATATTATGTCGTCAACCGCAGCTATTCCTACTTCAAATAAAGGGCTTGATCCGCAGCTTGCGCAGGAGGCCTTAGCCTCTTTGCGCCGTGCCATCGAAAAAATGAAATCGCTCCAGGCGACTGAACGGGTAATCGCCAGTATCGAACGCGCCAGCCTGAATCGTGTGCCGGAAAAATTTGATCTCAAGCAATTAGTCGCCGCAATCAACGAGCTTAATTTGGCAATTCGTGAAGGAGCTGCGGATAAAATCGGTGCGGCAAAATCGCTTGTGAGCCTGGAAATGGAGACTATTTGCAACACGCTGATTCAGCGCGATGAGCAAATCATGCCTTACCATCTGCGGCGGTTCTGTGATCAGGATAAGAGTCTGCTTGATCTGAACGCTTTTGCTTCATTGACCAGTTTTTATCGCACCCTGACATATACTGAAGCCAATCGCGGTAAATATGATTTTGTGGCCACGCGCCTCTTTACTGCGCCTGAACCACGACTGTCCAGCCAGCATCGTTATTTGCGCACCAACCGTGAACAGATCGCTAAACGACTGACCGAAATGTGTGCGGCGTGGGGTGAAATAATTGAACCTGACGCAGACAACACAGATAAAATAATTGAGATTAACAGCCAGTTTGATGAATTCATCACGGCGATCAAGCAGGTGACCAGTTTAGAAGAGCTGATCGGCGCCTCCTTTTTTCAGCGGGTGCGCGAGTTCAAAGCCAGTGTTGGCGCAATGATTTATATCCCTGAAGTTACAGCAGGTTCAGTTGAATCGAACGTCATGATTGCGAATCGCTTTTTGACCTTGCTCGCCCTTGAAAGTGAGGAAATCCGAGAGGCTCCAGAAAACGTTCAGGTGCTGGCAGACGTTTTCAGTGGCACTTACTCAAATGAGTCAACTGAGTTGTCGCAGCTCCTAAGTGAGTTGCAAAGAGGTAGCAATCAGCCGGACGATCTCCGGCCAAAAGAGGGGGCACAGCTTTCGCGCCTGCTGCAAATGGCAATCCAACCTGCGGCGGCAGCACCTGCGGCAGAACTGCCGTTACCGGAAATTTTTGTCGTCGAGATAGAGGAGTTTCCTGATCTTGTTCCTGAACCAGCCTTCGTTACAACCCCTGCCGCGCAACTTGAAATGGATGGAGAATTAGAGGCGTTGGCTGCCAGCCCGGAAAACCGTGCGGCGATTGAGGCATTTCTTACCTCCTCCATCGAAGTCCGCAGATTAGAAATCAACAGCTTTCTTGCCCCGCTCCCGGAAGACCATCAGGCCACGCTGGAAGGCGAGAGTGAGTTAAGGCGTGAAGCTCTTCAAATCATCCTGCGTGCTGATCATTTAGCGCGTACTGAATTGGCGGATGGTTGTCAGTTAAGCAATGATATTCAAGCACGGCTGAACAAGCTGTTCGAGGAACTGGAACGGGTAAGTGATGAAACGCGCGTTTTAATTAAGGAAACCCGCAAACAGGAACAGCCAGCAAATAACGAAGTGCTGTTGCATGTTTATAATCAATTGATGGGCGCACGCCTCCGCCTGCAATCCGCCATTGTGCGACGCAGCGCCCAGGAATTAGCGCAAAACCCCGGGATGCAGGGAAAAGCCCAACCATCCCCGCTTGATGTTGCAGCGTTAAAATTAACTGAGGAAATAGACGAGGAAAACACTTCAACCCAGATAATGAAAGGTTCCGGGTTATCCACCAGTACAAAATGGATGGTTGCGATAGGAATCCTTTTGCTTGCCACTGTCTTAACCCTCCGCTTTGTGGTGATGCACGGCGAAGAGAAACCCAAAGACGATTCATCGGTTGTGCAATTAAGCCGCGATCAAGTGCCGCAGAGTGAATTTATTGCAGAAGTCAAATTACGCCGCGATCTGATGCTTTGTACCGTTGACAACAAATGGTTAAAGCTGTCCGCTGATGAGAAAAAAGAAAAATTTACGGAATTGGTTGGCTTTGGCAAAGAAAAAGGGGCGCAAACAGTGATGTTGATTGATGGCGGAGGAAATACCCTCGGCCTTGCCTCGGGTGGTGAAATAAATATCAAATAGGTCTGGCATTAACCACTGAGCTAAGGTCAATACTGCAAAAAGGAGGCGAAAAAAATTCAGGGGAATTGACCTGAATTTTTTCCGCCTCCTTTTTTTGCTTGCTTGTCAGGTTCATTAGCCACGAGAATAGCTAGCAATGCGAGACCTGCAGGCAGCACAAATCAAACGCAAGGCACACGAACTTGGCTTCGATAAGGTTGGAATTGTGCCTGCCACTGCCCTGGCTGAAGAGGGCCGGGAATTGCGCGAATGGCTCGCCAATAATTTTCACGGTGAGATGCACTATCTGGCTCATGATCCCGACAAGCGTTCCGATCCGCAGTTATTACTGCCATCGGCGAAGTCCGTTATTTGCGTCGCGCTGAATTATTTTCGACCAGAACAACAACCAGAAATCGGCAAAGTTACGCGCTACGCGTGGGGCGACGATTACCACGATGTTTTGCAGGAAAAACTAAAAGCTTTGCGTACGTGGATGCTGGAGCAATCACCTGACATCGAAACCAAAATTTGTGTGGACACTGCTCCGATGATGGATAAAGCCTGGGCTGTCCGTGCCGGAATTGGCTGGCTCGGCAAACATACAAATGTGATTACGCGTGAATTTGGTTCATGGATATTTTTGGGCGAGATGCTGGTTTCGGCGGAACTTGAATATGACAACTATATCGAAAAAGATCATTGCGGCAAATGTACAGCCTGCCTTGACGCTTGTCCGACACAGGCCATTATTGAGCCATACAAACTGGATGCGACGCGTTGTATTTCTTACGGCACGATTGAACTTCGCAGCGAAGAATTACCCGCAGTAATGCGCGAGAATTTAGCGGGCTGGGTTTATGGCTGTGATATTTGCCAGGATGTTTGCCCCTGGACTCGCTTTGCAAAACTCACGCAGGAAGAGCGATTTTCTCCGCGTCCGGGGATTACGGAATTAAATTTAGAGGAAATAGCCGAAATGTCACAAGAAGAATTTTCGACCCGCTTTCGTGGGAGCGCAATCAAACGCGCAAAAGTTTCCGGGCTGCGGCGCAATGCACAAGCATTGATTCAAATCACGCGTAAAAATCTTTCCGGTGAAAATTGAATTTCCACAGCTTTAAAACATCTCTCTGGCTGGTGAATTATCTGCTAACTTTATATTTTGCAATAGTTTACTTGAGGAAAGTATTTATGGTTTCTATCGTATTTGCAGGTTTTTCCACAGGTTTCCCACAGGCATAGAGGATTTCAAGGTTTTAGTTATAAAAAATGTCAGTTAGCGCGACTGACTTCTTCTTTTTTCTTCAGGTATCCCAGCTAAATTACTGTCAACATTTATAGTTTTCTAATTCACTATTTATTTCTTTAACCAGGTTGCAAACGTCGCCTGAACTTTAATCCAATAATCACGGCTAAGCTACAGAAAATGCTTACTTCACACTGCTGACTTTGAGTGAAAGGCTCAATTCTATTTCCGGTTGATTTGGATCATCGGTCAATAATTTGACCTTTTGTTTGTGCAATCCGACTGACAATGAAGCAGCGCTTTTGACAACGACAACGTAGCGTTTTCCTTCCTGCGCGGTTTCCAATTGAATATCGAAAATTTCCTTGTCGCTGACACCCTTCGTCATCTTTACCAAAATTTCGCGGTCATAATAAATATTTACTTTCGTTTCGTAACTTGTTCCCTGCGCAATTTCTCCACTAATTTCATCGCCGGGATCAACTAAGAACGAACCGAGGCGATAGCCTTTCGGCAAAAACGATTCAAATTTTACCGTCAGCTTGAAATTCTGATTTTGCGGATCATTGGTTGTGACTTCGGCATATTTCGTGAACGAACCTTTGCCTGCGGGTTTAACTGAAAGAGTGATTTTGCCCACCTGACCAGGCGGGATGACTTTATCAAAGTCACTTGCGGTACACCCTCAGGATGGCGCCACGCTTTCAATCAGCAAATCAGCCTTGCCAGCATTTTTGACGAGGAAAACGTGGTTGACTCTGGCGCTTTCTTTGATTAAACCAAAGTCGTGTTCCAGGGTTTCAATGATTAATTTTGGAGCTTTTGCAGCAGGTACGACAGCGGTTTTATCTTCCTGTGCAAAGACAGTCAGCGCGAACAAAAAAAATGTCAGAAGAAATGTGAGGCAGGATTTCATGCGATAACCTCTTGCTGAAATAAAATTGGGGCGGGAAACAGTTTAGCAGAAAGATTTTTTCAGTCGTAACGAATTAATTTCTATGCGGTTTGGTCGTCTGGTATTAGCAAGGCTCAGTTGACTGAAGGAAGCAGAGGGCTGACAGAAAAATGGGGGCAGAAAAATCAGGGTAAGCGGTATGTTGGGCCGCAGCAACGACAACACAGACCATGACTATTTTTCGCTATTTCGTTGGCTCTGGCTTTATTTTTTTGCCCCCATTTTTCTGTCAGCTTTTTGCCATACTGAGAATTGCTGTAATGACACCTGAACTACGCGCGGCACAACTCACAAATCAGCATTTCAATTTGCAGGCGCGGCGTTCCCCTCGAAGTTTTCAGTGCCACATCAGTCTCAGCAATGCGCTGCATCGCGTGCAAAATTTTCGGTGTCTCAAACTTACGCGCTTTTTCATTTAAGTGCGTGACGGCATAAGGCGACATCCCGACGGCTTTGGCAACTTCGGAATTCGGCGCGTTTTTTTGCATCAATTCTTTGGAGGTCAGGAGGTTGCGATAATTGCGGGCAATCGCGCCAAGAATCATCACCGCTAATCCCTGCTTGTCATTGGTATTCTCGAAGATGTGATCAAGCAAGGTCAGCGCCCGTTTGCGGTTGCCTTCGATCAAGGCATCAGTCAATTCAAAATTGGAATGTTCGCGCGAGTAACGAACCAGCAATTCAATTTCCTGCTGCGTGATGCGACCTTGTTTACCAACATAAGTAATTAGTTTATCAAGTTCGGAAGTGAGCAATTGCAATTCAGCTCCCACCATTCCGACCAAATATGCAGCCGACGCCGAATCAATTGAGCAGCCAGCCTGTGCCACATAATCAACGATCCAGCGCGGCGCAGCTTCGCGTTCGTCCAGTTTGTCAAAACTAACAACTTCGCAAAATTTCGTCAGCATCGTGGCAATGTTGCGCCGCTTGTCGAGGCCCGGCGAATTGAAAATCAGGACGGTCGTTTCAGATGGTCGGCGAAAATAATCTTTTAGCAATTCGATTTGAGCTTCGTCGCTGATGGCTTCAAAACCAGTGACCACGACCACGCGGCGCGGTGCCATCATTGGATATTGCTGCGCGATTGCCAATGCGTCATCAAGATTACCTTTGGCGACAGAAATTTCAGAGACGTTGAAATCTCGTAATGAATCATCAACCGCCGCGTCAATCAGGCGTTTGAGCGATTGTGTCCGCAAATAATTTTCAGGCCCTTCAAATAAATAGAGTGGTGCGAAATTGCCGCTTTGGATTTTGCGGAAAAATTCAGTCTGCGTTTTGAGGGCATCGCTGGATGCGGGCTTTTTGAATGCCATAACTTTAAAGCGCAACAGCGGCTTGGAGGTTTTCAATTTCCTGTTTCATCGTTTCAGACATCAGGGTTTTTTTCTGTTCCCGATAATCATAACAAATCATCAGGCCTTCGCCTTCCGCCGCAATTTTTTGATGTTTATGGCTGACGACACAATGTTCAATGATGAAGCGGTCTGCTTCTATTCTGATCGCCCGGACACCAACGGAAACCGTGTCGGGATACGTTAAGGGAATTCTGAAGCGGCAATTGATAGAGGCCAGAATCACACCCAGGCCGGATTGTCTGGTTAATCTCCACACGCCAAGCTTTTCAAAATAAGCCGTGCGCCCACTTTCAAAATAGCGAAAATATACGGCATTGTTGACGTGTTGCATCGCATCCATTTCGCCCCACACGACAGGCAGTGTGACAACTACGGGAAAATTTTTCAGCAATTCTTCCATCACTCAAAACCCTTCTAAAATCGTCGTCAAAACACTTTTGGCAAAATCACGCGCGAGGCGATTTACGGCTGGGCCTTCTTCGTTAAAGAAACTATTGGGATCGCCGGTGATTTCGTATTCGGTTTTGAAAACATAATTCTGATTGTCAAAAATTACTTTATTTTTCGTCTGATCTTTGACGGTGATGCCCGCGACGACTGTAATTTCAAAGACGCGCGCCCGCCCGAAATCATCCAGTAAAACGCCGCGATACGCAAACTGCTTAATCGTGCCAAGCATCACGGCGTCTGCGCCCTCAGCTTTTGAAACAACTTGCAAGGCGCGTTGGCGTCGTAGTACTTCATCAATCATTGCGGAGGTAAACCGTTGCTCGACTTTGTAGCGTAAGCTCACATTTTGAAACGGCGGAATTGCTAGCGTCTTGATGTGCGACGGCAACGCTTCGCCCTTGCCAGCCTGCTTGTAACATTCCTTGAAACTACAGGTCAGAAGTAACAACGCGACCAGTATTGTAAATCTGAAATTTTTCATAAATTTACTTTACTACAATATTCACCAATCGCTTCGGCACGACAATGGTTTTTACAATTTGCCGCTCGCCGATTTTCGCTTTGATTCTTTCGTCGCTGAAGACAGCCTGCTTCAAAGCTTCGTCATCAATTTCTGGAGCTACTGAAACGCGCCCGGACATTTTACCATTGATTTGCACGGGAATTTCCAGCGCCTCTTCTTTGGCTAATTCAGCGTCGTATACAGGCCATTCGGCGACGACGACCAAATCATGATGACCTAATGAAGCCCACAATTCTTCGGCAATGTGCGGCGTGAACGGAGCCAGCATTTTCACCAACGCTTCCATTGCTTCTTTCATCGCATATGAATCGCCGGAGTTTGATTCATCAACTTTTTTATCAAAGTCATAAATTTCATTCGTCAATTCCATCAACGCGGCCACGCCCGTATTAAAATTCATGCGCGTGCCAATATCGTTGGAAATACGATGAATCGTCTGATGCGTCTTGCGTCGCAAACTCCGCGCCCCATCCGAAAATTCTACTCCCTGCTCCCTGCCCCCTAACCCCTTCTCATGCCATTTATAAATAATCCGCCAGACCCGATTCAAATACCGCGAAGCGCCTTCGACACCGGAATCATCCCACTCCAAATCCTTTTCCGGTGGAGCCGCGAACAACATAAACAAGCGCACGGTATCCGCGCCAAACGTATTAATCATTTCGTCAGGATCAATCGTATTCTTTTTGGACTTGGACATTTTTTCGGTGCGCCCGATTTTTGCATCGCGTCCACAATATTTACATTTGCCGTCCAACACTTCAGTCGGATTCAACCAATCATGTTCCTCACAACGTGCCGTAGCCAGACAAACCATTCCCTGCGTCAACAAATTTTTTACCGGCTCAGCGAAAGTAATCAAGCCCAGGTCACGCATGATTTTTGTCCACAGCCGCGTGTAAATCAGGTGCAGTACGGCGTGTTCGATGCCGCCGATATATTGATCTACGGGCATCCAGTACGCCGCGATTTTTGGATCAAACGGCAGTTCGGTATTTTTCGGATCAACGTAGCGGAAGTAATACCACGATGAATCTACGAATGTATCCATCGTGTCCGTATCGCGTCGCGCGGGCTTACCGCAAGTCAGGCAATTCACGTTCACAAATCCCGCATGTTCTGCCAGCGGAGCGCCTTGCGTATTGAAGTTCAAATCCTTCGGCAATTCGACGGGCAATTGATTTTCAGGAACGGGAACGATGCCGCACGTTGCGCAATGAATAAACGGCAGTGGTGTTCCCCACGCACGTTGGCGCGAGACGCCCCAATCACGAATTTTGAAATTCGTTTGCGCTTCGCCAAAGCCGTTTGCTTGCGCGTGCGCAGTCATTGCCGCAATCCCTTCCGGCACAGCTTTTCCACTCCATTCGCCGGTATTGACGAGGATGCAGCTTTCGTCTTTTGAGGTGTAGGCTTCAGTCAATGGCGCATTCACATCGCCATCAAAACCCGCCGGAACAATCACGCGGCGAATCGGCAAATTATATTTTTTGCAAAACTCAAAATCGCGTTCATCGTGCGCAGGCACAGCCATAATCGCACCCGTGCCGTATCCGGTCAGCACAAAATTCGCTGTCCAAATTGGCAGCTTTTCGCCGTTGAAGGGATTGATCGCAAACAATCCCGTGTTGACACCTTCTTTCTCGGTACCTTCGGCGATGCGGTCTTCTTTGGTAATCGCGCTTTGTTTTTCGACGAATGATTTCAATTCGTCACTGGCTTTGCCGGAAGAAATTAACGATTCAACCAACGAATGTTCAGGCGCTACGATCATGCAACTGGCACCAAAAATCGTGTCAATGCGCGTCGTGAAGATGCGTAGTGAAGAGACCCGGTCGCTACCGCTCGCGGTACTGATCCCCTCTATTGCGAAATCAACTTCTGCGCCTTTGCTGCGCCCAATCCAGTTGCGTTGCATGCTCAGCACACGCTCAGGCCAGCCATCAACTAAAGTATCCAAATCATCCAGCAATTGATCGGCGTAATTCGTCACGCGGATGAACCATTGTTCCAATTGACGCAACTCAACAGGCACATCTTCGTGCCGCCAACAGAAGCCGCCTTCCGCCTGCTCGTTCGCCAGCGAAGTGTTGCATTTGATGCACCAGTTCACCGTCGCGTTCTTGCGATACAGCAAACCGTGCTTCCACATTTGAATAAAAAACCACTGATTCCAGCGATAATATTCGGGCGTACAGGAAGCGATTTCGCGCCGCCAGTCATAATTAAATCCGACGCGCTGCAACTGTGTGCGCATCGCGTTGATGTTTTCAATTGTCCATTCATCAGGCCGCGCATTGTTTTTGATCGCAGCATTTTCCGCCGGCATGCCGAACGCGTCCCAGCCCATCGGATGCAAGACATTGAAACCCGTCATTCGTTTATAACAGGCCAACGCGTCACCGATGGAATAATTACGCACATGCCCCATGTGGATGCGACCGGATGGATACGGCAGCATTTCCAGGCAATAAAATCGCGGTCGTGATTCGTCTACGTCAGCTTCAAAAACTTTGGCTTCGGCCCAGCGTTGTTGCTGACGCTCTTCAATTTCTGTCGGAAAATATTTTTCGTTCATGGTGATTTCTTTTGCTTCTAGCGGACAGCTTGCCCGCGCTATGATTTCACTTAAATTATCTCATGTTGTTCAACTGTGGCTACGGGCTGGCAGCCCGTGCTACGAAGAAAGACGAGAAGATAACAAAATCAGTTAAATAAGAGAATTGATTTGATGTCAGGAGGCGCAGCGCAACGAGAAACTTACTTGCGCTGCTAGATAAGGGAGAGGGTAAGTAATAAGACAGACGAATAATTTTCGTTCACAAAATTATTGGCAGTATTTTGAGATTTGCTAAAAACTGCTGCTTTCATTACCGTTCACCTCGTGCCATATTTTTAGCACGACTTAGGCTCTTACCGCAATCATTTTTTCAATTTGCTTATGACAACACCACTGGCAGATAACTTTTCGCTTCGCACAGAAATTGACGAACATGCGGAACAACAACGAAACGAATTATTAGCTTCGTCGTGGTGGCACAGCATTGATTTAGGTGCGGCAGGCGTCACCCCCGGTGTACATAAACTGGAAGAATTACAGGCGAATTTTGCGACGTTTAATTTGCCTGCTGATCTGCGTGGGCTGCGGGTACTGGACATCGGCTGCTGGGACGGATTTTACGCTTACGAAGCTGAACGGCGCGGCGCTGAAGTTGTCGCCGTAGACTGCTGGCGTCCCGCAACATTTTTTGCCGCCAAACGGGCGCTCAATTCGCCGATTGAATTTCACGAAATGAGTGTTTACGAAATTTCGCAGGCGCGGCTTGGCTCCTTCGACATCGTATTATTTTTAGGTGTTCTGTATCACTTGCGCCATCCTTTGCTCGCGCTCGAAAGAGTGGCCGAAGTCACGCGTGATACTGCCGTGATTGAGTCTCATTCAATAGATCACCTGCTCGACACGCCACGCCCGATTATGGAATTTTATGAAATGAACGAACTGGGCGGGCAATATGACAACTGGTGGGGGCCGAATTGTGAAGCGATGATTCGCATGGCGCGGGCGGCAGGTTTTGCGCGGGCTGAGGAAATCAGAACGGGAGGCGGGCGCGCTACGATCAAAGCGTATCGTCGTTGGGAAAAATCGCCGCTGGAAAAATCACCGTCACTACAAATTCGTGAAGTGGTAAATGCTGTGATGCTCGACAAAAAATTCGCTACCCGTGGTCGTTTTGCAATGCTGTCAATTTTTGTACAAGGGTTGCCCGCAATCGAAAACATCAAAGTTGAAATTGGTGATTTCGGAGTGAATCCGGCGTATGTTCTACCGCCAGACAATCAGGGACGCATCAATAATCTGACAGCTCCGGGCTTAATCGTGGAAGGAAAATTGCGACAAGTTGCCAGCCATTGCACACAAATCATTGCGCCGCTGCCAATCGGATTGCAGGCCGGTAAAGTCTCAATTCGTGTGTTGAACGACCAGCAAAAATCTCAGGACTATGAAATCAATTTAATTGACGCGAACCATTCTACGCTAACTGAATTGCGCGAGATGACCGTGATTGTGAATGATTAAAGGTAGGAGAGGCGTCCCGCCTGTCCTACCTTTAGCAATCTATCGCCAAAATTGAGCAAGATCGCACAAGACACCGCACTGTTTCCCGCCTAAAATTCTTCATCACTTACAATGCAAAAATTATTTTCAGGAGTTATTTCTATGATCGAAAAAGGCGCGAATATCGCTCCCGCCAAAGGCAAACTCGGAGTCCTGTGTGTAGGCCTCGGCGCAGTCACGACCACCTTCATCGCCGGGGTTGAAGCCATCAAAAAAGGTCTGGCAAAACCAATTGGTTCGCTCACGCAAATGGGTACAGTTCGCTTGGGCAAGCGCACCGACGGGCGTTCGCCGCTCATCAAAGATTTCGTTCCGCTCGCAGATTTGCATGATCTGGTTTTTGGGACGTGGGATATTTTTGCAGAGAATGCCTACGAAGCTGCGATGCATGCTGGAGTCCTTGAAAAAGAATTGCTCGTGCAACTCAAGCCGCAGCTTTCCAAAATTAAGCCGATGCCTGCGGTCTTCGATCAAAATTTCGTCAAGCGTTTAAGCGGTACACACGTCAAGCAGGGCAAAAATAAAATGGAGTTAGCCGAACAAATCATGGCTGACATTGCGGACTTCAAAAAGAAAAATAAATGCGCGCGGCTGGTGATGGTGTGGTGCGGCTCGACTGAAGTTTTTATCAAAGAACAGCCCGTTCATAAAACGCTGGCCAGCTTTGAAAAGGGCTTGCGGGAAAATCACAAGGCGATTGCGCCTTCGATGATTTATGCCTACGCCGCATTAAAATCTGGAGTCCCGTTTGCAAACGGCGCTCCGAATTTAACCGTAGACATTCCGGTGTTGATGGATTTAGCCAATAAAAACGGGGTTCCTGTGTGCGGTAAAGATTTTAAGACCGGGCAAACGTGGATGAAAACAATGCTGGCTCCAGGCTTAAAAGCGCGTCTGCTTGGATTGCACGGCTGGTACTCGACCAACATTCTAGGCAACCGCGACGGCGAAGTCCTCGACGATCCCGGCTCCTTCAAAACCAAAGAAGAATCCAAACTTTCCGTGCTGGAATATATTTTGCAACCAGAAGTTTATCCCGATCTTTACGACAATTTTACGCACATGGTCAGGATCAACTACTACCCGCCGCGCGGCGACAACAAAGAAGGCTGGGACAACATTGATATTTTCGGCTGGCTCGGCTACCCGATGCAAATCAAGATTGATTTCCTCTGCCGCGATTCAATTCTGGCCGCGCCGCTGGTCCTGGATTTGGCATTGTTCATGGACTTAGCACAACGCACCGGAATGAAGGGAATTCAGGAATGGTTGTCATTTTATTTCAAATCGCCAATGTGTGCACCGAAGCTTTATCCCGAACACGATTTGTTCATTCAATTGATGAAGCTCAAAAACACGTTGCGGCATTTGCGCGGTGAGGAGTTAATAACACATTTGGGCTTGGAGTATTACGACTAACTTTGGATGTTCTCATCCATTGGTCTGATTGGGCAGATTTGCGTCTGCCCATTTTTTTGCTCAGGAACAATAGTTACACCAGATTAACGAAAGAGATTTGAGACGCCCATTGTGAACACCAGCGCACCACGGCCTTCCCATGGTTTCGGTTGCGGGTTCCACGCGTATCCGACCGTCAAATCAAAGCTGACGATATTCAGCTGGAGACCGCCGCCTAGCGCGTAGCGGACATCACCTGCTATCACATTGCGCTGACGAATGCGCGTGGCGTCAAACAAAAAAACGGGGCTTATCCCAATAAGATTTGCTTCATGAAGTAGTTCATCCAGCACGCGCCGGGGATAGCGCATATCGCGGACTGCGCGCTGCTGGGCAACTTTGACAAGCGAGGAATTCGAGTCTACGAATTGCTCAGTAAATGCGTGTGCCAAAGGTGCGCGCGCATTTTCCAACCGAACGGTCAGAGAGCGGAGCGAGTGGATTTTGTCAGCAATAATGCCTGTGAGCGGAAGGTTCGGCACAGCAGCCAAGCTATCTAAAGCCTTGTTCAATTTTTCAATCCGTGAACTGTTCGGGGAATCGGTACGTCCAGCGACTAGCGTACGCAGGTCTGCTGTTCGCAATGCGTCTTTTGCCAACTTCTCGGTGATATTGGTCACGGACGTCTTGACCCCGTTCAAATCACTACGACAGGCAGAAATTTTGCTGATGAGGGCTGGCCCTGGTTCTTGTGTCCCCAACTGTTGCGCGGCTTGCTGCAATGCATCCAATTCTTTCTGCACGTCATTGAGGGGCGTGGCAAGCAAGGCAGCTTGTTGGGAAAGTTGGCGCAGTTCTGGTGACTTAGCCAAATTACTACTGAAAAGCGCACTCTCTGCCGTTCCCAATTGAAACTCCACCTGCTCCATTAATGTAGGCTCCTTCAATATTTCCGCCGGCACCAGCGGTTTCCCCCAAACGGTCGCAGCCAAAGTGACATTAAGCGCCCAAAACCTGTCCCCTCCGATAACCCCGTTCGGGCGGACTTGGGTCAGGCGATTTTGAGGAAAGCTGCGAATGAAAGGCTGGCTGCGAATCAGCCAGTTCTCACCTGCGATAAAGTTCCGTTCGACATTGCCGCCAAAAAACCGCTCCGTTACAGGCAAGCGACCCAGCGTATGGATCAAGCCCGCAGTAAACTGCGTTTGTAAACTTACAGGTCGGTGGTCGCGCAGCCGATAGTGCAAGTCCGCAGCGCTATCGAAAATTTGCTTGGCATAATCTATTCGTCGCCCTTCGCCCGTATTGCCAAGCTGCAAGCCGTAAGCGCCTTTCAGCCGCAATTCAAGCGGCTGCTGCTTGAAACGCTCGGTGCTCAACCGCAGGGTGCCGCCAACAAATGCTTTGCCTGCCGCATAGCCGGTACGAGCCAAGTCAGATGGTAGTAAATTTTGTGCAGGGGCGTCCGTTTGCTGATGACCGCCTTCGATGGCACCACCGAAGCGGACGATTAAAGCGCTTGGACCTAAAGCCCGTGTAGCAGCGGTGAACTGCCCAATGGTAGCGCTTTCTTTCAAAGCTACTGTCCCACTCGGCACATCAGAGTAACGATGCCCAATGCGCCACTCCGCATGCCGTAATACGCCCGCCGTAAAATTGTGCGAGCCACTCATTTCCGCTGTGGCAACCAAACTATCTGCTGAGCCTGTGGCATCGAGCGTGAGTTTTTCCAATACCGCGCCAGGCTGATTGATCGTTAGTTTGGTACCGCCAAAGAGATCGCGCGAACGGTTATAGCCCAGAAATGGTTGGGGGAAATAATTGGCTAAGCGTTTGGTGGCAGGAGTCTCTGCTACAGCACGTCCAGCCTGTTCTTGCTCGCGGCGCTCGAAATCACCAGCTAGGAAATCCGGTACGCCAAAGTGATAAACCCGGTACACCGCCTCTACTGTCCGTTGCTGCTCATCACAATTGACCAGTGTTGGCCAGGCTAGGCGAATAGCAAAACGACTGAAGGGGTTGACCTGCAATTCCGGGAAGTTTTCTTTGAGGAAGATAAAGCCTCTGAAAAAATTATCCCGGTTGAAGAGGTCGTTTTTTTTCAGCGGCATTTCGGGATCGGCTAACACCTCATTTAGTTTTTGCCTAACGGAAGGAAAGATCCCGCCGAGGGGTGAATCAATGCGGACACTCACCACCTTATACCCATCATAATCCCGTAGCGAGAGCATGCATTTACGCGATTGGCTGGGTGAGGTCTGATTCCCCTGCGCGTAACCCCGCCCGCTTATTACCAGCAGTAATGCAAGACATACTATTCCCTGTTTGGCGTAGGTGACAGTCATAATCTCTTTCTATTGATGTAAAGCAGGACAGGGCAAAGAAGCAAAAGGAAACTGAAGGAAGATCAAAAATACGCCTATTGCTTCGTTGCCTTGTCTATCGGCGTCTGTACGATTTGGTGCTACCGAAGCAGAGTTAAGCGGGTGCTCCTGCCCGCAGGGCGTCAACAAGGACTTCCTTCATTTCAGGCGCATCTGGATCCTTCTTTGCCTGATCAACAACATCCGTTTCCAAAAGATCTAAGCCTTCAGGGCTAAGTTTCTTAGCCTTCGACACAGCTTCAGCCGTAGCTTTTTCATCCTCTCCGACGTGAACATGAACCTCTACTCTGGTAACCATCAGACCGGCAGAATTCTTTTGCTTCAGAAGAAAATCAATGATCCAAAAGACAGAGTCGTCAGGGTTGCACCCTTTAGTAAGACCGAAGTGAATCTCGTTCTCATCGTCTGGTGTTAGAATGGCCACCGAAATGGAAATAGGCGTGCATCCAGTGACTTTTTTAGAGGTCTTTTTTTTGGATGGAGCCTTGATTGCTGAACTCATATACTTGTTTCCTTTCTTGCAGATTGTTACGTTGACTGTAAAATGAGGGTACGTTTACCGTCCTCGCTTAAAATTAAAGTCCCGCAAGCTTCCTCAGATCTTCCAACGTTCCATTGAACCGATCCAAGTCTACTTGATTGCTGTTGATGTCGTTGACCGTCCCTTTTTCTGAGAATTGCCAGATCGTGTGTTTGGCAAATCCCTGTGGGATGTTCGGCTTTGGTTTGAAGGTGTAGTGCGCGACCCAGAGCGGGTGACTGGCGAACTGTGCCGTCCCGTTCAGTTTCGCGTTCCAAAACGAGGCGCTGGTGTAGATGATCGGTGTCCGCCCCAGTGCCGCTTCTACTGTGTCGAGCCATTTTTGGACGCCGTTGATAATTACAGCTACCTCACGCACCGCATCGGTATCAGCGAAAGTTGTTGGTTGATTTGCCATGATTTGTTATCTCAATCAGTAATGGTCATTTGGGGCAATTCATTTCAGGGAACGGCAAATATTTTTGTATTTAATTTTCCGGTGCGAATTAATCCATCCAATACAAGCACCAAATGAACAGCTAAAAAACCGTTGCCAGACATTACCCATTACCGGAGCAAAGTTTTATCATCGTTTGTTTATAGGGGTAAAGTTACCGCCAGCACCTCGCCACAAAAGGAAGAAAGCTTTCGTGCGAACAGGTCAGAACTACTACTGACAATTACCTGTCAGATTTTCGGAACAGGAAGTGGTTTGCTTGTCATTTGAATTTAATATGGGGGAGTTTTGCCAAACAGGAGTATAGAAGTTGCGATAAATATTGCAAGCGATTCGGTTGCAAATGGTTCATTTAATTCTCTCCATCTTGTAAATCCTGTTCATCCTGTCTATGTTTTGCCAATGAAGAAAATTGCCATCATCGGCGCTGGTAGTTACGGGACTGCGCTTGCATTGGTCGCCGCACAGGTTGGGCATCAAATCAAGCTTTGGGCGCATGATCCTGAAGTCGCGGCGACGCTCAAAACCCAAAAGCAAAATAAAGTTTATCTGCCCGGTTTTGACTTATCTGAAAATATTTCTCCAACGCACGATTTGTCTGAAGCTCTGCACGATGCTGAGTTAGTTATCACTGCCGTTCCTTCGCACGTTTGCCGTGAAGTTTATGCAAATATGCTCCCGTATTTACAGGGCGAAATGATTTTCGTCAGCGCAACAAAAGGCATCGAAATTCAGACGCAGATGCGCATGGAAGAAGTTGTGTGCGATGTTTTGCAAACGAAATTTGCTCCGCGTTACGTTGCTTTATCCGGCCCGACTTTCGCGTTGGAAGTAGCGCAAAATCAGCCCTGCGCGATTGTCGCTGCCTCGTCAGATTTGAATGCTGCGACGGTTGTGCAATCCGCTCTTTCGACGCGCCGCTTTCGCGTGTACACCAACCACGAT
Organism: Blastocatellia bacterium; assembly: GCA_043719385.1. Classification (GTDB taxonomy): domain Bacteria; phylum Acidobacteriota; class Blastocatellia; order RBC074; family RBC074; genus JAFDVL01. The sequence continues at coordinate 16,645 of JAYSTY010000394.1, read as the reverse complement.
GTCGTCGGCGTTGAAATTTGTGGTGCAGTCAAAAATGTGATGGCAATTGCCACCGGATGCGTGAACGGTTTGGGCTTGGGTTACAACAGTGCAGCGGCGTTGATTACACGAGGGCTGGCAGAAATGACACGGCTGGCGGTCAAGCTGGGCGGACGTGGCGAGACGATGGCGGGCCTGGCTGGAATGGGCGATTTAGTGCTGACCTGCATGGGCAATCTTTCGCGCAATCGTCAGGTTGGTTATGAGCTTGGGCGCGGACGAACGCTTAAAGAAATCGTGAGCGAAACACGACAGGTTGCAGAAGGCGTGAAGACAGCGCAGGCTACGCATGAATTGTCAGAGCGCATCGGCGTCGAGTTGCCAATTACGACCGGAGTCTACAAAATGTTGTATGAAGATAAGACGCCACAGGATTTGTTGATGGAATTGATGGAACGACCACTCAAAGGGGAATAGAATTTTCTCAACATGTACAAGCGTATTTTGTCTACAATGCAACTGAATGTTGAGGCTGGACGCATGATCATGACGAATCATACGGTCAAAGTTATGAATACTGGAAAAACAAATTCGTACAAGATATGCCGGAACTATGGGATGAGTGCCGCACGACAAGTCAAGCGCGACGAAATTTATGGGCGTGGAAAACAAGCCGTTATTATTGAAGATGTTCCAATGATTCAATGCGATCAATGCGGGATGATTTATCTTGAGCCGCAAGTCATCACAACCATTGATGATATTTGCACGCATCCTGAAAAGTACAAGGCACAGGAGTATCGTCCGGTTGCCAAAATCGCGTGAAGCAAAGTGAGCTATAACACTCGCCTTGCCATAATGGAATTGATGGAATGACCAGAGGAATAAGTTTGAATTAAATTGTAGCCATCAAAGGAGAGAGCCATGCCCAATCGTTTACGCGCCGTTTTTCTCTTAGTTTTGTTGAGCAATTGCTTTGCAAATCCAGCTTTCAGCCAGACTGAAAATACCGAAAACTTTACCATCAAGCCCGGTCAATCTGTTTACATTGTTGCGGTCAAGGGTGATTGCGGCGGCGCTGCTGTTTCGGGGATTGTAAATGGACAACTTATTATGGCTGGTGGAATGCCGCCCGGTGAATCCAAAGAGCAGCGCAAAACGTTAGGCTATACAGAGCCGCTTCCTCACGTCGCCGAAATCGTTGGGCAGGCGATGTCAAAAGACAAAACATTTGTAGTCGTCAATTCGCTCGACAAGGCGGATTTTATCTTTCACGTTTGTGCAGCGTATACGGAAGACCTGATGAATCCTGAGGTGCTGCGAAGGATGAATATGCGGTCGCAGTTGGCGTATTCCGAAGCGCGGATGATTCTGGCGTCCGTTTATCGCGCCGATAAAGAAGCGATTTTTGCTCCCATGTGGAAGGCCAAAACACCTGACCTTCAACGGTCTGTCCCGGCAAGTGATGCCAAGCCTGGAGAGAAAAAGAAAAAAGAGAAAAATCCACCTGCCCCGCAACAACAAGGAATGGTAGTCGTCAATGGTGTGCAAATAGCCATCGGGCCAAATACCGCAAATCGCTCGGCAGATTTTGATGATTTGATAAAATATTTTTTGCAGGATTATCCGAAAATTACTCCATTCAAAATTCCCAAAGTGGAGATGAGGACGGCAACAATTATAGAGGATACTCAACGCCCTGCCTTAACCAATAAACCTGATGACGCACCACTGGAAAAATCGCGTCCGGCGTTAGTAAACAAGGCTGGCGAATCACTGACAGAGGCCAAATCTGAAACAACCGCCAAGCCTGCGACTGAACCCGAAGAAGTTATCAAAGTGGATACTGCCCTGGTTTATGTTCCGGTGCGCGTCTTCGACAAAGACGGCAAATATGTTCCTGATTTGACGAAAAAAGAATTCAAAGTTTTTGAGGATGATTCAGAACAGGAGATTGAAAATTTTAGTAACGTGGATGACCCGTTTCATGTCGTGTTACTGCTTGATATGTCCGGCAGTACACGCTTCAAGGTCGAAGAAATTCAGGATGCAGCGCTGGAATTTATTGAGCAACTTCGTCCACAGGATCAGGTGATGGTCGCATCGTTTGAAAGCGCAATTTATGTTGACGCGGATTTTACGAATGATCGGGCGAAGTTGACCAAAGCAATTCTTCGCACCCACACGGGCGGAGGAACTCGGTTGTATGATGCAGTTGATTTAGTCCTGACTGAAAGGCTCAATCGCATTCAGGGGCGCAAAGCGATTGTGCTTTTTTCGGATGGCATTGACGGCACCAGTAAGGTCGCAACGTTGATGGGGAACCTCGACAAAATTGAAGAAGCGAATGCACTGGCCTATACCATTCACTACGATACAACACCCGATCTTTCGCACGGGATGCAGGTCAATGGCGTTCCGGTTCAGCCGCATATCGTAGCAGGCGCAAAAGCACGAATGAAAGAAGTCACTGAGCGAGCGACAATGTACCTGAATGAATTAGCGATTCGCAGTGGAGGGCGCAGCTATGAAGCCGCGACGATGACAGATGCTAAAGCTGCCTTTGCGAATATCGCCGAAGAATTACGCCGTCAATATTGGCTGAGCTATTACTCGACGAATCCAAAAAGTGATGGAAGCTATCGAAAAATTCGTGTCGGCGTCAATCAATCCGACGGCAAAAAATGGGCAGTGCGAGCCAAAAATGGTTATCGCGCTCCGAAAAAATAGGAAATAGATTTCGACGGTGATACTACCAGATTCTAAAATTCGACTTGCCACAATTGATGATGCTGCTATTATCGCACGTCATCGCGCCGAGATGTTTTTTGATATGGGTTATATTGATGCACAACAGATGGACATCGTCGCTGGTAATTCTTTACCGATGCTCCAGGCGATGTTGGCGTCCGGCGAGTATCGTGGCTGGCTGGTAGAATTTGAAGGTGAAATTGTTGCAGGCGGTGGTATGATTTTGCGTCGCTTGTTGCCGCGTTCTGGTTGTTTCAGCGGAGGACAAGAAGCTTATATTTTGAATATGTTCACTGAGCGTGAACATCGCCACAAAAATTTGGCGCGGCACCTGATGCAAGTGATGATTGAGTGGTGTCAGGAAAATAAAATGGGTCGAGTTTCCTTGCACGCTTCGGACGCGGGTCGTCCACTCTATGAAAGTCTGGGATTTGCAACGACCAACGAGATGATGTGGAAGCAGTAAAGAAAGTAGTTTTACGAGATGTCAGAGAAAATTATCAGCTCCAACCGAGCCGCCTACCATAATTATTTTATCCTTGACACTTACGAAGCCGGAATCGTACTCAAAGGGACAGAAGTGAAATCTGCGCGTGAAGGCAGCGTGAATTTGAAGGAAGGATATGTTCTGGTGCGCGATGGTGAAATCTGGTTGCTCAATGTGCATATCAATCAATATTCACACGGCAATCGTGAAAATCATGACCCGATCCGTGAACGCCGTTTGTTGATGCACAAACGTGAAATTGTCCGCTTGCAATCAAAAATTAAGGAAAAGGGGTTGACCGTAGTCCCGACGAAATTTTATTTCAAGAATGGATTTATCAAGTGTGAGATCGGCATTGCACGCGGTAAGAAGTTGCACGACAAACGCGAAACGGAAACGAAAAAAGATCAGGAACGAGAAGCGCGGTCGGCGCTGAAACAGCGAAACAGAGATGATTAAAATGTCCAATAAACTGAAGTTTATTGGACGCCAGAAAATTTACTTTACGATGTAATTATAAAAGCAAACCGGAAAGGTTGCCGGATATTTTTAGGAGCTAATAAATCAAATGGAAGTCAAAGCAGACGCCCGGAAATTTTACGAAATCGAATGTGATGCGCTGGTGGTCAGCGTTTACGAAGGTGAAAAGCCTGAGGAGAGCAACGCCTTAGCTGAATTGGACAAACGTTCCAATGGAGTCATTACTTCGCTCATCGAAAATGGCGAATTATCGGGGAAAACCGGAGAAATTGTGTATCTCCATAGTCCTGGCGATATCGCCGCCAAGCGTTTGCTATTGCTCGGCGCAGGGAAGCTGGCGGAGTACAACACCGATGTCGTGCGACGTGTAGCGGGAACGGCGGCTCGCTTCCTGCGAGCCAAAAATGTGCGCAAATTCGCATTTCTCCGCCGCTCACAGATTCCGCTTGGCGATGCTGTTCAGGCAGGCGTCGAAGGTGCGCTGCTCTCGCTCTGGGATGCCAACAAATATCAAACTAGCGACAAAGAAGAGAAGCTGATCGAGCAAATGATTCTGGCGACTGTCGAAGGTGATTCTCAGGAATTATCGCAGGGTGCTGAGCGTGGGCAAATCTTAGCCGAAGCCGCCAACTTCGCCCGCGAAATCGTTAATGAACCGGGCAATTATATGACGCCGACCGAACTTGCTCGTCAGGCGGAAGAAGTTGCGCAAAAATACGGTTTGGAAATTGACGTACTTGACGAAGCGCGCATGAAAGAGCTTGGCATGGGTTCGCTGCTGGGCGTTTCGCAGGGCAGCGCCGAACCTGCCAAATTAATTGTGCTGACGTATACGCCAAGCGCCGAGCCGACCTCGAAAGAAACCATCGCCATCGTTGGCAAAGGCGTGACGTTCGACACGGGCGGTATTTCCATCAAGCCGTCGGACAGCATGGAAAAGATGAAATACGATATGGCTGGCGGTGCGACAACGATTGCCGCGATGCGAGCCATTGCGCAACTGAAGCCGTCAATCAACGTCATCGGCATTGTTCCTGCCGTCGAAAATATGCCGGGCGGACGTGCGCAGCGTCCCGGCGATGTAGTCCGTTCGATGGCTGGCAAAACTATCGAAGTCATTAACACTGACGCCGAAGGTCGTTTGATTTTGTGCGATGCGCTGACGTATGCGATCCAGCTTGGCGCTACGAAAATTGTAGATTTGGCGACGCTGACCGGAGCCGTTTCTGTTGCGCTCGGCGATGTCTATGTCGCCGCGTTGGGCAACGATCAGGAATGGATAGATGCTGTCATTAACGCAGGCAAAGCTTCGGGTGAAAAGATTTGGCAATTGCCGCTTGACCGTGAATACCGCGATCAGATCAAGAGCGATATTGCCGACATCAAAAATGTTGGTGGTCGCAAAGCCGGTACGATCACTGCCGCATATTTCCTGCGTGAATTCGTCGGCGATACTCCCTGGGTGCATCTCGACATCGCGGGTACAGCGTGGAATGACAGCGGCAAACCTTATCTCTCAGTTGGCCCAACAGGAATTTGTGTCCGAACGCTTGTGAATCTGGTGAATCAGATGGCAAGTTAGAAATTCTGCTCTCACGCAAAGATGCAAAGACGCAAAAACGAGATGAAGCGAAAGGACGATTTGTAAAGCAACGATTCCTGCCTGCTAAATCATTTTTTGTGTCTTTGCCCAAAATACTTTCCTGTCCCCGCGCTCAATATTCAGCTTGAAACCTCGTTAATAATTCGTACAATACAAATATCTCGTGCGGTTGCCCCGACTGACACTTATCACTTCTCCCTGCGCGATTGTGTCAATGGCCGTTGCGGGAATCACACAGAAATTCTGATCGAGTCTTTGAGGTTTTGCACGTGGCTGATTTGTACCGCATGCTGGGCGTTAATCGCATCGCCAGCTCCAACGAAATAAAATCCGCGTACCGCCGTTTGGCGCGTAAATATCACCCTGACATAAATCCTGATCCTGCTTCGGCACGCAGATTTTCGCGGATTACTGACGCGTATCACGTGTTGATTGACCCACAGCGGCGCGACATTTATGACCGCGAAGGCACTACGGTTGACCGCGCATCTGTTCAGCGTGCGCAACAATCCGCCAGGGTGGCGCGGAAGGCACATTACCAGGCGCAGGCTGACCGGGCGGTGAATGAATGGCTGGCGCGGGAGCGGTTGGAAACAAAAATCAGAGGCCACGCAGTTTTTACCACCGTGACATTATTTATTACGACATTTGTGGTTGCGGCACTCAAACCTGGCATCATTGAACTGGCGAATCCGCTCTGGTACGCCGTCATCATTTTCGTTTTTGCGGCCAGCATCTTTCATTTAGTCTTAAGCCTGAAGCGCCATTTCGATCACTACACGTATCCCAAATTACAGAAATCGTTCAAGAGCGAAGCCGTTAGTAAGAAACCATTCACTCGACAATTTGCCCTGAGCTTTATTGTCGGCGGTTATTTATTTGCGACCGGGCTGGGGCTTTTGTTCAGCTTTGTCGTGGAAAATACGTTTCCCGATATGATGAAGGATACGACGTTACTGGATGGCATCTTTAGTGTGTTATTTTATCCTCCAATTGCAGTTTTGATTGTAGACACAATGTATATTATCAATTTGCGGTTGGAGGAATTGTGAAAGAAAATTTCCGGCGTCTGGTGGGTGGTGAACGGTTGCTGTTATTACAGCCAGTTATCAGCCTGGCTTTATTTTTGCTTTTTTGCTCGCCTGTTTTTGCAGTACCAACTTTTTGTCAAATCTCTGAAATCGCTCCCTCGGCACAATCATTCAAAGTAAGTTGTAGGGTTTCTGAATTACCTCCAAACGGGAAATTTGAAATGCGCTTTGTTGATCGGTTCGCTGGCATTGAAAAACTGAGCGAGCGTGTTTTTAGCCTGCGCATTAAAGATGCAAACGGCCAAAGAATCCTGCCGGAAATATTGGGCAACGGGATTTACCGCTTCAACGCTGGCAACGCAGCGGACATATCGTTTGCCTATGAAATTCGCCTGGCGCAGGTGAGGGGAGCTTCGGTTGATCCTGGCAGATATGCACTGACTACTAATCTTAGCGCACAGGTCGGATTTATTTTGCTCGCGGATATTTTGCCTGACCTCTGTTTGGTGAGCGAGAAAAAATGTTTGGAGTCAGTGGTGCGCTTAAAAATTAACGCTCCTGACGATTGGCAAATTGCGACCACCGAGCGGGAAAGTTATGGAGCCTTTGAAGTTGCCGATGTGCAGAAAGCAGTTTTTTTTCTGGGCCGAATGAGAAGCCAGACGATCAATGTTGGCAGCCTTCATATTCAAATTGCTATCACAGGCGAACGGAATCTTTCCGACGTGCAAGTGGCGCTGATGATTGGAGCGATTGCGCGCGAACAGGCGACTATCGTTGGCAATGCCGCAGAAAATAATTTTCTTGTGACTCTCATGCCATTTCCAGTTCCGCTGACAGGCTTGCGCTCATCGGCGCTGACGCGTGGGCGTAGCGTGATCATGCTGCTTAATCCTGATGAAGATTTGCCCCGCACGCTCAAACATTATCAAAAGCATCTGGCCCACGAGATGTTTCATTTTTACTTGCCCGAAGCTTTTGCCGTGCGGGAAAATTTCGACTGGTTTTGGGAAGGATTTTCCCGCTACATCGGACTGCTGACGTTGAATCGTCTGAAATTGCTTGGACTGCCGGAATTGCTGGAGGAAATGAGCAATGAAGACGCGCTTTATCAGGCAAATCCGGTGCGCGAAACTGTTTCGCTGCTTGCCGCATCACCGGAAAAATTCGCCAGCGCAGGAAATTACGATTTGGTTTACCGTAAAGGAACGTTGGTTGCGTGGCTGTATGACTTGGAGTTGCGCCGGCAAAGCAAAGGACAAAAAAATGTGACGCATGTCCTGCGTGAGATGTACCAGAATTATCGTGACAGCAAAAACGAAATCGGTAATCGGGAGGTTTTGTCGAGTCTGAGAAAACCGGGCAGGTTTGATAAATTGATTCGTGATTATATCGAAGGCACGAAGAAGCTTGATTTGTCTGAAAACCTGGCACCGTATGGTTTATTGCGTGATAAAAATCCTGGTCGCCAGCGCATTACCGTGAATCCCAAATTATCAGCGCAGCAAAATGCTTTGCTCGCGCAATTCGGGCGCTGAGTTTATGGTTGCCCCTGCTTTGCCGATTGTGTATGCTCGCACCGATCTCATTTCGCCTATGATTGTCTAATAAAAAAAGTTGCTGAGATAACGTATATTATTTGCCGCTCTTGTGGCGGCAGCGGTTTGTTGTGTCTGAAGTTATGGCGGCATCTTTTCTTCTGCCTATCAACCCAGGGATTAATCAAGTGTTACCAGATCAGACCGCAAAAGTGGCACAAACTCTGTGCCGGAGCAGACAATCATGAGTTTTGAATCATTGCAGGAATATGGCTGGAACGAATATTACGCCAAACATTTCCAGCCGTTCGTTGAAAAAGGTTTCCTTCCCGGTCGCGTTTTATTCCAAAACCAGCATCTCTATCGCGTTTTCACTGAGAACGGTGAATTGCAGGCGGAGCTAACGGGCAAGCTGCGTTACGAGGCCGAAAGCAGCGAAGATTTACCCGCCGTCGGTGACTGGGTCGCGTTACGCTTTCGTCCGCAGGAAGACAAAGCGCGGATTCACGCCGTCCTGCCGCGCAGGAGCAAATTCGCCCGCAAAACTGTCGGGGCAAAAACCGAAGCGCAAATCGTCGGCGCAAACATTGATACGATTTTGCTGGTCACTTCGCTGAACCAGGATTTCAATCCACGGCGCGTCGAACGTTATCTGGCAACCATCTGGGAAAGCGGTGCGCAACCTGTCGTCGTTCTGAGCAAGGCCGATCTTTGTCACGATGCAGCGGAAATTGCCGCGCACATTGCCGCCATTCAAAATGTAGCGCTTGAAGTTCCAGTCCATGCCACCAGCGTCAAAACTAATCAAGGCATTAACGATTTGCTGCAATATTGCGGCGTCGGACAAACCATCGCGCTGATCGGCACATCGGGCGTTGGTAAATCAACGATCATCAATTACCTGATGGGATTCGAGCGGCAAAAAGTGAAAGAAGTCAGAGACCACGATGATCGCGGTCAGCACACGACGCGGCAGCGGGAATTAATCCTGTTGCCAGAGGGTGGTTTGGTACTCGACACGCCTGGCATGCGCGAATTGCAATTGTGGGAGGTCGAGCGGGGAATTGGAACAACTTTTGACGACATCGAAGCTTTAGCCGCGCAATGTCAATTCACGAATTGCCATCATCAACAGGAACCACGCTGTGCTGTGCGGGCGGCTCTGGCGGACGGCACTCTGGCCCACGAACGTTTTCAGAATTACGAAAAGATGCAAAAGGAATTGCATCACCTGACTATTCGGCAGGATGATTTTGCGCGTCGCAATGAACAAAAGAAGTGGAAGAAGCTGACGCAACTGGGCGAAGAAAGAGGGCGGGAAAAGCGCAAAGGATTTTAGGCAAAATCAGGTGAGCCGGACATCCACTGTGATTGGGTTGTGATCAGAAATCTGTCCACCTTTTTCATTGACCAGGCCGCTGATGGTTTGCGGTGGCAGGCTGGCAACTCCGCTGTGGGCATCAATCACTTCGCCCTTTCGCAGCGGCTCCTCTTTGCGCCCGATGAACCAATCCAGCCGGAAATCAAGTTGATGATTGTAACGCGCCATTTGTTTGCCAATTGCCGCCGCGAGAAAGTCCGGCAGCGTTGTGCTGTCTTCCAGAATTTTCATCGGCACATAACAGGTCACGTCATCATTATTGAATTCACGTTCGGTGAACCCGTGCTGCTGTAACAACGTGAACAGCGGCTCCTGTGTTTGCGGGGCGGCAATGGCCTGTTTGAGCTTTTCTGGTTCGGAAAGCATCATCCGCATAAAGCCGCGCATCGTCGTGAATGTTCCACCGCGCGCAAATGTGTTGCTGTTGAAATCACCGGCAATAATTGCTCCGCGTGGCGTACCTGGTTTTTCCAATTCAGCCACAATCGCGGCGATTTGTTTGGCGCGACACGTCGGAGCATTGCGCACTTCTAAATGTGTGCTGACGAAACAAAGCTGGCGTCCGCCGATTTCAATATTGCAAGCCAGCGCATTGCGATTGCCGATGCGTTTTTCGGCATGTTCAAAATGGTCATAACAGATCGGCAATTGAATAATGCGCGGACGTTTGATTTCGTAACGCGACAAAATCGCATTGCCTTGCAGGGCAATCGTATTCTCGCCCGGCATTTCCAAATCGTCGCCATAGCCTTTGGAAAATTCCAGATAGCACGGGGCAAAGGCGACATGCATCCCCAGCGCTGCGCCCAATTCCTGAGCGACAAAACGCTGCCCCGAACGATTCATTCCGACATCGGCTTCATTAAGTGAAATCAAATCAGCGTGACCGAGCGTCGGATGATTGCGCAACGTATCAATGATGGCGTCGAGGTGTTTGCCTTTTTCAATGTTCCAATGCGCAACTCGCAGGAAATCCCGCACCATCAGGCGAGATTTTTGCGCCGGAATTACGCAAGGCGTTTTCAGTAAATTGTCGAGATACGGCTGATGCTTTTGATATTCTGCCGAGACAAGTAATTCCTGTCTGGTTTTGAAGTTTTTCAGCTCAGTAACCAGGTACTGATGGTCTGGATAGGAAATCATTTTTCTTCAATCAATACTGTGCGCGTCGTTTCAATTACCTGTTCATGCCTCGTGCCATTACTTGCAACCACACCATGAAGATTGCGAATTTCTGCCACGTTGTATTGTAACGCTGCGCCGTTGCGATCAGTCATCACTCCGCCCGCTTGTCGCAAAATTGCTTCGGGCGCACAGGTGTCCCATTGATTTGTTTTTGCGCCGAGGTGCAGGTAAACATGCGCACGGGCTTCGGCGAGCAAGCCGACTTTCAGCCCGACACTGCCGGATTGAAGTTGTTTGGTAATCCCCAATTGTTCTTTGATTAAATCTACTTTGGGCGAATGATGCGAACGGCTCATGGCGGCACTCATTTGGGAAAAATCTGTGGTTGGCGCGACGCGTAATCTTTTGGTGGTTAATGATTCTTCGAGATAAGCTCCGCTGCCCGATGCCGCGTAATACATTTTGTTCGCGGTGGGTTGATAGACTACGCCCAGTTCCGGTTTGCCATTAATCGCCAGCCCAATCATCACCGCAAATTCGCCGATGCGTTCGATGAATTGCTTTGTCCCGTCCATCGGATCAATGATCCAGACACGCGTTTTGCTGAGTCGCGCTTCATTGTCGGTTGCTTCTTCCGAAAGAATTCCGTCATCAGGAAATTGCCGCTGTAATTCTTTGACGATAAATTCATTCGCCTGTTTGTCCGCAATCGTGACCGGATCATCATAACCTTTCCACTCAACGACATGATTCGTCTGGTAAATATCCAGCAAAATTTGCCCCGCCGCACGGGCGATGTTTTTTGTGACTTCAAGTTCTCTTTCCATTCCACCTCAACCGGCAAGCATTAAATTTTAGCGTTGAGTTGCCAGGGGCTTTTACGCTAAACTTGCCGCCGCTGTACTGTAACAAGTGCCAGCCAAATTGGCGAGTACCACCCGATTTTCAGCCAAATAAGGAAAACTCATTTATCGTCACAGGAGGATCACCATGAATCAGGATTTTCAAATTAACGAAACAGCGCCGCTGCCACCCTCCGTTGCCGCGCCGCCAGTTTTTTCTTACGCAGAACAGGAAAAAGCCACACTCCAGCAGCAGTTCGCTGCCGGAGCTTCGTGGTTTTACTGGATTGCAGGATTGTCACTTATCAATTCCACGATTGCCTTTGCCGGTGGCAGTTGGCATTTTATCTTTGGATTGGGTGTGACCGAAATCGTTGACGCCATAGTCACGGGAACGAACCTTGGCACAGCCGGAAAAATCTTAGCTTTTGCGTTCGCGGTATTAATTGCCGGGATGTTTGCGCTCTTTGGTTTTCTCTCACACAAAAAAATGCGCTGGCCTTTTTGGGTCGGGATGGTTATTTATGCGCTGGATGGTATGTTACTTTTGTTGTTTAGCGCGTGGCTTCCTGCCGCCGTTCACGGTTATGTTTTATATCGGATGTTTGCCGCCGTTTCCGCCGTCAAGAAATTAGGCGAGTTGGAGCAATAAATTATCGTGGTTGGCGGTTGTGTGCTATCGCTCGCGGTTCTGTCTCCCACCGTGTTACGATTACCCTTGATATTTTTTGAGGTGGTCAAACATAACCGATGAGTACAGATTCCAATGTCCGCAAAACGCAACTTGATAATGGTTTAGTCGTCCTTTCCGAGCAATTGCCCCACGTCCGTTCCGTCAGCTTCGGTGTCTTCCTGCGCGAAGGCTCGCGCCACGAAACGCACGAAACCAACGGCATTTCACATTTCATTGAGCACACACTTTTCAAAGGCACTCGCAAACGTTCAGCCGTCCAAATTGCCGATGAATCCGATGCGCTCGGTGGTTATCTCGACGCTTTCACCTCGCGTGAATCGGTCGGGTTCACCAACAAGGTTTTGGACGAACATCTGCCGCAGGCTTTTGAACTGGTCGCGGATTTAGTCACCGCGCCGAACTTTGACCCGGCGGAACTCGACAAAGAGCGCAACGTCATTCTCGAAGAAATCAAGATGGTCGAAGACACGCCCGATGATCTGGTGTTTGAGCTTTTTTCTGCCGGTTTTTATCCGCAACACGCGCTGGGACGCCCGATTTTAGGCACTCCCGAAACGCTGGCGACTTTTCAGGCGGAAGGTGTCAGGGCGCATTACGAGCACGCTTATCGCCCGGAAAATTTAGTCATTGCCGCCGCTGGAAACATTACGCACGAACAATTGCTGGAACTGGTCAATCAGCATTTCGCCCATCTGCGGCCACGAAAAATTGCCGCTGGTGAAGCCGCTCCTTTGCCTGCTTCGCATATTACCCTGCGGCACAAGGCCGAGTTGGAACAATCGCATCTGGTGCTTGGTGCGCCCTGTCCTTCGTTGCTGAGCAAAGACCATTACGCCGTGAATGTCCTTTGCACAATTTTAGGGGGCGGGATGAGTTCGCGCTTATTTCAATCCGTGCGCGAAGACAAAGGGCTGGTCTACACAATTTTTTCCTCGCTGACCGAATACGTGGACACCGGATTTTTGAGTATTTACGCCGGAGCCTCCGCCGAAAATATCCAACCAACGATCACCGCTACCCTGGCTGAATTACGTCGCTTCAAAAGTGAAAAAATAACTCTGGCTGAATTGCAACGGAACAAAGATCAACTGAAAACCAGCCTGATGCTCGCGCTTGAATCCAGTTCCGCCCGGATGAACTCACTCGCTTCACAGGAAATGATCTGGGGCGAATTCCTCTCGCCAGGCGAAGTAATTAACCGCATCAACGCCGTCACCGCTGAAGATATTCAACGTCTCGCAAATGATATTTTTAAGCCGGAAGCAATGGCTGTGACGGTGTTGGGCGATGTAGATGGATTGGAAATCACACGCGAAGAATTGAGCTGAAACAGCAACGATGAACCTGGAAGGATGAACGATGAATTCAGAGTTAACTTTATTCATCGTTCATCCTTTCTCGCTTCTCCTTTTATGGATATTCGCCAAGCCCTGCAAGCCGAACATTCCAAACCTCAGACAATGAAAATCGTCACATACGTCGGCGCAGACAAAACCCGTTTTGCTGAGTTGATGAAGATTTTCTTTGCCGGAGAATATCGCTTAACGCAACGTGCGGCGTGGCCTTTGAATTATTGCGCTGAACGTCATTCAGATTTGATTCAGCCTTATTTACCAAAATTATTAAATTGTCTGAGCCGTGAGGATGTTCACGCTGCCGTCAAACGTAATATCGTTCGCTTGCTCCAGTTTGTCGAGATTCCGAAAAAGCTGCACGCCAAAACTTATTCGCTGTGTGTAGATTTGGTTGACGATCCGAACGAACCTGTTGCCGTGCGCGTTTTTGCGATGACCGTTGCCGCCCGCATTGCGAAATCAGAAGCTGCGTTGATGAACGAATTGCGACTTATCGTCAGGCAACATTTGCCGCATTCAACCGCCGCTTTTCAGAAGCGTGCCAAAGCAATAATGTAAGGTAGGCGTCTCACCTGCCTATTCGACAGGCGAGACGCCTATCGTACCCTTTCTTGCTCATTTATTTCCGCGATCCCTTTTTACCTGGTTCCCCTTTATTTCGTATTTTAATTTTAGCGGACGCGTGGTAATCCCATTATAAATTTGCCGCTTTGTCGCTTCGGTTTCAAAGCTTAACGTGAATGCATTAACAGTGACTTCGAGCGTATAATCAGGGTCGTTTCCGAGATAAATACTTTCCTTTCGAGACAGCAGAATTTTGGGTAAATCTGGCCGTGCGCCAGGGCGCAGCACCTGATAAAAAAGCCCTTGCCAGTTTGAAGTACACCAGGGATTGACTCTGGCTGTTATGACGAAAAAGTTTTGGTTGCTGTCCAGTCTGGAAACAGCATAGCGAAATCTTCCCTGTGCACCACTTACTTCCTGATAGCCATTCGCTTCCTGTATTAATGCGAGTTGCCAGCGGGAATGGTTTCTTTTGAAAACATAAAGCGAGGTGTCTTCACCACAGCAAACGCCGATGGTTGTTGTGGCAGTCAGGATATTCACATTTCCCGCAGGATGTTTCACGGTCGCTTCAGTAATGTCTCCATAAGTATAAATATCGGGGTTATCTTCTGGCGAGTAACCGATTTTGACGCCCAACTGCCTGAGCTTTTTCAGCATGAGCGTTTGCAATTGAGCAGGAGTTTTTGACTGATTTTTCGGTGACTGAATTGTTTCACTAATTATATTCAGCAACTGATGCTTGAGTTGTGTCAGGAGTGGTGGCACTGCCGCTGGAAGCAGGTCAAAGCGATCAGTTTTGATTTGACGTAGCTGTTTGATCGTTTGCGAAATAAGAGACGGTTGGGCAAGAAGCGGCGTACAAAACGTAACAATAAAAAATATGTTCAGCACCATTTTTTTCATAATTTGCTCCCATCGAAAGTGTGAAGTTTTGGTAGCTCGCCTGACAATGACTGCCTACATTGCTACAATATAGGCCTTTAATGACTTGAGCAAATAACGCCCTATGAATACTCCCATTTTGAAAGACAGTCACGGTCGCGCGATTCGAGATTTGCGGATTTCGATTACGGATCGCTGCAACTTTCGTTGTTTTTATTGTATGCCGACCGAGGCGATGGAGTGGCAGCCGAAATCTGAAATTTTAAGCTACGAGGAAATCATCAGGCTGACGGAAATTTTTGTTTCTCTCGGCATCAACAAATTACGCGTGACAGGTGGCGAGCCGATGATTCGCCGCGACATTGAAGATTTAATTGCACCGCTCGCGGCGATTCCCGGCGTCGAAGATTTGGCGATGACTACGAACGCACATTTTTTGCGTGGGCGTGCGGAAGGTTTGAAAAAGGCGGGCTTGCAAAGACTGACAGTGAGTTTGGATTCGCTGACGCCTGAACGATTTGCGCTGCTGACAGGTCGCAATGAATTGCATCGCGTCCTCGACGGCATTGACGCCGCCATCGAAGCGGGTTTGCATCCCGTCAAAATTAACAGCGTTACGATTCGCGGCGTCAATGACGATCAGGCGCTTGGTTTTGCGGAGATGGCGCGGGAAAAAGGCGTGCAGGTGCGCTTCATTGAATTTATGCCGCTCGACAACGGCAAAGTCTGGCGGCGCGAAATGGTGATGCCGGGTGATGAAGTCCGCGCGAAAATTAACGCCGTGTTTCCGCTGATTCCTGTCGCTTCTGAGAACTTGAGCGAAACTTCGCGTCGCTGGAAATTTGCGGATGGAGCGCCGGGCGAAGTCGGCTTCATCAATCCCGTCACACAACCATTTTGCGGACATTGCAGCCGCATTCGCCTGACTGCCGATGGAATGATTCGCACGTGTTTATTTTCCAATGTCGAACATAACATCAAACGCTTGCTGCGCAGCGGCGCGAGCGATTCTGAATTAATAGATTTCATCGTCGCTACGATTGAAAAGAAAGAAGACCGCCACCACATCAACGACCCCGAATTCGTCCAGCCGCTCAGAACGATGTCTTGCATCGGCGGATAAAAATATGAAAAAAATATTCACTCGAATTTTGGCTGTAGTGTTTGTACTTACGTTGTTAACTGATTTACAGGCGCAAGCCCAAAAGATTTCTGCCGAAGAACAAAAAATCATCAGCTACGTTGACGCTCACAAAGACGAAGCTGTGATGTTGCTGGAAAAAATCGTCAACATCGAAAGCCCGACGCAAAATTTGAAAGGTGTGAAAGATGTTGGCTTGGTTTTCAAATCTGAATTTGAAGCGCTTGGCTTCACTGCGAAATGGATTGAAATGCCGCCAGAGATGAAACGCGCCGGACATTTCGTCGCCGAACACTCCGGCACAAAAGGCAAAAAGATTTTATTGCTTGGGCATCTCGATACAGTCCTGAGCGGAGAGAAATTTCGACGTGAAGGCAACAAGGCTTTTGGCACTGGCTCCAGCGATATGAAGGCTGGCGATGTCGTAATGTTGTATGCGTTGAAGGCTTTACAAAATTCCGGGGCGCTCAAAGATGCACAAATTATCGTGATGTTCACCGGCGATGAAGAGGCTTCAGGACGCCCACAGGAAATCAGTCGCGGCGATATGTTTGCCGCCGCAAAGCGCAGTGATCTCGCACTGAGTTTTGAAGGCGCGGTGCGCAATACGGGAACGGTTGGAAGGCGCGGTTCCAGCGGATGGACGCTGGAAGTTTCCGGCGAAACCGGACATTCTTCAGGAATTTTTGGTGAGCGCATGGGAAGCGGCGCAATCTTTGAGGCTTCGCGCATCATCAATCAATTTTACGAACAATTGCACGGAGAAAAATATTTAACTTTTAACCCCAG
>JAYSTY010000393.1:0-2478 GCA_043719385.1 Blastocatellia bacterium | reverse complement strand
TACATGAATGAAGTTGTTATGAGCGAAATCCGCAAATGTCTGCACATCCTGATCGCTGAGGATAATCTGGTCAATCAAAAGCTGGCTGTCCGTTTGTTGCAGAAACAAGGGCACACCTCATTGGTGGCGAATAATGGGCGTGAGGCGCTGGAGGCATTTGAAGGACAACCATTTGACGCAATTCTGATGGATATGCAAATGCCAGAAATGGATGGGTTGACGGCGACGATAAAAATTCGGCAAAGGGAAAGCGTGACGGGAACACATATTCCGATTATTGCGATGACCGCTAATGTGATGACCGGGGATCGAGAAAAATGTTTGGCTGCCGGGATGGATGATTACATCTCCAAACCGGTGGATGTCGGGAAGCTCTACGATGTATTGAACAAAATCGCCGCGCAATAAATAAAAAAGGACTGAGGTTGACCTCAGTCCTTTTTTGCTAAATTAGTTTCCGCTGAAAGAACTAATTTACACCCTGCCAGTATTGGCAATCAGGCATCACTAACGGGATGGTCAGTGTTCCAGGTCCAACCTGTGTTTTGTGCAGGGTACGGATACCGCTGAAGTAGTTTTTGTTCGAGGTCAGCAACAGACCAACTGCGCCAGCTACGTTGAAGCGGATCGTTCCGACTTCACCCTTGGGGATCAAGGCTCCCAGTGTTCCGCTGACCTTTGGACTGGTCGCGTCAATTCCCTTATTTGAGAGGCATCCACCACCAAAGTAAGGCGAGAAGCTGCGTAACGCTTCGTGACCGTTGTAGGCCAGACCGGTTCCGACCTGGGCGGTTCCGCTCAGGCTGCCGCTGTAAGCATTGCCACGGAGACCAGCTAACACAACCCGTTGGTTGACGGCATCTAACGGGCTTTGCACGTCAACGGCAAACGCGGTTGGCATTTGATCCAACGCGACGCCATTGAAGGGAATATCCCACGACAGGCCTGGTGTGTTGACTGCGCCAATGTTGGCACCGATGGCCAATGGTGACGCGAATGATTCGGCGCCGTAGTTGCCAACATATTCTCCATCATTGACAAAACCGTTGCCGATCAGTCCGTTGTAGGAAATCGGCTGACCCATGTTGTCGGTCGTGTAAGCAATGACATAGCCGCTGTTTTCTGGATCGAAGTTAGAAGCTTTCCACTCAATGCTGGCATTGGGTGTGAAGCAAACAAACTGATCGAATTCCGTGCAGGTCGCGCCATCGAGGAACAGGAAGTGAACGTTGATGGAGCGTTTGCCAATGTTGGTGATGGCCAGACGCGTGTCTGATTTTGTTTGCGAATTGTGTTTGTAGTAGGGGAACACCAGCAAGGAGCCGGGTTTCTGATCGCTGACTTCGATCACGTTGGTGTTGGTGCTGGCGTTGCCAACCGTTGTGTTGGAAGGAAGTGGTTGACCAAATGAGACTGCCGCGAGGCCGATGAGGGCCGTCAGCGACAAAACGAATTTGCTAATGAGTGAGGTTTGCATTTGAGTTTCTCCTTATAGAAACGATTAGTTAGATGTTAATGTTGAACTAAAGACCAACCTTGTTGGCTGCTTATCTAAAGCGGTAATAAAAACCGTCTTCCATAAAATTTAGAAATTATTTTGGCGCTGTCCTGAAGGGAGGGAATAGTCTTACGCTAAGGGGTGTGGGGAACCCGGCTCGCTACGGCTCGCGGTACTGTTCTGGAGCGGTAACGAGCCAGGTTGATTAGTGGGCCAGGACTGGCCCTTGCACCAACTCCTGCCTGCCACTGCCAGCATTACGATTTGGCAACCAGCGGATGATTAACGAAACATCGCCGTCACCGAATACTCTTAACACTGCGCGTCGCCATCCATTGCCGGGGCTGGGTGGTTCAATGACTCCAACTTTTTTGTGGAAGTTGCGCGGGATGTCTATCATGCCGGGCACACCAGGCATTTCGAGCGAGATTTCACGCACGCCATAAACTTTGCCCTGCCACGAAATAACTCTCGGCTCAGGCAGTCTTTCCACGCGGCGGACTTCGTTATCGCGCGGCGGCGGAGTCTGCGCAGGCTCACGTTTCCAGCCACTATTATTTTCATTTGCAGCGGGGCGTTGTGGCGGTGGAGCAGGCGATGGTGTCGGCTCCGCTTTTGGTAATGATACAGGAGGCAAAGGTGAAAGCTCTGGCATTTTCCTGGGCTGCGGATAACGTAACACTGCAATTTCCGGCGCTGGTGTGACGGCTTTACGCGGAGCCGGAGCCGCAGATTTAATAGAGATAGTTTTAGTTGGGGCTGGGTTAGCAATCGGGACAGGTTTTTCAAGCGGTACGATTTCTTCAACTTTTGGCTGGCGAGCAGGGAAGCTGTGTGAACCTGTTCGTGAAGTTGTCACATCAGGTCTGATGGTTGGTGTTGGCGAAGCCGATGAACTTACTTGTTGAGGTGCGGAAATTTGCGGCAACGCTGACTGTAATGCCGAAAAATTAGGCTGTGCGAAAATCCACAAACCCGTC
>JAYSTY010000392.1:0-5984 GCA_043719385.1 Blastocatellia bacterium | reverse complement strand
GTTTGAAGAGCGAATCGCCGGCTGATGAACTGCGCAAAAAATATGCGTTTGGTCCGAATCCGTATGCGCAGAATGCGAATCCTGATGAGCCGTTTACTTCGCCTAAAGAAACTCCGTATGAATGGATGCGCGCCCGCAATGTCGGTGGTCGCACGATGTTCTGGGGACGCTATGCCAATCGCTTCAACGAGAATGATTTCAAAATGCGTTCACACGACGGAAGCGGTTTAGACTGGCCGATTACTTACAAAGATATTTCGCCGTACTACGACAAAGCTGAAATTTTTATGGGCGTCTGCGGAGCCAAAGAAAATCATCCTGACTTTCCTGATGCGGATAATTTTTTGCCGCCTGTCGCGTTGAAATGTCCTGATTATTTCCTGAAAAAAGCGGGCGAGAAGTTAGGCATTCGTGCGATGCATGTGCGCCGCGCGATGCTGACAAAACCGTATCGCCCGAATCCTGCGATTACGAAATTATTTGATAAAGACTTTGCGTCGTGCCATTACTGCGCCGGATGCGACGATGGTTGCGAAACGTGGTCATTTTATAACTCCGCTTTCCGTCAGGTGATGCCGCTGCTCGAAAAATATCCGAAGACCTTCACGCTGATTCCGAACGCGATGGCAACCAAAGTGAATGTTGACAGCAAGGGCTTAGCCAGTGGAGTCACTTACATTGATAAAGCGACGGGTGAGCCAAAAGAAATCAAGGCTCGCGTTGTCGTGCTTGGTTGTGGAACGCTTGAAACGACGCGCCTGTTGTTGCTCTCAGGCATTGCGAATTCCAGCGGACAAATCGGCAAAAATTTTATTGAGCATCTGGATGTAGGGGCACAGGCGTACTTGCCTGACCTCAGTTTTTCTGACCGTGAAGCCGGAGACGGCATCGGTGGATCACATATTATTTTTCCCTGGTTTGGATATTTTCGTCCTGAAGAAAAGCGAGATTTTTTGCGCGGATTTCAGATCGAACCTTCGGTACGTCAACGCATGAAGCCGGACAAAAACCCGAAAACTACGCTGGGATTTGGCGCAGAATTCAAAAAAGAAATTCGTCGCTGGCAGGGAACTCGTGTGTCTCTCGCGTGTCACGGAGAAATGTTGCCGAGTGCCGATAAATTTGTCGAAATTGATAACAGCGTCAAAGATAAATGGGGCAGTCCTGTTCTGAAAATTAATTACAAATGGAACGATAACGACTTGAATATGTTCAAGTACGTGAAGAAAACCTACGAGGAAATTTTCGCCGCCGCCAAAGCAGTTGATGTGCGTTTGCCGAAAGCGCCCGATGTCGCCGGACATTCGATTCACGAAATGGGAACGGTTCACATGGGCAGCGACAAAAAAACTTCGGTGCTGAATCAATTTAATCAATCGTGGGATGTGAAAAATTTATTTGTGATGGATGCAGCAGCTTTTGCCTCAGGAACGCATAAAAATCCGACGCTGACAATTATGGCTTTAAGCTGGCGTGCGTCCGAATACATGATGGACGAAATGAAGAAGAAAAACCTGTAGCACGGGCTGCCAGCCCGTAAACTAAGCGCCGATAATAAAGTTACTCAAAGTTAGAAATTAAGTACGCCTCGAACGCGGGCTGGCGGCCCGCGCTACGTTAGGGAGCATCCCCAATTGAACGAATCACAACCCAGGCCGACAGGCTCTAAATACACTTTTTATACTCCCAATGCTGTTTATCCTTTTCCCTTCACTGCAACTATTGTTGGCATAATCTGCCTCGCCTACTTCGCCTTTCTCGCTTATTTTTCTCGTCAACATCCGTTCGGAACTTACGCGACGGAAACAGACTTCTATCATCTTTACGCGCCGGATGCTGCGCGACTGGCGGCGGGTCAATTTCCAGCGAATGAATTTCAAGGTCCTGGTTATCCTGCATTGTTGTCGTCCGTTACAAAAATTACTGGTGATGTTTTTGTCTCAGGCAAATGGATTTCAATTTTCAGCGCGGTGATTTGTGTCTGGTTAGCGTATGTTTTATTCAAGCGCTTATTTGGAAAATGGACGGGAGTTGGAGCCACAATGCTAACGTTGGTCGGAATTGAATTTCCTGAATTTTCCTTGCAGGCGACGACCGATATATTTTTCCTAATGTTGTTTCTGACTTCAATTGTTATTTTCACAGGTGCCTATTTTTCATTATACCCGCGAATTATTCTGGCCGGATTTTTCACGGGCGTGACATATCTGACGCGTTACAATGGCGTAGTCCTCGTGGCCTGTTTCGTCTTCGCAATTTTATTCCTGAATTTTTTCGAGCAGGTCTGGCGCGAACGGCTAATCCTCGCAACTGTTTTTTTAGCAGTATTTTTTCTCGCTGCGATGCCGTGGTTTATTGCGAATTATCGGCACAATGGATCGCCGTTTTACAATGCAAATTATTTGAACATGGCGACGCTGTTTTATCCCGAACTCGTCGGCGGCGAAGTCACACAGGACGGTACGCGCAAGATGGGTGAACAATTTCATTCGTTCGGCGAAGTTATCGCGCATAATCCAAAGCAAGCCTTCACTCAATATTTCGGCAATCTCTTTTCCATAATTTGGCAATCATTGCACCCTTCGCTGGTTTCGTCTTTAGTCGGCTTGCTCGGATTAGCCGGGTTTTTGCTGGCGCTTATTAGGCGAAACTCAGCAGCAGTAAATTTATTTTTACTGCTTATCACGGCTTATTTTTTATTGATGGGATTGAACCATTGGGAGCCGCGCTACTTCTTTTTTATTGGTGTTTGTTATTCGGGACTGGCTACGCATTTTATATTTTCGGTGTTTGATTGGATGACAAAAAAAGAATTTCTTCCATTCAGTACAAAGCTGCGAATGGCGGTTCCAATTATTGTCTTTTTGGCGATCTGGATGAATTCATTCGTTTATGCCAAAAGCAGTTTTAGCAATTTTCTCAATGAGCATCCATACGAAATCCCTGCTGCGGCAAAATTTATTGCGTCAACGAATGCAACTCCGCACAGCTTAAAAATTGTCGCACGAAAACCGCATTTGCCATTTATTGCTAAGCAAACCTGGATATTTTTTCCGCCAGTAAAATCGCTGGATGAATTGAAATCGTGGCTGGAAAAAAATCCGGTTGATTACATCGCCATCGGAAAACGTGAATTGAAATCGCGTAAAGAACTGGCAGCGCTTGGCGATTCCAAAACCGCGCCGGATTGGTTACAGGCAGCATGGGTGAACGACGATCCGAAATTTATTTTGTATAAGCCAAAGTTTTAGCATTCTGAAAACGGTTGCTCAAAACTCCCCGCCCAACAACCGCTCCCAGCACAATAACTCCGCCAAGCAAAGCTAAAAAAGTTGGTTTTTCGCCCACCGTCAAAACCACCCACAAGGGATTCAGAATTGGCTCAAGAACAGAAATCAAAACGATCTCCAGCGCTGAAACATGCCTTGCACCCTTCGCAAACATCACATAGGCAATGCCGAGTTGAAACACTCCCAGCAAAATCAGGCTGATCATGCTGGTACGGCTGGGCAGGTGACCAATCATAAATGGCAGGCCAATAATCGCCGTCAAAATATTTCCGAGCAGGACCGATTCAAGTGGCGAAGCGTCTTTCTGCTTTCTGATTAACATTGCCAGAAAAGCGTAAAAAACTGCGCTGAGCAGGGCAAATAAATTACCCGCCCAATTTCCCGCGCTCAGACCATCCAGCAAAAACAGTGTCATCCCGATCAGCACTAATCCAATTGTCAGCCAATCCCGTAAGGTTGTGCGCTCGCCCACGAACCAGGCGCCAAAGAGCGCGATATAAACGGGCGCGGTGTACTGCAACAAAATCGCATTCGCCGCCGTAGTCATTTTGTTGGCGATCACGAAAAACACGACCGTGCCGCAATAGGCGACAGCGCATAAAATTTGCGTCGCTGACCAGGTGAATTTCGGGCGGCGAATAAAAAGCAGGATGATGACCGCCGCAATCGCGCTGCGACCGCCAGCAATCGCCATGGCAGGCAAATCAACTAACTTGATAAGCAAGCCGCCAGAGCTGAATAAAATTGCAGCAATGACGAGAAAAATAATAGCGCGGCGGCGTTCAGGAGCAGTTGTCATAAGTTTGGTAATTTACCTGAAACTTTATTCGTCGGAAAGAAATGGAACGCGGATGACGCGGATTTATATGGATTAACGCGGATAGAGATCGCTTGTACAAAGCAACCTATCTATTCTCTCGTAAAAAATCCGCATAAATGTGCCTGATCCGCGTCATCCGCGTTCCATTTCTTTCCGCAAAATTTGCGACTTGAGCTTTACAATCCACCGTGAAAGAATAGCCTTTTGATTTTGCCTCCATATCTTTGACTATTATGAGCAAGACTTTTTACGTTACAACGCCAATTTATTACGTCAATTCGCACCCGCATTTGGGGCATCTGTACACGACGATCATTGCCGATACTGTCGCACGCTACAAACGTCAGCGCGGATTTGATACATATTTCCTGACGGGCACAGACGAACACGGTATCAACATCGAACGCGCCGCAGAGAAAACCAACCTGCCCATCAAACAGCACGTAGACAAAATCGTCGGCGAATTCCAAACCGCTTTTGCTGATTACAATTTCAGCAATAATCACTGGATTCGCACGACCGACGATTATCACAAACAGGGCGCAGCCGAATTGTGGCGACGCGTGCGTGACAACGGACACATTTACAAGGGCAGTTACGAAGGCTGGTATTGCGGAAGCTGTAACGAATTTTATAACGAGAGTGAAGCTGTAAAAAATGATGCAGGTGTCCTGGTTTGCCCTACGCACACAGTCACGCCGTTGGATTTCATTACGAAAGAAGAAAGCTATTTTTTCAAGCTGTCAGAATTTCAGGATAAGCTGCTCGAATACTACGAAAAAAATCCCAACTTCATTCGTCCCGACGTTCGCCGCAACGAAGTCATCAGCTTTGTCAGCGGTGGTCTCAAAGATCTATCCGTCAGCCGGACTTCGGTGAAATGGGGAATTCCTGTTCCTGATGATCCTGACCATACGATGTACGTGTGGTTCGATGCGTTATCAAATTACATCACGGCGATGGGCTTCGGTAATGAAGAGCGGGGCGACGAGACCGAGTACAAAAAATATTGGCCTGCGAATTTGCAATTAGTTGGCAAAGATATTTTGCGCCAACACACCGTGTATTGGCCTGCATTTTTGCTGGCTGCGGGCATTGAACCTGCGCACACCTGCTTTGCGCATGGAATGTGGTTGTCGGGTGGACGCAAGATGTCTAAGACCACAGGTAATGTGATCGATTTAGGCGTGCTGGCGAAACATTTTCAGCCGGATGCCGTGCGCTATTTCTGCCTGCGCGAAATGGCGTTTGGACAGGATGGAGATTTCACGTATGAAGCGTTACTGGATCGCGTCACAGCGGATTTGGCAAGTGGGTTAGGCAATTTGTCGAATCGCACATTGACGATGATTCGCAATTATTTCGACGGCGAAATCCCCAACGCAGATCGGGCTGCCAGCCCAATCCCCCCTGAATTAGTCGCACGTGCCGCCGAAGTCAAATCCGCTGTGGCGACCGCTATCGAACAATTCGACCGCGAATTTGACGAATACAATTTTTCACGCGGCCTTGAATGTGTGTGGCAAGCCATCGCTGTTGTAGACAAATTTATCTCCGACGCCAAACCCTGGGACATCGCCAAAGACGAAACCCGACGCGCCGAATTAGCACTCGTGCTGAATACTTCGGTGGACGCATTGCGAAATTTTACAGTCTTGCTCGCGCCCGTCTTGCCAACCGCTACGCAATCCATTTGGCAACAGCTTGGCGAAGCGGGCAACGTCGCAGACATTGCGCCAAACGCGCTGAAGCCGCTCAAATCCGGCACACGTATCGGAGAAATTGAAGGAGTTTTCCCACGATTGGATAAAAAGAAAGTTATGAACGAAATCAAACAAGAAGAAGCCGCCAGCCAGGAGGCTCGCGCACAAGAA
>JAYSTY010000391.1:0-14636 GCA_043719385.1 Blastocatellia bacterium | reverse complement strand
ATCGTTTCCTGCTGTAACGACGCACGCAGTTGTTGTTTGAAGCGGTCAACTTGCGGTATTTCCTGAATCATGCGTTTTTTTCCCTTCAATCTTTGCGGTGGCTGGTTGCGCGACATCCCTTAATTTAATGCTGCGATGCTCCGCATTCGGTGATGAGTTTGCTAATGACTTCCTCGATCCGATCAAGGTCATTCGGCTTGACGAGATAGGCGCTGGCTCCTGCCGCCATCCCCTGCTGCCGATCTTTGTCATACGCATGACCCGAATAAAAGACGACGGGCAAGTTCGGGATGCCGGCGCAAATCAGTTGGCATAATTCATAGCCGCTCCCGTCTGGCAGCGTGCTGTCGAGCAGGCACAGGTCGAAGGACCGGCTCTGGGCCAGCTTCCAGCCTTCCGCCATTGTCCGGGCGGCGGTGACGATATAATTCGTGGGATTGAACCAGAGCATCATCATCTCGCACGCATCCTGGTTATCATCCACAAAAAGAATTTGCCGTTGTGAAACTTGCATTACGCCCCCCTATGCTAAAAATTTGTTTATGCGTTATCTGGCGATTGCCAGCAGAGCAGGGTTTGAAAAGAGGTTGCGCCACTCAGAACAAAAAACCCGGAAAGGGTTATCCCCGCTCCTTTCCGGTGGCCATCAGCCTCAATAAAATAAAATCGTTTACTTGCTTAATCACCTGAATGTGATTAAGAGTGAGACCCTCCGCATGGGGGAGTTTCTCCTCACCAACGTAAAAGCTTACGTCACCTGAGTCTCACTCTTAATTACACTCAGTGTTGTAGGAATTAAAGCATCATTCCAGGCGTGGTAAAGCAGCTTGTCCGTGTGGTAACGCACTTATAGCGATTTATTTTTATCGCCCCTGGTATCATGAATGTTTGGCTAAGGATTTGGTCACAACCAGGAAAAAGCGCCTGAAGCCGCCGAGGAGCGCGACCAGCAGGAGTCCCAATACTCCCACGATGACAAATAAAGTTGGCGCGGTAATTACGTTCATGCGCCACCAGCGAGATTGTGGCGCAACCTTCTGCCCGTTGCGCGTTTGCAGCGCGACTCCGCCGACAGGAACAGCGCCCGTTGTAAAAGATAATTCCGCGCTTTGTTCATGCAACATTGCGGTGAGCAGGTCTTTTGGATAGGCCTTCAGTTCATCCGTAATTCCATCCCCAAAAGCGGTACTATCAAATACCGCTATGCTGGTGCCGGGTAACACCACGATTTCGCGCCATCCACTACGTTCGCGTCGGTTCGTATCTTCAAACTGGAGATGATGAATTGCACCTGTTTGCAGGTGCGAAAGGTCGCCCACAAAATCGCATTCGACGCGCAGGTTTGGCGCTCCTTCCTCTCCTGCCTGCCACAAGACCCGCTGCCCGGCAACACGCAGCGGGATTTGCTGGTCATCAATCGTAAGCTCTATTCCCTGCGCGTACTGTGGTGCAATGCGCTGTCCGTATTTTTCCAGTTCCTCTTTGTCCGGTGAACGGTTGCCATTCGTATCAATCGCCTCAAATTCCTGAAACGTGGACAGCTCTGCCATGTCAACGATGTAGCGCAGGGAGATTCGCTCTGCTGCGATTTCAAGGCGGGTGTAATGGCTGACGGTAAAATTACCGAGTGGATGCGCCTGAATTAAGCTCCCAAAGCCGAGCAGCAAAGCTAAAGTCGCAAATCGTAAGACTGCAAGACGGAAAGAACATTTGGCTATTAAAAAAGCGATCATGCGTTTATTTATTTAAAGTCTTAAGCGTCTGTCTGGCGACATCGGCTTGTAACACATCAAATGATGGATTCAAGGCCAGGGCCAGTTTGAGATATTTGGTAGCCTGGGCCGGATCATTGAGTCCCTGATAGATCATTCCCGCATGGTAATAAATGCGCGCGTCCTGTGTCCCGATGCGGCGGGCTTCGTCAATCGCGGCTTTCGCTCCTGTCAGATCGCCTTTCTTGAATAAACACCAGGCCAGCACATCACAGGTATAAATATCGGCGCGGGCGGCCCGTTCGCGTTGTGCAATGGCGAGCGCTTCATCCAGTTTCAAGCCATGATCAGCAAAATAGAGCGCCATTTTGGGCGAATAAGTGCCACCACCAGATCGTTCAATCGCTGCAAGAAAAGCATATTGCTGTTTGGCTTCCTCGGTGCGCCCTTGTTTGGTGTAAAGATCGCCAAGCGCTACTGCTGTATCGGGCAATGGCACCCGTTCCTGGGCGCGGCGATAATAGTCAATTGCCTGCTCAAATTCCCCCGCGCGAACAGCCAGACGGGCTTTGGCGGCGAGCGCTTCGTAATAATCCGGGAAGACTTGCAACGCCGTATCGAATTCACGTTCCGCGTCTTTAGTTTTGCCCGCATTGAGCAACTCATTGCCAAGCTGGACGCGATACCACGCATGCCCTTCACTGTCACGCGGACTGGAAGCTCTGACGGCCATCCGCATTGCTTCAATCGCCTGCTCCCGATATCCATGCAACGCCCGCAGATAGGAAATTCGCGCATACGAAGTTGAATCCGGTCGCAGGTCGCCCATCTTGTCAGCGGCCTCAACGGCTTCCTTGTAACGCCCTAATTCGACCAGCGCATCGGTCAGGACGCCATACGCATAATGATCGTCGGGCCGCAGCTTTTGCATTTGTTGCCCGGTCGCTAAGGCTTCGGCAAAGTGGTGATGAGTAAGCTGCAACGTAGCCTGCATTCTGAGTGCATCATAATTTTCCGTGGCCGTGTTTGAATTCACTTCGAGCGAGCGTTTCAGAGCGGCTTCGGCACGCGCATTGAAATTAAAATCACCTGTTTCACGGGCCTTTTGCATAAAAGCTGCACAAAGTTGATTGTAGCCAGTTGCTTGTTTAGGAGTTCGTTTGATAGCTAATTCAGCCAGTTGAATGCGCTTGTCAGCCGGGGTGACTGGCTCCGCGATGGCAGCAGTTGCGGAAGGAGCTGTTGCGGTTTCCGATTTGACCTTACCGGAGGAAATAAACAGGATGCCCAGACTGACAAGCAAAGCAGTGAGCAATAAGCCAGCGAAGAGGAGGGACGATTTACGCATGATGATCTCCAAAGTAAAAGCGGGAGCGAGTTCTGCCACTCGCTCCCATCAGGATGACTAACATCCAAAGACCAAATTAAGCTGCACTCTTCTTACGCCGTTTGATCGCTCCACTCAGTGCTGCCAGCCCGCTTCCCAGCAGTAGCAGGGTGGCAGGTTCAGGAACAGGAGCAACACCGCCGTTTAGGGTCAGTATTGCCGTCAGTGGCACATTGCTTTGTGTATTAAGCACGATTGAGGTCGGCTGGAGCGCCAGCGTGAAGGTTTGCCCGCCCTGCGTAAACGTCAGAGGTGAGCCGGTAAACTGGAGTTGCACCCCGGATGAAGTTTGCGTTAACTGTCCGGTCAGCGTCGCCGTGAAGGTTCCTAGATTGGGCGTTGCCCCGGCAGGCACGGTAAAGCTGACATTCAGTGCAAAGGTGGAACCAGTAAAACTCGGCCCCGTTCCTAGCGGTACGCTTGAGGCCGCTGTCAGTGTCCCCAATGTCACCATCACCGATTGCCCGTTGTCGAGTGACACGGTAAATTGCGGTGTATTACTAATCCCGGTATTACTGATAAAACCAATTGCCGAGAGTCCGCCGCCACCCGATGAGGTAATCGTCGGAACCACATTGTTGTCTACCGTACAAGTCACACACGACCCCGTGCTGAAAGTACCAGTGGTATTAGCCGTAAATGTGATGGGCGCTGCTTTCACCTGAATTGCCATGAAAAGCAGTGCAATGCCGAGGCTGAACGTCATCAGCCCAAATTTTTCCCACGTCTTTTTCATATCGTTGTCTCCATTGAGAGGTAATGAAACCTAATGATATTTGCCCCCGGAGCAGAGAGCGAAAGGAACGGATGTTTCTTTCGCTCCTGCACCCGGAGATCGCTAATTTTGTTTATGGTGAACGTGCGGGACGCTCCTGCCGCTATCATTGCCGGGATGCGGTGTGCCGAGATACGGGAAACGGTCCAGGTATGCCACATCGTTCTGTGGGACACCGTCACCGAGTATATTGTTGGGAGCAACATTGAATTGTGGTGTGAAGGGAGTACCGCCCGCCACCGCACGTAATTCGATGTCTACCACATCGTCGCCAATGCGGCGACCATTCGGGAACCCGGCGATATCACCGCCAAGCAATCCCAAACGATTCCGACTGGCAGCCGCCGTGGGCGGAATTGCGACGTTCAAACGAAGCATTTCGTGCGGAATACCGTCCGAAAGAAACGTCGTAAAATTTGGTGCTCCTGGCACAGCACCCGCTGGAATCCCGGTTGCAAACACTGCGACCAGATCATTGCGCGGTGCGGCTGGCACGGGCAAGCCAAAGACGGCATTAAGCAACTTCGCAAGCTGAGGGTCCACAACGAACGCCGCAAATTGTGCGTCGTCTTTTGGCTCAGAAGCATTGAAGGAATCCTTGCGTCCAAGCGGAATGACCAACTCATTGACCAGCGGACTGCCGAGGCGTGAAACCTGGCGCACTGCCGGAACAGTCAGATTTTGATTGTTAAAGTTAAAGGTCCGCATGGAAGTGCGTGACGCTGTCGCCCAGACACCAATCACGGCGTTGCTGGCGGTTGAGCTGGTGGGCACAGTGCCGCCGCGTGTCAGCGCCTGCACTGGTACTTCAATGGCCAGTGTATTGACATTGAAACCAGCGGTTGAATCAATTCCGCCCGTTTCTGTCACGGGTAAATTAAGCGTATCAAAAACGCCTTCGACATTGACATAAAAGCCTTCGTCACGTTGTCCGGCAAAGATCCGTCCACCGTTACCCAACGGATAAACCGCCGGTTGCGCCAAAGCTGTTTCATAGTTAGGCGTCGTCCGCGAACCGATATTACATGGTGGTGTAATCAATCCGTCAGCCAACAGCGTTGAGCCAGTGCTATCCACGCGCGTTACGCTGTATACCTGTGGTTCCGTGTAGTCAGGATCGGTCAACGAAGTGATCGGCCCCGTTGCCATCCCAAGCACGGTATCTGGATTAGGAAAGCGATTGGTAAAGCGAAACTGGTAAGTAATATCCGCTACTCCGTCACCTGTATTATCAACCTTGATTGAGTACACGACGGTGTCATCGAACTTATAAAAGTGTGGGCCACCAGCGGGTTCCTCGAACGGAATATAATTCGCAACTAAAGTAACAAATCCTTCCCGCCCGGATTCCGTGCTGCGAAAGGCATAGACATCTGTGTTGTCAGCCAGTGGATCAGCGATAATGAGCGGTGCCTCACGATGGCTGCTGGCGAATGATGGAACGACTCCTGTCAGCACTACAAAGAGGGCGGACAAGTGTACAAAGATAAATCTCAACTTCTTCATTTTAACTCCTTGGTTGACGTGTTTTTGTTACACCTCCGGTCACACCTTTACCAAACCTTCACCTGGTAAATGCGCCAGAAGGTATTGCCCGAATATGTTTTTTGCCGGCTTACAAATTGTCTTAACCCCGGGCACTGGACATGTATCAGGCTTCAGGTTAAGCGATTAAGTTAATAGCTCTTTTCGGTAGATATGTTTGCCAGTAACAAACTACTATTGGTCTAATGAGAATATATACACATATAGCTCAAGACCTTTCTTAGGAAATGGCAATAGCAATTTCTATACCACCTGAAAATATAAGTAATAGATGGATTTTAAATTGTTTGGAGAGGATAGGCTTCATTTGTTATTTTCAAATTAATAACGTCATAATTCTTTCTTATAATAAGGCTGATGATTTTTCTTTTCTCGACAGGCTTGTATTCATCTGATGCGGCCTGTCTGTTTTTGCTACGCTGGACTGTACGAAACAAAATTATCTGCCGCAAACCAAACTAACCAACACAACAATTCACCCGTACTAAACAAAAAAGACACCTCTCCCCGTCGATCCCCCGATTTCAGCAAGAAATATCTTTTCTGCTCAGTGCATCCTTACCCACACCGTATGCGCAACGCTCAGACAGGTCATTGCCAGAGCGCTGCGGATACATACCGGATAGCTCATTTAAAAGATCATCCACAGCTTTGCGGTACGACCAGCTTTAGTAAAACTAAAACCTGATGCGCGTTTGTAAGATTGAGCCTGAAATAAAATTATAGCAGGCATCAGCAAATCCTATGTGCGTTAGCGCACTTATGGATTATAATTTTCAGGTTATAGTTTCCCTCGTCGCAGCACGCTCCACCTCAGTTCTAACCAGAGGCAATTCGAAAATGCTGCTGCAACGTCATCATCGAAAGGCCTCTTATGTCCAACGCTGCCAAATTACCAAGTCCGCTTGAAAATCAACTGCTCGCGGCCCTGCCCAAAGCGGTTTATGAATCCCTCCTGCCACACCTGAAACCCGTATCATTAGGACTCGGCGAAGTCATTTACGAATCGGGTGAACAGATGACCGAGGTTTATTTCCCCACCACCTCCATCGTTTCGTTGCTCTACCTCATGGCCAATGGGATGACGGCGGAAATTGGGGTAGTGGGATTTGAAGGGATGCGGGGCATTGCTATTTTTCTGGGCGGTGATACGACGCCAAACCGGGCAGTAGTGCAGAGCGCGGGCAATGCCTATAAGATGAAAGTGAAGACCTTGCGCGACAAGTTTGAGTTGGGCGGGCCGCTGCAATTGCTGTTGTTGCGCTACACCCAGGCGCTGATTACGCAAATTTCACAAACGGCTGTCTGCAACCGCCTCCACTCGGTCGAGCAGCAACTCGCTCGCTGGTTATTGCTGAGCCATGACCGCCTGCGCTCTGATAATTTGGTAATGACGCAGGACCTGATCTCCAACATGCTGGGCGTGCGCCGCGAAGGTGTCGTCAAAGCCGCCCGCGTCCTGCAACAAACCAAACTTATCTCTTATGTACGCGGTCAAATCCAAATCCTGAATCGGGCCGGACTGGAAGCAGCTTCCTGTCAATGTTATGAATTATTGCGGCTGGCGACTTAAGTGAACTGAGTTGATCGCCAGAAATTCAAGTACCCTGAAAATTAAATTTTCTGGTGTATTCATGGGGCGTTGGGAATATTCTGAGCAGTCGTGGAGATATATAGGATGAGAGCAATACGTGAGAGACTGGATAAATGTATGCTCACACTATAGAAGACTGAATATTTCCAGTTCATTAATCCCCATTAACAATCCCCATAAATAATTTATAGAGGGCAGGCAATTCATCGGCTGATCGTTGCGGCGAGCAAGCCTGTGCGGCATATCTTGCGCGGCGGCGCTTGAATGGCGGGAGTAGCTAACATGAAAAGTTGCTTACTAATTCGCAGGTTGAGCGAGCGGAACGCTGGCGCGAAAGTTGCTTTGGTAAGTAAGGTAAGAGTGTATTTGTTAGCAAGCAACTTCTGCGCTGTACTAATTTTCAGCATATATGTATTGAACTTCACTGTACTAAGCATAGCGACGATGATTAGTTCGACTATGAGATCGTCAGAGAGCCTGACACACTTAAGCTATCCGAGCTACCTGGTGTAGCAACTGCGTAAAGAAACCTTATGCAAGAGGAAACGATAAAACGAATAGAGAAAAAACATCCGTTGGCGATTCGCTGGTTCCACTGGATCAACTTTCCGGTGCTGATGCTGATGATCTGGAGCGGGTTGCTGATCTATTGGGCGAATGATGTCTATCGCATCGGACTGGGCGGCGTGACGCTCTTCAAGTTTTTCCCCGCGTGGTTTTACAACACCTTCAATCTTGCGCAGCGGCTGGCGGATGGGATGGCGTGGCATTTTTTTCTGATGTGGCTCTTCGCCATCAATGGCCTGCTGTATGTTTTGTACACGGCCTTTTCAGGCGAGTGGCGGTATCTGCTGCCGAATCGGCATTCCCTGCGCGAAGCGTGGCAAGTCGTGTTGCACGACCTGCATCTGAGGAAAGAGCCGCTGCCACGCCGCAAATTCAATGGAGCGCAGCAAATCGCTTACACCAGCATTATTTTGATGGGCGTAGGATCGCTGCTGACCGGGCTGGCGATTTACAAACCGGTGCAATTCGCGTGGCTCACGTCGTTGCTGGGCGGTTACGAGTGGGCACGCTTTGAGCATTTCTGGCTGACGATAGGCTATGTGCTCTTCTTTCTTGTGCATGTCGCGCAGGTCATCAAAGCCGGGTGGAATAATTTTCGTGCGATGGTCACGGGCTATGAAATAACGACCATTGAAGAAACTCCGGTACAGGAAACAAAGCCATGACGCAGGAACAACAGGAATTGATAAACCAGGATGTCGAGCAACAAATGCGTCGCCGCACGCGCCGCAGCTTTTTGTGGGGCGCAGCGGCGGCAGCAGCGGGCGTGGGCGGTTGGCGCTGGCTTTCGACGCGGCGCGAGGATGACGGCATCCAGTGGCCGCTGCGCCGTGCGCTCGAAATTGACGAGCAACTGGCGCGTGATTATTTCAAGGGCGCACGCCTGGCGCCTACGTTTCCGCGTGAACAAGCGCGCGAACCACGCGTCAACGGCGACATCGGCTTAGAGGAGGAACCCGATCTAAAGGCTTGGAAATTGCATGTGCTTGGATTAGCTGAGGCGACCAATGAGGAAGATAAGACGAAGCCGGAAAGCTCTTCTGCCAATGCCGACGAAGAAACAGATGAAGAAACGGACGAAGAAGCAGACGAAGCCGTAGCAACCTCAGACTTGCTGCTGACGCTGGATCAGCTCAAAGCCTTGCCGCGTATCGAGATGGTAACGCAATTGAAATGTATCGAAGGCTGGAGCGTTATTGTGCAATGGGCGGGTGCGCGCTTCGCCGATTTCGCCAATGTTTATCGGCCTGCGACGCGCAATGGCGAAGCGCCCGATGTCCAGCGCAAGCCTGAAGATTTGCTGCGTTACGTTAGCCTGACAACCGCTGACGGCGGCTACTACGTGGGGCTGGATATGGCAAGTGCGCTGCATCCGCAAACGCTGCTCTGTTACGAGATGAATAGCCAGCCTTTGACCGCGGAACATGGTGCGCCGCTGCGGCTGGTGATTCCAGTCAAATACGGGATCAAAAATATCAAAGGAATCGGAACAATTCGTTTTACCGACCGTCGTCCGGCTGATTACTGGGCCGAGCGCGGTTACGACTGGTATGCAGGCCATTAACAGGGTCTGCGTGCCTGCCCTGCGGCGAGGGTTTCGCCGCGTGATGGATCACAAGCTGAGGAGAAAATAACTTTATGCGTAAACAAATCACTGCACTTTTCATGGCCGCCGCGTTACTGGTCGGCCCCGCTGCTTTGACAACCTTTGCCCAGGATAAAATGCCTGCCCAGGACAAAATGGAAAAGGATAAGATGGCCAAGCCTGGCAAGATGATGAAGCACAAGAAGCACAAAATGCACAAGAAGATGACAGGGGGCAAGATGAAGGGCGACAAGATGAAGGGTGACAAGATGGACAAGCCAAAGAATTAAGACCCTTCATCGCCTCGGCACAACGTTCCACATTAAAAAAATAAGGTGGCGCGTTGTGTCCTGGCTTGTCCTGACGTTTCCGCGGCACTCGTCAGAAAATAATGGCGCAGCGTATGCAAATCAGGGATGGCTGTCTTTGATTTCCTGTCTGGTCAAATCAACATAAATTTTCCGCTCATTGACACTGAGGCGTTTGACGTTAGCCGGTGCAAGCACAACGGTTTTCCCCGGCCACCAATTGTGCGTACTGACAACCACCGATACGATTTCCCAATTTTCTTCGTTGATCATCAGGTCTGTCAAATGACCAATTGCACCATCTTTCGCTGCGAGGTGAAACCCTTTGGTAGCGAGGAAACTTGCCAGCCTGGCATCTTCAGGGTTAGAGTCATCCAGCGCTTCCCGCTCGGCCTCTGCGTCAGCAAAATCAGGATTTGTGGGCGTAAAGATTTTAGGCAGATGCTGTTGCTGCGAAATCGGCAGGTGAGTATTTTTTGGCGGGCAATCTTCGACCTGTTCCATCGTCAGATCAATGCTGAGCAGATGCGATGTCGCGTCGGCGTGCCCAATGTACTGCGGCGCAATCAAGACCTTCTCATGACCTAAAACCCAGTTGCCATAATCGGCTACCAGATAACGAATTGTCCACGTGCGATCATCAAAGTAATAATCCGCCACGTGACCCATTATCCCATTCTTTTCCTGGAGTTTGAAACCGCGCAAATTTTCCAGACTTTGCAGCATATTTCGTTATTCCTGTGGGCACTAAAATCTGGCGCACCTGGCGAGGTTGCACCAGCTCAGGCTATTCTTTCTATCATCCTGTTCTCACTTTTCTTCATACTCTCCTTCGTGCTTCATGCGCCCGTCAAAACCTTCCGATGAAGCCGGGTCGAGTTCCCACCGATGTTTGTCTCTGGATTCTAATTTTTCGGTTGTATGCAGCGGCTCGCCGTCTTCATAATTCACCCCCATCGCCTTTCCTAATTCCTCTACGACATTCTGATCGGGCGTTGGATTTCCACCGCCAACACTTTCTTCGCCGACACTATCGTCTTCCCAAGCAGCGTCAACATCACCGCCTGATAGTATTGGCGAACTCGCGTGATGATCGAGTAATTTATCAATCAATGGCTGCTGTCCTATCGCGCCAAGTTCCGCCGCCTCATCAAATTCCTGCCGCACTTCTGCCGGCGGTTCGTAGATTTCACTCTCAAGCCTGCCTGCATCTACAAATGGTTTTATATTTTTTTTAGACATAGTTTATTTAACTCCAATCATCGCTTTATTTAATTGTCTGACCTCGCCCGGACGCCCCCACAACTACGGAACACGTGGCAAGCGCGTCAAACCTACATCTTCATTTTCATCTTGCTGCCCTGACTGTTCTGGTGCATTTTCGACATGGCATCAAGGTGCGAGCTGACGCTGGCTGCCAGAGTGGAGACCTTCTTCGCGTCGGGTGCGGACACCTGAACTTCCTGTTCCAGTGCCGTAAGCTGGGTGTTCAATTCGGTGTGATGCGTTTCCATCTGCTGCATCATCGCGCTCATTTTGGTGTGCATGTCGGCGCTCATTGTCTGCATGTGTTCCTGATGCTGTTGTTTCATCTGGTCAAAATTGCGCCGCATCTCAGTTACCGCAATGCGGGTAAATTCGACGTTGACAGAAGCGGCTTCCGCCGTTTGTTCGTGCAGAGCGTGGGCAAAAGTAGCCAGGTTCTGGTGGTAAGCCATCGCCAGAATATGATGTGGCTCTTTAGCCATATCCATCATCATGTGATCGTGCGACATCTCTGTCTTTCCCTGTTTGTCGGGGGGAGATTTGTCTGCCTTGGTTGAATGGCCTTCATGTTGTGCGATGGCAGTTATTGTGCTGAAGGCTCCGAGCAACAGCACCATTAAAATCGTTGGAATTATTTTTGTTTTCATTTTTCCTTCTCCTTACATTGTTAAGTCGGCTCGGCGGTATTTCGCCGTCACGCGTTCTATTAAAACCGAGCGCGAAATCCTGCGCTGTTCAATATAGGACGCTTTTGAAAAGAATTTTTGCGTGACCTGTTTTTGCCGTTCAAAGCGTTAGTCGGCGCAGCCTGAGCGCGTTGGCGATAACCGACACGGAACTGAATGTCATCGCGGCGCTTGCAATCATCGGGCTGAGTAGCAACCCGAAAATCGGATACAGTACGCCCGCCGCCAGCGGGACTCCGAGTACGTTATAAACAAACGCGAAAAAAAGATTCTGCCGGATGTTGCTCATTACGGCTTTGCTCAACTTCCGCGCCCGCACGATGCCCCGCAAGTCGCCTTTGACCAGCGTCATTCCGGCGCTTTCAATCGCCACATCCGTCCCCGTCCCCATTGCAATCCCGACCTGTGCCTGCGCCAGCGCCGGAGCGTCATTGATGCCGTCACCTGCCATCGCTACGACTTTGCCTCCTGCTTGCAGTCGCTTGATGATGTCCGCCTTCTGATCGGGCAATACTTCGGCAAAGACCTCATCGAGTCCAAGCTGGTGCGAGACAGCCTGCGCTGTTTTTTGGTTGTCTCCCGTCAGCATCACGATATGAATGCCTTCTGCTCGTAACTGCTCAATCGCCTCACGAGCCGATTCTTTGATCGGGTCGGCGACGCCCAGCAACCCACCGATGCGACCGTCAACCGCCATCATCATCACCGTCTGACCTTCATCGCGCAGTTTGTCTGCTGCCGCGCTTAACCCTGCGTCAGAGGTGATGCCGAGTTGCTCCATTAGCTTCTGATTGCCGAGCACGACAGATTGATTGTTCACATTTCCGGTAACGCCTTTGCCTGTGATTGATTGAAAGTTGTCCACCTTGAGTAACTCAATTTTGCGCTCCTGCGCCGCTCCCACGATTGCCGCTGCCAGCGGATGTTCGCTCGCCTTTTCAAGTGTAGCAGCCAGTTTCAGCAGTTGTGCTTCGTCAAAGCCGTCAGCGGCAATCGTTGCCACCAGTTTCGGTTTTCCTTCGGTCAGCGTGCCAGTTTTATCCACCACCAGCGTATTCACCTTCTCCATCACTTCGAGGGTTTCGGCATTCTTCACCAATACACCAGCAGTTGCGCCGCGCCCCGTGCCGACCATGATGCTCATCGGCGTCGCCAGACCGAGCGCACAGGGACACGCGATAATCAGCACCGCCACTGCATTCACAATCGCATAAACAAAGCGCGGTTCCGGCCCGATGACTGCCCAGACAATGAATGTAATGATGGCGATGAGCACAACCACAGGCACGAACCATGCCGAGACCTGATCGGCCAGACGCTGAATCGGCGCACGACTGCGTTGCGCCTCGCCCACCATCCGCACGATCTGCGCGAGCAACGTATCGCTGCCAACACGTTCCGCCTTCATCACGAGACCGCCCGTACCATTGACTGTCCCGCCAGTGACTTTGCTGTCAGCATTTTTCTCAACCGGGATCGGCTCGCCCGTGACCATTGATTCGTCAACGCTGCTCGCGCCTTCGGTGACGATGCCGTCAACGGGGACTTTCTCACCCGGACGCACACGCAACAGGTCGCCCGGTTGTATGTGTTCGAGCGGGATGTCTTCTTCACTGCCGCCCTGTCTGATGATGCGCGCCGTCTTTGGCGCCAGCCCAAGCAGCATCTTGATGGCGCTGCTCGTGAGGCTGCGGGCTTTCAGTTCCAGCACCTGACCGAGCAGCACCAGCGCGGTGATCACCGCCGCTGCTTCAAAGTAAACCGCGACTTCGCCGCTGTGTCCTCGAAAGGAAGCCGGAAAGACGCCGGGGAAGAACAGCGCGAAGACGCTGAAGAAATATGCCGCGCCCGTGCCAATGGCAATCAGCGTAAACATGTTCGGGCTGCGATTGATGATTGATGCCCAGCCGCGCTGGAAGAACGGCCAGCCGCCACACAACACGACTGGCGTTGCCAACAGGAATTGAATCCAGTTGATGACACGCGGCGACAACGCTTGTTGCACGGGCTGCCCTGGCAGCATCTCCGACATCGTCAGCAGAAAGACGGGTAAGCTGAGCGCGACACTCCACCAAAACCGCCGTGTCATATCGGTCTGTTCAGGATTGGGCGCTTCATCCAGTGTCACCGTGCGCGGTTCGAGTGTCATCCCGCAAATCGGGCAGTTGCCTGGCTCGTCCCGCACGATCTCCGGGTGCATTGGACAAGTGTATTCCGCGCTTGCTGGAGACTGCGGCTTGAGTGGCTGCAGAGCTTGCAAAGCAGATGAAGGCAGAAATGCTACCGGATTGGCTTTGAAGTTGTTCAGACAGTTCGTGCTGCAAAAGTAATACGTCGCGCCGTTATATTCGTGACTGCCCGCAGCCACAGCCGGATTGATTTGCATTCCGCAAACCGGGTCGGTCTGTGTCGCCGTTTGCGTCGTTTGTGCGGGTAACGTCGCCGTCATTTCAGGTTTCATTGTAGAGACTCCTTAATTGTCTGGTTGATTGGGTAATATTGGGGCATTGGATGAGATCAGAACGGCTATTACAACCAGACGTGGAGCAATCAGGCTAATTTCATCTGCGGTAGCTGAATGCCTAAAGCATGCTTGTTCATGGTTTGGTTGCTGGTCGCTGGCTCCGCGTCACCTGAATATCGCCGGGCTGCACGAGCCGATCATCGCGGCGATATTTCGAGGGGTAGACGTGCGCCCACACGTAGTCGTAAGCTCGCACAGGCAGTTCTTCTCGCAATTGAAAGTTGTAAGCTTTCGACCCGCCAATTTTGTCCTCGAAGGTGACGATCTCGAAGCGGAAGCGCTCCGACTGGCTAAAGTTTTGCACATCGCCATAGCGCCAGTAGCGGGCATCTGTCAGGGACTCATAAACGATGCGGTCAGCATAAATTTTCAACGTGCCGGAGCAACCACCGAACGTGTGCAGGTGTTTCACCGGGACTTCAAACTGAGGCACGCCAGCGCTCTGCGGCATGACGCTGGTCGCAATGGGACGAGTGGCTTTTTCCAATAGCAGAGAGCTGATTTCCGGTGTGATCCTTCCTTCCAGCAACCTGAATTTGAAAATGCGGTCGCGCCCGGCCATTTGTTTCTGATCTTCGTAAGTCGCCAGTTGCAATTCAACTGGCGACACCACCGTGATCTGCCGGATTTCGACGTATTCCCAGATGCGGGCGTCAGGCTTGTGATCGGTTTGATATTCGATCTTCT
>JAYSTY010000040.1:0-1783 GCA_043719385.1 Blastocatellia bacterium | reverse complement strand
ATCCGGCGATGGGGCGTTACCTGGATCACATCCAGAACGATAAAGAAGACCCGATTACTGGTCAGCATCCCAATGAAAATTATGCCCGCGAAGTGTTGCAACTTTTTTCGATTGGTCTGTACAAACTTCATCCCGATGGCAGCCTGATGCTGGATGCGAATGGTCTGCCGATTCCCACCTACGATCAAAGTACCGTTCAGGGCTTTGCCAAAGTTTTCACGGGTTGGAGCTATGGTTCATTTCCCAAAACCGAAGATGGGTGGAAATGGCCGTTGCTGGAACCATATAGCGGGCAGTTTTGGCGCGTGCCGATGGAGGCCTGGCCGGAGCATCATTCGACCGCGCCCAAATTGGTACTCAATGGTGTGACCCTGCCCGCCGGACAAACGCCACAAAAAGATTTGCAGGATGCACTAAACAATATTTTCAATCATCCCAACGTCGGGCCGTTCATTGCGCGGCAATTAATACAACGCCTGGTCACCAGCAATCCAAGCCCCGGTTATGTGTATCGCGTGGCGCAAAAATTCAACAACAACGGCAGCGGCGTGCGTGGTGAGATGAAAGCCGTTATTCGGGCAATTCTCCTGGATTACGAAGCACGCAGCGCCGATATGCTGGCGCAGCAGGGCTACGGCAAATTGCGTGAGCCAATCGTGCGGATGGCGCAGTTATTACGCACTTTCAATTTTTCGTGTACGTGCGGCAAATTTCCGTTGTACTGGATGGAAAGCCCGGCGTATGCCCTGGGACAAAATCCGTATCGCTCGCCCAGCGTCTTCAATTTCTTTTCGCCTGATTTCAGACCGTCTGGCACATTGGCGGCGGCAGGTTTATATGCACCGGAATTTCAACTTTCGACTGAAGTTTCGATCACGGGCAGTTCAAATTTTATGCGCGCTACTATTTTCACTGGCTTCAACTGGGACCCGGCTTTACCGCCGTTGCTGGGCGATTATTCCGGCTTTACGGCGCTGGCCGCCAACCCGGCGCAATTAGTCGAACAGTTGAACCTCTTGCTAATGTCAGGCCAGATGTCCACCGCGATGAAAAATACAATTATTGCGGAAATCACAAAGATGCCATCTGACCCGATTGAGCGTGTGAAAGAGGCTGCGCACAGCATTATGACTGCGCCGGAATATGTCATTCAAAAATAATGAGCCAAATAACGAGCCAAAATAATAAGGAAGATAAAAACCATGTCATCATCACGTAGAAATTTTCTTAAGCATTCACTTTGTGCCAGCCTCGGTGCGAGCAGCGCTGCCGGATTGCTTGGTAATCTGGCATTGACCGCAGCGGCTGTTCCACCAGTTCAGGCGGGCGATTTCAAAGCTCTGGTCTGCATCTTTTTATTCGGTGGCAATGACGGAACAAATACGCTGATTCCCTACAGCCAGACCGATTACAATGAATACGCCGCCGCCCGCACGACGCTGGCTTTACCACGCGCAAATTTGTTGCCGATTACACCCACTACCACCGACGGACGCGCCTTTGCTTTGCATCCCGGCGTCTCCGAATTGCAAACCCTGTTTGGACAAAAGAAGCTGGCCATCGTGCCAAACGTCGGGCCATTACTCGCCCCGACAACACGGCAACAGTTTTTGCAAAAATTAGTCCCATTGCCGCCGCAATTGTTTTCGCACAGCGATCAACTCACGCATTGGCAAACCGCGTGGCCGAATGAAATTCCGCAAACGGGTTGGGGCGGACGACTGGCGGACGCGCTGAATGCGTTCAATCCCAATCCACAAATTGCCATGTCAATTTCGCTGGC
>JAYSTY010000390.1:0-36264 GCA_043719385.1 Blastocatellia bacterium | reverse complement strand
CACCAGCCGCTGCGCCAGCTTTTCCAGCCGCATCTTTCATCGCACCAGCCGCATCGCTGGCTTTTCCAGCCGCTGCACCCATTGCACCTGCCGCTGCTGAGCCAACTGCGCCTGCTACTGAAGCTGCCGGGCTGGCAACTGCTGCTGCCACTGAAGCTGCGGGACTGGCAACCGCCGAAGCCGTTGAAGCCGCCGGGGAAGCTGTGGTAGCTGTTGGGGTAGTGGTGGTTGGCGAATCGCAAGCGCCAACGAACATAGCAGCAGCCAAAACTCCGGCTGATAAGGAAATTGAGACAATATTCTTTTTCATAGCTGTTTAATTTCTCCCTGAAATTGAATTCCGCTCGGATCCCCAGCAAAACCAGCAACTGCTTAAATTGGAAAACCCTTTTTCTGGTAGCGGAAAATACTTTTGATTTGGTTAAGCCGTAAGTTCGACCATTGTCGCTCGACCCTTCCGGTTTCAATGAGTGCAAGCGTTGTGCCAGCTTAAAAAAAGCAGCGAAAGGCTTAAAAATAAGCTAGTTTTCAATTTAAGTCTGAAGGTTGTCGGCTGGCCTGACCAAAATGGTGTGGCGGATTTGAGGAGAAGCAGCATAAACGCCACAGTTGTTTTTACTCATCTTCATCTGGGATGGCAGTTCCATTTTCCCCTGCGCCCTGCCCTTTGCGGACAAATAAAGCGTCAATCTGCTCAAGTCCGGTTTTCAAATCCGACAGCAGCGCATTCAGTTTTGTTCCGTTCTCCGCCGCCATCAACTGGAGCAGCAAAGCTCCGAATTGCGGCGCGATTTCATCGCCATTGCGCTTCGCCCGCACCAATGGAGCGACATCATTCCAGGCTTCATTCAGCGCCGCTTTTCGCACGTGGAGCATCTTCTCATCGCCGCTGTCTTTCCAGAGCGATATTTCTCTGATCAGATGATGTAATCGTTGCACCTCAACCGGCAGCGCACGCTTCACAAACCGCGCCTGAAATTCGCCGATAATTGCGCTCAACTGATTGATCGCAACATTCGCCTGTTTAGGCTGTTTTTCCGTGATGGCACGCTCTAATTGAATAACATACAGGTCAAAAAAATCCTGCAAAATCGGCGAGACATCGGGATGATGAAGCTGGGGCGAAGGTAAGCGCTGATCCTTCAATTCAAAGGCGGAAAAAAGCCCCTGCGCTTTTGTCCAGTCGCTGGCCTTGACGGCCTCAGATAAACTATTTAATTGCTCCAGCGCATTTTGTAATTCACCCGGAACGCGACTGCTGCTGGCGCTGATTCTGGAAGCCGGGGTTTGCAATAATTTCGGACTGGATGCGACCGAAGCGATCGCTGTCTCAGTCGCAGATTTTCGCCCGCCGATAAAATTAGAAACCAGAATTAAGCCGCCAAATGTCAGCAGCACTAAAATAATTAAAATTGTGGTTGATTGCCTGTTCATTTCCCTGTTCAAGCGAACTTGTAAAAGAAAGAAATGATTTTACTCGCAAAGACCGTACCACTTTCCTGCTCATCTTTTTTAATGTTGTTCTGTTTACTTTGCCAATCGGCGCTTTCCTGCTTAACATACGATCCATATGGCAACCGCACTCATCAGCACCAAAGATTTTTTACAACACGACACAGGCGAGCACCCTGAATGCCCGGCACGATATGCGGCAATTATTAAGGGAATCCAGGCTGATCACGATTTATCTGAAGAGTTATTGATGTTTGCCCCCATCGCCGCAACGGATGCGGACATCCTGCGCTGTCATGACCTGCAAACTATTACAGCCGTGGAAAGTGCCTGTGAAGCCAGCAATAATTCACGTATTCGCCTGGATGCCGATACAGTCGTTTCACGCCAATCTGAAGTCGTCGCACGCTTAGCAGCAGGCGGCGCGTGTCTGGCAGTTGATCAAATCATGCAGGGCGCGGCTGAAAATGCGTTCGTCGCCTGTCGCCCTCCCGGACATCACGCGACCGTTGACCATTCGATGGGATTTTGCTTATTTAACAACGCAGCCATTGCCGCTCGTTATGCGCAATCCAAATACCCGGAAATCAAAAAAGTCTTAATCGTGGATTTCGATGTCCATCACGGCAACGGCACACAGGATATTTTTTACGCGGACGATTCTGTCTTTTATTACAGCCTGCATCAATATCCCTGGTACCCAGGCACCGGCTCTGCCAAAGAAATCGGGCAGCAGCAGGGCGAAGGATTTACGCTCAATATTCCGCTCGCCCAGGGAACTCCGGCCCAGGATTATCTGCGCCAGTTTGAATCGGGGCTGGAACAAATCGTCAAAATATTTTCCGCCGATTTAGTAATTATTTCTGCCGGATTTGATGCTCACCGCGAAGACCCGTTAGGGCAATTAATGTTACAGAATGAGGATTATCAGGTGATGACCAAAAGTCTGAAAGGCGTGGCGGCTTCATCCGCAAATGGTCGTTTGGTTTCGTGTCTGGAAGGCGGTTACAATTTACGCACACTTGGTACAACGGTGAAAACACACGTCGAAGCACTGATAAAATAAAGCTATGATAGAAACCACAACAAACAATTCCAGCGCAGAACAGCAACAGGAGTGGGAAGAAAATACGCTCCAGCCAGCGCTGCAAAAATTGCCGGAAACGCAAAAAGAATTTTCTACGGTGTCACTCAAACCAATTGAGCGGCTTTACACGCCGAACGATTTACGCGACACAAATTTTGCGGAAGAAATCGGTTTCCCTGGCGAACCGCCTTACACACGGGGAATTCATCCGACCGGGTATCGGGGGAAAATCTGGACAATGCGCCAGTTCGCGGGTTTCGGCTCTGCCTTCGACACGAATCAGCGTTTCAAATATTTACTGGCGCACGGGCAAACCGGATTGTCTACGGCGTTCGATTTGCCGACGTTAATGGGTTATGACGCGGATCATCCGTTAGCCGAAGGCGAAGTTGGCAAATGTGGCGTCGCAATTTCTTCGCGGCAGGATATGGAAGTTTTGTTCGACGGAATCCCACTTGAGCAGGTCACGACTTCAATGACGATTAATTGCCCGGCTTCGATGATTCTGGCGTTCTTTTTAGCGACGGCAGAAAAGCAGGGCGCGAACTGGCGCAAGCTCGGCGGCACATTACAAAACGATATTTTGAAAGAATACATCGCCCAGAAAGAGTGGATTTATCCGCCGCGTCCATCAATGCGGCTGGTGACTGACACTTTCAAATTCTGCGCTGCCGAAATGCCCAAATGGAATTCGATTTCGATCAGTGGTTATCATATCCGCGAAGCCGGCTCCACTGCCGCCCAGGAACTAGCGTTCACGTTGCGCGATGGCA
This sequence comes from Blastocatellia bacterium, assembly GCA_043719385.1. Taxonomy (GTDB): domain Bacteria; phylum Acidobacteriota; class Blastocatellia; order RBC074; family RBC074; genus JAFDVL01. The sequence continues at coordinate 32,952 of JAYSTY010000390.1, read as the reverse complement.
TTGAATATCTTGAATACGGTATTCGTGAAGGTTTAGACGTAGACGAATTCGCGCCGCGCCTCTCATTTTTCTTCAATGCCCATAACGATTTTTTTGAAGAGATTGCCAAGTATCGCGCCGCGCGCCGAATCTGGCATCGTGTGATGACGGAACGCTTCAACGCTAAAAATCCGCGTAGCTGGCAAATGCGTTTTCACGCCCAAACCGCCGGAGTTTCGTTAACCGTCCAGCAACCGATCAATAATATTTCACGCGTCGCGATTCAGGCGCTGGCGGCAGTGTTAGGCGGCGCTCAATCTTTGCACTGCGATGGTTATGACGAAGCGCTGGCGTTGCCGACCGAACGCGCCGCCTTAATTGCGTTACGCACACAACAAATTATCGCGCACGAAACCGGCGTCACCAATACAGTTGATCCGTTGGGTGGTTCTTACTTCGTGGAAAAATTAACGAATGAACTGGAAGAAGAAACCTGGGAATATTTCCGCAAGATTGACGCGCTCGGCGGGATGGTCGAAGCCATTGAAGCCGGATTCCCGCAAAGAGAAATTCACGAATCAGCCTATCAGTATCAACGCGCCGTCGAACGCCATGAAAAAGTCATCGTCGGCGTCAACGAATACGAAATGGAGGGGACAGAATTAGGCGAACCGAACATTTTGCAGATTGACAATTCCGTTGGACAGTTGCAGGAAGAGCGGTTGAAAAAACTCCGCGCCGAACGTGATCAAAGCGCAGCCCAACGCGCCCTTGATGCACTCAAACGCGGCGCAGAAAATCCTGCTGTCAATACGATGCCGTTATTAATTGATTGCGCCCGCGCCGATGTCACACTGGGTGAAATGTGCGATGCGCTAAGACCAATTTTTGGTGAATATCAGGAACCGAGTTTTTAAAATCTAGTTAGAGTTCCATCAAATGAAGCGGGGACCATAATGAATAAATATAATTTTCTCTTGTTCATCTTTACTGCCTTTATACTCACATGCTCGACTGAATCATTCGCTTGCTCTTGTAGCTTACCTTCGCGCACGATGTCGCTTAAACAGCAAGTAGAAGTGGCACGTAAGGACGCCAAAGCAATTTTTGTAGGACAGGTTCTTGAAATTGATAAAAAGCAAGATGGGTTCGGAATGTTAATCAAATTCCAAGTGGAAAAATCCTGGAAACAAATACGTTCTAAAGAAATATTTATTGTGACGGGTAGTGGAGGGGGTGATTGTGGTTTTCCCTTCGCAATTGGTATGAAATACCTGATTTATGCTTATGGCCCAAACAATGGAAAATTTGGGACGGGCATTTGTTCCAGAACAAAAAGAATTTTAGAAAATGACGCAGAAGAGATCAAACTATTAGGAGACGAAATCAAACTTCACAAAAATGCTAAATAATGCGCCTTACGGCGAGCGAAAACTGTTTTTTCCTGAATGCCCTGATTATCGTACTAAATCCAAATATTAAAGGAGTCAACGAAGATGAAAAACTCATTCCGCCTCGCTTTTGTGCTCGGCACCTGTTCATTAATTATCGCAGGTGTGAACGCACAAAAGAAAATTTCTCCGCAAGCTCTGGCGCAAAGTGCCGCTAAAGCTGCGGCTCCCGCTATCAAAAATCCGCAAATTAAATTTCAGGACATCAAGCTGAAAAATGGCTTGCGTGTTTTGCTCGTTGAAGATCACAGCGCTCCGGTAATTTCGCTAGTGGTAAATTACAACGTTGGTTCACGGGATGAAAAAAAAGGCCGCACGGGCTTTGCTCATCTCTTTGAGCATATGATGTTTCAAGGCTCAGAAAATGTCGGCAAAAGCGAACACTTCATGCTGATTGATAACAATGGCGGCCAGATGAACGGGACGACCAACACGGAGCGGACAATTTATTTTGAGACGCTGCCCGCCAATCAACTTGACCTCGCCATTTTCCTTGAATCCGACCGGATGAAAAGCCTGGACATCTCGCAGGCAAATCTTGATAACCAAAGAAATGCTGTCCAGGAAGAGCGACGGCTCCGGCTCGACAATCAACCTTATGGCAAAGCCAATGAACAATTTGGCGAACTGATGTATGACAATTTTGCCTATAAACATTCAGTCATCGGTTCGATGGAAGACCTGAGCGCCGCTACCGTCAACGATGTCCGCGATTTTTTCCGGCTCTATTACGCACCAAATAACGCGGTGCTGGCGCTGGTCGGCGATTTCAAATCCGCCGATGCTTTGAATCGTATCAAAAAACAATTTGAGGCAATCCCCGCCCAGCCAACGCCTCCGCCCGTGGACATCGCTGAACCTGCGCAAACCGCTGAACGCAGAATGCAGGTTGATGATTCGCTGGCGCAATTGCCGATGCTGAGAATTGGATATAAAGGATTGATTGGCAATACACTCGACGCCTATGCGATGACCATTCTTAATACGGTGTTATCGGGCGGACAAAGCTCGCGGCTGTACCAGAAAATTGTCAAAGACAAACAACTCGCCCTGCAAATCGGCGGCTTCGCGCAGGCTGGTCGTGGCGCCGGGTCATACAACCTGCAAGCGATCATTGCGCCGGGCAAAAAATCTGATGAAGTTGAGGCCATCATCAATGAAGAAATATCGCGCCTGCAAACCGAGCCAATTGCTGATTGGGAATTGGAAAAAGCCAAGAGCTTTGCCCGTCGCAGCACGATTGGCAGCATGAACGGCTCGCTGAGTATTGGAATGAGCCTGGCGCAGGACGCGATTGCCTACAATGATCCGAACCTGATCAATACGCGCTTGCAAAAATTAGCCGTCGTCACCAAAGACGATGTGATGCGTGTCGCTAAAAAATACTTACAGGCCAATAACCGCACGGTTTTGCTGGCGCAGCCCAAACCTAAAGTAGGCGCTCCCGCCGCAGGAGGTGCAAAATAAATCATGAAAAATTTCAAACTTATCAACACTTTTGTCAGTGCATTTTTTGTTTCAGCCTCGTTATTTGCGCAGGGGCTTCCGCCTGCGGGACAACAGCAATCAACCAAAGGCGCAGTGATCAAAGGTAAAGCGCCCGTCAGTAAAGAAATCTTGAAAGTAAAATTACCGCGACCATTTGAAACCAAACTCAGTAATGGTTTGCAGGTGATGATCATGGAAGATCACAGTCTGCCAAATTTTTCGATGCAGATGACGATTTTGAGCGGTGGCATGTCCGATCAGTCCGATAATATTGGCGTTGCACAATACACTGCGACGCTCCTGCGCGAAGGGACGAAAACACGTAACAGCAAACAAATTGCTGAACAGGTTGATGCGCTTGGCGCAACACTTTTTGCCAATGCGGGTTTGACTTCGCTCACGTCTACTGTTGCCGCTTCAGGTTTAACTGAAAATATGAATCAGGTCATGGAACTGTTTGCCGATGTCCTGTTGAATCCAAACTTTCCGGCGGATGAATTCAATAAACTAAAAACCCGCGCACTTGGATCTTTACGCCTGAATCGGGCAAACCCAAATTTTCTCGCGGGTGAGATGATGTCAAAAATGATGTATGGCAATCATCCCGGCGGAAGGTTTAATTTGACGGCGGCTGATTTGCAAAAGCTCGCACCAGAAGCTTTACAAAAATTCCACGCAACTTACTACAAACCAAATAATGCCATCTTTTCCATCGTCGGCGATGTCAATCCAAAAGAAACCATCGCGCTGCTGGAAAAGACTTTTGGAGCCTGGCAAAAAGGTGAAGCAACAGCGCCGAATATTCCTGCGGTCTCCGGCGTTGGTGCGGCAAAAATTGCTTTGATTGATCGTCCCGGCTCAGCCCAGACAAATCTGGTACTGACCAGTCAGGGCATCACCCGCGATGACCCCGATTACTTCGCGGTTGAAATTATGAATCAGGTGTTGGGAGGCTCAGCCTCTGCTCGCCTGTTCCTTAACCTGCGCGAAGACAAAGGCTACACATACGGAGCCTACAGCAATGTTTCCACGTATAAATATCGTGGTGGAATTAGCGCCAGAACAGAAGTTCGGACTGAGGTGACAGAAGGTTCGATGAAAGAATTATTTTACGAACTGAAACGTTTGCAGGAAGAGAAAGTCCCTGAAAAGGAACTGGAAAATGCGAAGCGCTCCATTGTGGGCGGATTTGCGCTGCAACTTGAATCGCCAGGCTCTGTCCTCTCTGACATGCTGACGCTTAAATTGTATGGCTTTCCCGCTGATTACTGGGATACATATCCAGTCAAAATCGCGGCGGTCACGGCTGATGACGTGCAACGCGTCGCACGGAAATATCTGGTGATGGATAAATTGCAGGTCGTAGCCGTGGGCGATGCCGCTAAAATCATCGAAGGCCTGAAAAAATACGGCTCCCTTGATCTTTATGACACGGACGGAAAACTGAAGGTGATGAACTAATATTCAGTTGCAGAAACACGCACGGAGTAAGTATGCTTTTTCGCCCTTACTGCGTGCGGGCTTCTGCAAGAGGAATCAGGATGAGTGCATCTAACGGCTCCACCAAACTAGCGGCGCATTCAGCGTTGATGAAACAGGACTGGGATGCCCGGGCGCGTGAAAACGCAAAATGGTACATCAATACAGTTGCGGTGAATCAAAGCGATGAGGATTTTTTTGCGAGTGGCAAAGCTGATCTGACGCAATGGTGGCTGCCCGAATTTCGTGAAGTGCTGGGCGAACAAAACTTCAGCGATCTGAAAATTCTGGAAATCGGTTGTGGCATTGGACGGATGACCAACTCGCTGGCAGAGATTTTCAGCGAAGTTTGGGCAGTGGATGTTTCCGGCGCAATGATTGAGCAGGGCAGAGAAAGATTCGCTCATCTTGCTAACATACACTGGACCGAATCTGATGGTGTCAGCCTGAAGCAAATCCCGGACAATTATTTCGACCTCGGATTTTCAGTCTATGTGTATCAGCACGTGCCAAGCAAAGAAGCCATTGCCGCAAATATCACAAACGTCTATCAGAAAATTCAACCGGGTGGGTTTTACCTGTTCCTCACCAACAGCGTCATCAATAATGAATATGAAGATTTCGCCAAAGATACGTGGACAGGCGCAACTTTCACCGCGCCGGAGCTAAGAAATCTGGCCAGCGAAATCGGTGCGCAACTGGTCAGGCTCTCCGGCGCAGGCACACAATATTGCTGGACTGTTTTGCGAAAACCATACGTTGAAAAAACTGCGTTTCAGCAACAATTTCAACCGCAAATTCTGCTCGCAGGGCAGGTAGAAGATTTAAGTATTTCATCTTTTACAACTGCGGGCGAGCAGGCCAAAATTGGTATCATTGCGGCTGGTTTAGACAACGAAAAGATTGATTGTAATTCTGTGCAAATAATTATCGGAGGTAAAAATAATCAGGTGATTCATGCCGGAGCGTTACGTCATCGCCATCAGGATTTTGCTGCTGCTCGCTTTGCACTTCCGCTTAACGAACTGAGTTATCTTGAAGGCGAAATTCCAGCGGGGACAGATACCGGAACAGTGAACGTTACGCTGCAAATTGCGGATCATCACAATTCCAATTCTTTGCCAATTCACATAATTCCCGGCGCTGGCAAAAAACCAAAAATTGTGACGGTTAGAAATAGCTTTGATTATGGGCTGGATATTTATGCGGAAGGGCTAAAATCATCGCTGGTTTTATTCGTTGATTACCTGCCAGAAGACGCGACGACCGAAAATGTTCGCTTGCAGCTTAACGATGATTTACTGATCCCTGATTTTGTCGGATTTGTCCCGAAAAATTCGACGTGGCAGGTCGAGGCAAAATTACCTGAGTCAATCAAACCTGGGTCGTATCAATTATTTTTGCATTACCAGTATCTCGTGTCAGAAATGGTCGAGCTTGAGATTCAATAAATGCGGAGTGTAAATTTGATAACTCGCATTCTCAACTCGCCACTTTCAATTCTCCACTCCAGAGCAGAATGTAGACGAGTGAATATTTTTCTGCTGCCAAAGAGGGGAAAGTGGAGAGTTGAAAATTGAGCGTGATTGTTTCCAATCTTACGCAGGCAATGATATTTTAGCGCTCTCGAATTGCAACCAAATTTATGCCAGCACAAAACATCAGAGTCTTATTAGCAAAACCCGGACTCGACGGTCATGATCGTGGCGTCAAAGTGATCGCGCGTGCGTTGCGTGACGCCGGGATGGAAGTAATTTACACCGGCTTACGCCAAACGCCGGAAATGATTGTCAACGCGGCGGTGCAGGAAGATGTGCGCATCGTCGGGCTTTCGATCTTATCTGGCGCACACATGACGATTTTTCCGCGCGTAGCCGCGCTGATGAAAGAACGCGGCATGGATGATGTGCCTTTATTTGGCGGTGGTATCATTCCCGCAGACGATATTCCAAAACTCAAAGAAGCGGGCGTTTCACAAATTTTCCTGCCTGGGACTTCAACTGAAGATGTCATCAAATGGATTCATGAAAATGTGAAGCCGTTGGAGTAAATCAATTTACAGCCTGGCAAAAATCAAAGCTGCTCTGAGCGATAGTTCCGCCGCTTTACTCTTCCCCGCCAAATGTCGCGTGTGCAATTCAACCGACCTTAATTTGAGCGACGGAGTTGCTTGTCAGGCGTGCTGGTGCAAGACAGAAACCGTTCATCTGGATTATGATTTTTGTGAAAAATGCGATGTCTCGCTCCCTCGCCTGAGGCTCGTGTCGCAGGCTCGAAAATGTGGCAGGTGCGATGAAATGGCCTTTGTTTACGCCCGTTCCTGTGGTCAATATCAGGGAGCCTTACGCGAAAGCACACTCTTCCTCAAAGACCAGCCCGTGCTTTCCCGACATTTGGAAACACTGCTCGCTGAAACTTTTCAGCAACTTCCAAACGAACAAACCATAGACATAATCATTCCGGTTCCGCTGCACGTTGCGCGACAAAAAAGCAGAACCTTTAATCAGGCTGAGGTTATTGCCAAAGTGCTGGCCCGCGCAACCAGGTTGCCGGTTAATTTGTCCAGCCTGGTCAGAGTTAATGACACCGAACGACATCGGGCGGGAATGGATGCCAAAGCCCGCACCAAATCACTCAAAGGCGCATTCCAGGTTCGTGCCCCCAGATTAATCGAACAGCGAAATATATTAATCGTTGATGACATCATGACGACCGGATCAACCGCCGATGAGATCGCCCGGACATTAATTTCAGGAGGTGCGAACTCAGTCACCGTGCTGACCCTCACCCGCGCTGTTACGCACTACCTTTAGCCAGGCTGATTTTTTTCAAATTCGCTTGCTATCTGACCGCTTCGCTGCTTAACATGGCGAAGCTGCTGGCTTAGTTGAGCGCCACCTGCATTCATCCGCTAAAGATTATTTTGCCGCTCACTTCGCAATCGCCCGGAGAACTCAAATAAAGAAGAGTTAATTCAATAACACGTGTATTTAAGGTAATCCCAACATGATGAAAATATCTTCCTGGCGCAGCCTGGTGACTGATGATTTAGGAGTTGATCTGGGCACTTCACGGACGCGGGTCTTCGCCCGTGGACGTGGCATTGTCGTCAACGAACCTTCGCTGCTGGCTTACGACAAAAACACGCGCGAAGTGGTGGCCGTTGGCATGGAGGCATTGGAATTAGAGGGACGAGCCTCGGACGATACACAAGTCATCAGTCCACTCCACGATGGCGTTGTCGCGGATTCCGCGCTGGCGGGTAAGTTACTGGAAAGTTACATTCGCAAAGCCCGCGATGGTCGTTCTCATTTTGCCCGCCGAGTGCTGCTGGCGGTGCAGTCAGATGCCTCAGACATCGAACATTATGCCCTGCAATATGCAGCGCGAGAAGCCGGCGTCAACAATATTCAATTCGTGAATAAAGGTTTAGCCGTCACCCTCGGAGCCGGGTTTGACCCGGAAGATCAACGCGCCTCTTTGGTGATTGACGTCGGCGCGGGCACGACTACGGTGGCAGCGGTCATTCACAATCACGTGATTTTTTCGCAGACGATTCGCATTGGTGGCAACGACCTCGATACCGCGATTTCAAATATGATTAAGTACAATCATAACGTTTTGGTTGGCCCACGCACTGCTGAGCGCGTAAAAATCGAACTGGGTTGTGCCGTCCAACTCGAACACGAACAAACGACCAATGTGAAAGGTCGCAGTACGATTTCCGGCAGCCCGGAAATGGCCTTAGTCAACAGCGTCGAAATTTACGAAGCCATCGAACCCATCGTGTCCCGCATGATCAAATCGGTGGAAGATTCGCTGGAAGCTTTGCCGCCGGAAGCCTCCGGTGACATTTATGATCGCGGGCTGGTGTTAGCGGGTGGCGGTTCCCTGCTCTCCGGGTTTGACGAACGATTATCGAAAGAAAGCGAACTCTCCGTGCAACTGGCTGAAAGTCCGGCGCGCGCCGTGGTGCGAGGGCTGGGAGTATTATTCGAGAGTCCGACGCTGCTCAAACGTGCTTCGATCAAATAACAATCCTGCTACCAGATACTGCGGACTGCACAGCGGACGCGCACTACCGCTTGAGATTTGGCTTTAACAACGCAGTGGCAAATGATAAAATGATTTTTCAAATTCCAAACCTATCTGATGATTATTTTGTGAGGTGCAACCTTCCCAATATTTTCTTACGCGGTTAATAAATTCCATTTTTTCAGGGACGCGTATTCTGCTCGCCGGCGCGTCGCTCACACGTGCTTGTTGCCCTCTTTCAACCAGCTTTATCCCCTTCAAAATCTTAGTCTGTTAACATTCAGTCTGAACCAGTCCGGTCTCAGGCGCGGGTGGAAGTCTCGTCTGTTTCCATCCGTTTATTTAACTCACACGGAAAGGGTTGCCTATGAATGGTCGAGTCCTGGTTTTAAATTCGACATATGAACCGATCAATGTTTGCAATGTTCGCCGAGCTGTCGTCCTTGTCTTAAAGGGGGTCGCCCGGACGGAAGAAAAGGGAAATCACATGTTACGCACCCCGCGCGTCACAGTGCCGACGCCATCGGTCATCCGATTGCTTGATTACGTCCATATTCCTTTTGAGCGAAAAAGCCTGTCCCGAAAAAATATTTTGTTGCGCGACCACAACACCTGCCAGTATTGCGGGCGCGTGTTAGCGCCGGCAGAATTAACTCTTGATCATGTGATTCCCAGATCACGCGGTGGACATTCCAATTGGGACAATCTGGTGGCCTGTTGTAAACGCTGCAATAATCGCAAAGGAAGCTCGACCCCCGAAGAAGCCGGGATGAATTTGATCAAACGTCCCCAGGCGTTTAGCTTACATGTGAATCGCCAGATCATGCGCTACCTCGGACGCAGCGACGAAGCCTGGCGAAAATATTTATTTTATTGAAATTATGAATGCGGTCTTTGGGCTTTGTTGGTTGGTCTTTGGAAAATAAATGTAAGGGCTTCGTTCCATAACCAAAGACCAACCAACAAAGCCCTGACCACTGATATTTTTTGTAACGGCTCGATGATGGTGGACGACTTCGAGCTTTGACGCGCCCCAAACGAGTCCCATTGGTCGCTCTCTGTTTCCTCCCTGTACAGCGAAAAAACCCAGGAAATATTTATGTCTTTTAAGTTTAAGTCACCCATTATCGTTGGCATCATTATCGCAGCTTTTGTCCTGCTCCCCTTTCAGCAGGCAGCACAAATTCAACCAGAACAGCGCACCAGCACGCTGCACAGTCCGCACGCAGGCAAAGACTGGGATCAGCAGAAAATTGCGCGCGAGGCCTGGGCGCTGCATGAATTTAATCGTCAGCGCTTAGCCAGAGTTGGGATAGAAGCCGATAAAACCGAAGCCGTCGTCACCGACACGAATGACGTTTCCGTCATACAGGATGATGGCACAATCATTATTCCGCCCACACCTTTCAGCTTAGTGGGACGCTCAGTTTTATTTACGCCTGCTGGCGCGGGCTATGCGATTTCAGGCAGCACTGCAACGTATGATACGAATTTAGGTACCAAACTTGACCTGACGGTTGCGCCGGCAGTCAATCCAAAAATCCCAAGTGTGCAAGGTGTCGAGGCTGGTGACGATGCTTATCTTGTCCAGGATTTAGGATTTAATTTCAGTTTTTACGGCACGAATTATTTAAATGTGGCGATTAGCAGCAATGGCAATATGACCTTTCGTCCCGCCGGTACTAACAGTATTTTTTTTGACGATAGCACGATTGATTCCGGTGAATCACTGGCGGTTCTGCAATCGGCTTTACCGCGCATTGCGGCGTACTGGCATGACCTGGATGCACGCGCACCCGCCACACAGGGGGCCAGCGGAATTTATATTCGCAAAGCCAGTGATCGCGTCTTAATTAGCTGGAACAACATCAGCGATTTTCTCAACAATCCTGGTGACACTGGTGTGCATCGTTTCCAGGTCACGTTATTTAATGATGGTCGTATACAAGTTGTTTATGGTGCAGCTCAACTAACTACGACAGCTTTAGTTGGAATTTCAGGCGGTGGAACTGCGCCTGCGCCAACGCTGGTAAATTTTGCTAACCCAACGGTTCCTGCTGCCAATACTCCTTTCGCGCAATATTTTTCGACGACGCAAACGTTGGATGAATTAAATGCTATCAAAGCTTTTTACAACGCGCATCCAAATCAGGATGTTTATGATTTCGCGTATGTCGTGCTGGATTTTAATTACACTTTGCCAGGTAATGCCTTCGCGTATTATTCGCCCATTCGGAATAATGTCAGCGGTATCAATCAGGACATTTTTGACTCTGATACTTATGGCGCACTGGGCGGCAAGCGAATGATGGGCTTCCTGAATATGAGCAATATTCTGACCCAGTATCCAGAATATCCAACGACTCGATTTTTAGGTGCGAATCATGCGCTCTCAATTTTTGGTCAGGAGCAGGGACACGCATGGCTGGCGTATGTTTTGTACCCTGGACGCACCAGCACAGTTTTACTGGGACGCGACCTTCAGCATTGGAATTTCTTTTTCAATGCTGAATCTTCGCTTAGTCAACCCGCCGCGCCGCGCTCTTCATCTTCTGAAGGGAATGTCTGGCGCGACAATGGAAATGGCACATTTACGACGATTAGCTTGATTGACGGCTATTCAAAACTGGATCATTACCTGATGGGGCTGCGACCACCGGAACAGGTTCCCGACAGCTTTTTAATCACGAATGTTTTTGGGACTTCGGCAACCCCAGGCTCAAACCCCGCGCCCGGTGTGCAGGCCAGTGGCATTCGGCAGGCAATTCCGATCAATCAAATTATTTCCGCCAATGGTCAGCGCGATCCGTCGGTTGCAAATTCGACCAAAAATTATCGGGCGGCCTGTCTGGTCATCACGCAAAAAGGTCAGGCGGCTAACCCCTCAACAATAAACAAACTGACGCGTTACCGCCTCGCGTGGGAAAGTTATTTCGCCCAATCAACTGATTATCTGGCAACGATCAATACCGGGATTTCTGCGCTTTCATCGCAGCGCTTCATCGGCCTGGCAAATGGGGCAAGTTATACCGCCGTCCTTTCACCCGGAGTTTTGAGTTCTATTTTCGGGCAGGGAATAACGAATGGAGCTTCTTTCACCGCCACGCCCGGACAAGCGTTGCCCTTTAACCTCGGTGGCATTGAAGTGAAGGTTGATGGAATTTCAGCGCCGCTTTTTTACGTGGGACAATTTCAAATTAACTTCCAAATGCCGCGCACGGTCCAGGCGACAACATTTATTTCAACCAGAGTAGATTCCGCCACGGCAACGGTTGAAATTTTTAAAGACGGGTTATTAATCCGTGCCGCCGCGCCTCAAATTGCGCCGGTGTTGCCAGGGATATTTTCGCTCAGTCAGGATGGAGCCGGCCCCGCTGCCGCCCTTGATGCCATTAATTTTTCGGCAGCTCCGTTCAATGCGAAACAAGCCAACGGACAACCTAATTTTGTGGCCTTATTTGCGTCCGGCTTAGGCGCGGATGTCACCGATGTTGACGGGAATGTTAACGGCAGCGTGCAGGTAACCGTCAATGGAACTCCCACCACTGTTTCGTATGCAGGCAGAGCGCCAGGATATTTTGGCTTGAATCAAATCAACTTTCAGTTGCCAGCCAATATTGCCGCCGGAACATATAACGTTGTGGTTGCCAGAAACGGGATTGCCAGCAATACTGTGACGATTGCGATTAAGTAGAAAAATTGACAGGCCATAAAGGCGGTTGTTATATTCGTACCCGAAAAATAACTACCAACTCTTATGTTAGAAAATATGTCGTCACAACAAATTTATTTAGGCGTAGACCTGAGCAGTCGTCACATCCGCGTGGGCACGATTGATGCGGAGGGCAGGCTGTTAAGTTTTAAGCGAATGCCGCATCAGCTTTCGCGCAGCAGTGATGGCAATGGTCGCGCTTTGGCCGACAAATTACTCTCCATCATCAAAACGAACTTAGCTGAGCAAAATGCTCCGGTGAGTGGAATTGGGGTGGGGTTTCCAGGTTTGGTAAATTGTGCTACGCACCGCGTCGTCCATTTGCCGAATGCCGCCAATGTTGGCGACATTGATCTCTATCAGGAATTCGTAAATGAATTTCAGCTTCCAATTGTTTTTGAGAACAACACCAATGCGGCCACCATCGCGGAGATGAAGTTGGGAGCGGCCCAGGACGTTAATGACTGGATGTTGGTACGAATTGGGTACGGCGTAGGAGCGGGCTTAGTCCTGGACGGAAAATTGCGGCGCGGGAAATCCGGGTTCGCCGGAGAAATCGGACATTTGAATATTGATGCCGAAGGCCTTGATTGTGCCTGTGGTAGTCACGGCTGCCTGGAGACAATTTGTTCCGCGCCCAATATTGTCCGCCGGACACGCGCCCGCCTCGAACGCGACAAGACTTCTTCGCTGTCAGATTTTGAAAACCGCGATGAAGATTTCACTTATGATGACATCGTTAAAGCGGCCCAGAATGGAGATGAACTGGCCCTGTTAATGATGCAACGAACGGGTCATTTTATCGGGATGGCAGTGGCCGATATGATCAACGTGCTGAATTTATCCAGCGTTGTTATCGGGGGGAATTCAGCGGCTCGCCCGTTGCTGGTTCCCGCAATTATCGAAGAAGCTCAGCGCCGCTCCTTCCCTGACTCGTTTGCCGATTGTGAAATATTACCAGCGAAACTGGCCTCAGAAGCTGGCGTCATTGGGGCGGCACTGCTGGCACAGGAACAAGCGGAACAAACCAGTTAGTACTGCGAGCCGTAGCGAGCGCTTTGGTGACTGTAAAAGTTTGAAGTAACAAGAAGGACTCGCTACGGCTCGTAGTACTGTTCCAGCGAACGCAAGGCTGTGTCGAGCCGCCACACTGCATAATTACCACCATTCCGAAGGGTAACCAATGATTTCAATTGACAACCTCGAACGGTATTACGAACACGGGGCCACGAAAACCTGGGTTTTACGGCGCGCCAAAATTGACCTTGAAGAAGGCGAATTTGTTTCCATCATGGGGCCATCCGGCGCAGGGAAATCTACGCTCCTGCATATTCTGGGGATGCACGATAATGCGTGGCTGGGTGAATATTTTTTCTACGATCAGGCCGTCCATAAGCTCAAACCCAAAGAGCGCGTGGAATTACGCAATAAAAATATCGGGTTTGTCTTTCAGAGCTATCACCTGCTTGATAATTTGACAGTTTATGAAAACCTCGAAATTCCGCTCTCGTATCGTGATTTCAAAAAACCCGAACGCGAAGCCATTGTCGCGGATGTCCTGGATCGCTTTGGCATCGTCGGCAAAAAAGATTTATATCCTGCGCAGCTTTCCGGCGGTCAGCAACAACTGATTGGCGTAGCCCGCGCCATCGTAGCCAGCCCCAAACTAATTTTAGCGGATGAGCCGACGGGTAATTTGCATTCGGCACAGGGCAAAGAAATCATGGAGTTGTTCAAGAAATTAAATGACGCCGGAACTACAATTGTGATGGTGACACATTCAGAAGCGAACGCAGCATACAGCAATCGGATAATCAAGCTGCGCGATGGCTGGGTCGTTAATGAATAATTACGCGCAATGAATTCTGCAAACCCTAAAATCTTAATTGCCGATGATCAGCCTGATGTGCTGGAAGCCCTGCGTTTATTGCTTAAAGCTGAGGGCTGGCAAATCGAAGCGGCAGCTTCGCCGGGCAAAGTGTTAGCACTCGTCGCCGGCCAGGAATTCGAGGTTGCACTGATTGATTTGAATTACGCCCGCGATACGACTTCCGGCAAAGAAGGGCTGGAGTTGATGTCAAAGCTGATTGAACTCGACAGTTCCCTGCCCATTGTTGTGATGACGGCCTGGGGCAGCGTCGAAGTTGCCGTGGAAGCAATGCGCCGTGGAGCGCGTGATTTTATCCAAAAGCCCTGGGAAAATGAGCGCCTGCTTGCGATCCTGCGGACGCAGGCTGAACTCAGCCGGGCATTGCGACAAGGGCAAAAACTCGCGGCGGAAAACGAACTGCTCCGCGCCGAAAAAGGGCCAGCTATCGTGGCGGAATCTGCCGCCATGCAACCAGTCCTGGAAATGATCGCACGGGTTGCTCCTTCTGATGCGAATGTTTTAGTAACAGGTGAAAACGGCACTGGCAAAGGCGTCATCGCCCGCGCCCTGCATGCCGCCTCAGCCCGAGCGCACAAAGCGCTTGTTACCGTCAACGTTGGCGGACTTTCCGAAGGCGTGTTCGAGAGCGAATTATTTGGTCATGTCAAAGGTGCGTTTACGGATGCCAGAGCTGATCGCGTGGGGCGGTTTGAACTGGCAGATGGCGGAACTTTATTTTTAGACGAAATCGCCAATGTGCCAACTGCGCAACAACCTAAAATGCTGCGCGTGCTGGAAACCGGAGAATTCGAGCGCGTGGGTTCTTCCAAAACACGAAAAGTAAATGTGCGGATTGTTTCGGCAACCAATGCGGAATTGAAAAAAGAAGTTGAGGCTGGTCATTTTCGCCGCGACCTTTTATTTCGCCTGAACACCATCGAAATTCATTTGCCACCGTTGCGCGAACGCCGCGAGGATATTGCCCCGCTGGCACATTATTTCCTGCGCCAGCAAATGTTGCGCTATCGCAAAGTGGTGGAAGGCTTCGAGGCAAACGCGCTCCAGGCAATGTTGAAATACGATTGGCCGGGCAATGTCCGCGAACTCGAACACATGGTCGAGCGGGCGATTTTAATGACGAATGGAACACTGATTCGTGCCAATGATTTGGGCGTGACGGACTCAACCGGAAGCTCGCCGGGCATTGAAGATTTAAGCCTGGAAGAAGTCGAAGCGTGGCTGATCAAAAAATCACTGGCGCGTTGTGATGGCAATGTGAGTCGGGCGGCAGAAGCACTGGGATTGAGCCGCAGCGCCTTATATCGCAGGCTGGAAAAATATGGTCTCTGATGTTTTCATCTCCCCAACCCCATGAAATCTCCCGTTGAAATCATTGCCCAAAAATCCTCCCTGAAGGCCAGCCCTGCGCACAAACGAATTTACCACGATCAAGCGATCTTTATTTTTGCCCTGCTGGCGGGACTGCCAGCCATCATCGTAGCCATAAGTTTACTCTGGTTCAGCGATTATTCTCCCAAAGTACAATGGACGTTATCGCTCGTTATGATTGCCTGCTGGCTTGGCTTTGCCTTGTCGCTGCGTGAGCGTGTCGTCCGTCCCTTACAAACGGTTTCCAATTTACTCGCGGCGTTGCATGAAGAAGATTATTCAATTCGCGCTCGTGGTGCGACACCAAATGATGCGCTGGGCGAGTTATTAATAGAAGTAAATACGCTCAGCGAAACGTTACGCGCACAAAAGATGGGGGCGCTGGAAGCCTCAGCTCTGCTCAGAACCGTCATGGCAGAAATCGAAGTCGCCGTTTTTGCGTTTGATTCCGAGACAAAATTACGGCTGGTAAATCGCGCCGGAGAAAAATTGCTGGCGCAACCAATGGAAAGAATTATGGGGCGCAGTGCCGCGCAACTCGGCTTGCAGGATTGCCTGGGGTTTTCAGTCGCACAAACCAAACAACTCAGTTTCGCCAGTGGAACCGGACGTTTTGGCATTCGTCACGGCAGCTTTCGGCAGGGTGGTTTAGCACATGAATTGCTCGTCCTGACAGATTTGAGCCAGGCCTTACGCGAAGAAGAAAGGCAAGCCTGGCAACGCATTATTCGCGTGCTGGGACACGAATTGAATAATTCGCTGACGCCGATTAAATCAATTGCCAGCAGTCTGGCAACCCTGATCGGACGCTCGCCCCGCGCTGATGACTGGGAAACAGACACGCGCCGTGGACTTGAAATAATTGCGGCGCGGGCAGATGCGCTCAACCGCTTTATGGGCGCCTATGCGCAACTGGCAAAATTACCGCAACCAAATTTAAAACCAGTCAATGTCGGAGAATTGTTGCAACGCGTAACCGAACTGGAAACGCGGATGGTAATTACGTTAGTGCCGGGCAGCGAAATGACGATTCAGGCGGATGGCGATCAGTTGGAACAATTATTCATCAACATTATTCGCAATGCCGTTGATGCAGCCCTGGAATATGGCGGGAACGAAGTCAAAGTCACCTGGGCAAAAACTACGCAACTGGAAATCGCAGTCGAGGACAATGGCCCCGGTCTTTCCGGGACTACCAATCTTTTCGTGCCCTTCTTTACCACCAAACCCAAAGGTTCAGGCATCGGTCTGGTGTTAAGTCGCAATATTGCGGAAGCGCATGGCGGAACATTTACACTGGAAAATAAACCGACGGGAAATGGCTGTATTGCGCGGGTGCGATTACCGTTATGATGGCTCGGCTTTGCCTTTCCAGTGCTTTTTTGGTTGAATCTAAAACCTGATGTCCAAACAAATTCTCGCCTCAACAAAAATATTCTCCGGCGCAGTTTTTTCTGTTACCCGTGACCATTTGCGCGAAGCCTCCGGGCAGGAAATTACCCGCGAAGTCGTCAATCACTCAGGCGGCGCTGGCGGCGTTGCGATGTTTGCAGACGGACGCATCGCACTGGTGCGACAGTATCGCCATCCTGCCAAAAAAGATTTACTGGAAATTCCTGCCGGAAAAATTGACGCGGACGAAACTCCTGAAAGCTGCGCCGCACGTGAAATCGAAGAAGAGCTTGGGTTCCGCGTGGGCAGGCTCGAAAAACTGGCGGAATTTTATTCGACGCCGGGATTCTGTGCGGAAAAGCTTTATGTTTATCTCGCTACGGAGCTTGTTCCGACACAGCAGAAACTGGATCATGATGAAAATGTCGAGATCGTTTTTGTGACGCTGGAGGAGGCGCTGGAGATGGTGCAAAGTGGTAAAATCGAAGACGCGAAAACTATCATTGCGTTAATGATGACGAAGCAAAAATTATCCGCCGCAGATGTTTATGTTTGATATTTTACGTTCGTGCACCATCATCCCATTGATTTACCTGTACACGTTTGTGATGGGAACACTGGCGCTGGTGCTGTCATTTTTTGATCGGGACGGGAGGTTGCAACACTGGTGCGCAACAACCTGGTGTCGTCAGATCGCTGTCACCGCCGGAGCCAGCGTAAAAGTTCGCGGGCTGGAAAATTTACCCCAAAATACCGCTGCCGTGTTCATTGCCAATCACGCAAGTTATATGGACATTCCGGCAATCTGGGGCTATGTGCCGGTGCAATTTCGCATTATGGCCAAGCGTCCGCTCTTTTATCTGCCCTTTTTGGGTTGGTTTTTGTGGCGGGCTGGTCACATTCCGGTTGATCGCGGCAATGCGCGCGCAGCGGTCGCCAATATGAAGCGCGTCGTAGATAAATTACACGCGGGCTGTTCGCTGGTAGTTTACGCCGAAGGCCATCGTTCACCGGATGGTGTGTTACAGGATTTCAAAACTGGTGGCTTCAAACTCGCGCTGAAAGCCGGAGTCCCGATTGTTCCTATTACTATTATTGGCTCACATCGAATTTTGAAAAAGGATTCGCTGGTTTTTCACGCTGGAGAAATTGAAGTCATCATTGATCCGCCGCTGGCAACAACCAATTACAACAATCGTAATTTGTCCGAACTGGTTAATCAAACGCACGCTATCATTGCTCACCGGCTGGCGGAAAAGACATTCGCACGCGCAGAAAATATCACCAGTCTTAAAATGACAGAAAGCACTAAATAAATTATGAGCATTGAAAATCCCTTTGATAATCCTCTAAATACGCAACCGCTTCCGCCAAATAATTTTTCCGCAGAAAATAAGCAATCCGGCTGGAGTACGCCAATCGCCTTTGGCAACTGGTTCGCCAGCGTCATTTTCGCAGTCATTGTTCCTTTAGTTCTGATCGCAGTTTACATCCTGCTTTTTGACCGTCCAATGTTCGAAGACTTGAAAATGGGTAAAGAGACTCCCACGATGGTGATGGTAGCCTTAATCGGCACCTTTGGCGGGCAACTTCTTTCATTGCTGACAAGTTGGGCGATAGTGACTAATTTGGGCAAAGTTTCGTTCAAGTCTGCGCTTGGGCTGGAATGGCCCAAATACTTTAATGTCGGTTATGCAATAGTTCTGGCAATTGCAATGCTGGGCCTGACGATCCTGATTGAATACTATCTTCCGCATAAAGAAACCAGCCTCGACAAATACATCAAAATGGGTTTGCCTGTGCGCCTGACACTGGCTTTACTGGCAACATTTGGAGCGCCAATTGTCGAAGAAATAATTTATCGTGGCGTGCTTTATACTGCGATAGAAAAAAATACAGGCAAGTGGGCGGCTATTTCTGTGGTTACTTTTCTGTTTTGGGGAGTTCACGTGGCGCAGTATTACAATAGCGTTGCCACTCTGGTTGCCGTTTTTGTCCTGAGCTTTGTCTTAACATATTTACGCGCCTGGACAGGTAAGCTGCTGCCCGGAATCATCGTGCATTTTATTTTTAATGGGGTTCAGGGTTTGGTGATTGTGTTTGCGCCGCAAAAAGCGCTGTCGCCTGATCCGGCAACTTCACCTGTGCAATCTGCAATTATGCTCGGTGACAGCATCCTGAAGCTTCTTCATTGGCATTAAAAAAGATAGCTGCGAATCATTTACTTAAACTTACTCACAGCTTGCGCCTTGAGTAAGATAAATGCTTCGCAGCTATCTTTATCTTTTCGGGGGATGGTTCAGCCCAACACTAATCAGTGCCAGGGCGCTTGAATGTATACTTCACATACCTGCTACTGGAAAGTAATTCCTCTCCCTTGTTCGTTTTGTGAACCGTATAGCCATCCACATAAACGCCGACCAGTTCCCAGCCTTCGCTACCGATGGTGTTGAGACCAGCGTCAACGTTAGCATCAATAAAATCTTCACCTGTCACCTTTGCGCCAATCTTTCTCACCTCGCCCCAATCAACAGTTCGATATTGCCATTTTGTCATAAGTAAGTCCTTTAACAGTATAGTGAGTACCTTCGTTTTTTTGTGAGTAAAGCATCCATCGTCGAAACGCGAGAGGGGGAGAAACAGGGGGGAGTAACTCGCAAATACAATTAAGTACTTAATGGAATGCTATATTTTTTCCAATCCATTTTTCAGCAAATACTCTGCTCTAAAAAATGGAAGTTAATAGAGATAGTTAATTTCCGCTGCAATATTTATACACATATTTTTTCCCAGGCTCAAGTGAAAGGATCAAGAAGTGTCTTAAACAATGCTATTTATCACAAATTTTCCGGGGCAGACTATTTCGTCAGGCAAATCATCCTGATTGCTATCCCACAGGCCCGGTAAAAGTAAAAATATCTGTTAAAAAAGCCCGCAAATCCTGCCGTGCGACAACGGCGTCCAGCATTCCATGTTCCAGCAAAAACTCGGAGCGTTGAAAACCTTTGGGGAGCTTTTGGCGGATGGTTTGTTCAATCACGCGTGCGCCTGCAAATCCGATTAAAGCGCCGGGTTCAGCAATATTCAAATCACCAAGCATCGCAAAGCTCGCCGTCACGCCACCCGTAGTGGGATTCGTCAATAATGAGACGTAAGGCAATTTAGCCTCGTGCAAAAGCGCCAGCGCCGCTGCAATTTTCGCCATTTGCATCAATGATAACGCGCCTTCCTGCATCCGCGCCCCACCGGAGCATGAGGCAATCACCAGCGGCATTCTTTTTTTCAAACAATGCTCAATTGCCAGCGTCAGTTTTTCCCCCACGACCGACCCCATGCTCCCGCCCATAAAAGCAAATTCCATCGCCGCAATCACCAATGGACGCTCCTGCAATTTTCCGGTGCCGACAATCACTGCGTCCAGCAATCCGGTGGCCTTTTGCGCTTTTCTGAGCCGTTCGGTGTAAGGCACACTGTCAACAAATCCCAGCGCATCAACCGGCGCGAGATGATTAAATAATTCGTCATACGCGCCATCATCAAAGAGCATTGCCAGGCGGTCTTTCGCACTCAGGCGAAAATGAAACTGACACTTGGGGCAAACCTGTGAATTTTCTTTTAAATCTTTGCGATAAATGGTCGTGCCGCAATCAGGATTTTCACATTTGACAAAAATTCCTTCGGTTTTAACCGTGCGTTCGTCCGAGGGAGTGAGTTCCGCAATTTTATCGTCCTGCCGCTTAAACCAAGCCATAATTTTATCTTCTTTTTTTGTTTAGCAACCGCGCTGGCAGGGATTGTGCCAGCAAGAGTTTCATCGGTCAAATCTGACCAGCAATGCCTGATAGATTAACTGATATACCTGGCGAGTTGGCTCAAATCAACATTGCCGCCAGAAAGAGTTACGCCGACACGTTTTCCGGCAAAATCAAGCTTGCGATGCCGTACCGCTGCCGCCGCTGCTGCGCCTGATGGCTCGACCAGAACTTTCATCCGCTCCAGGATAAATTTGAGCGTCTCAATCATTTCCTCATCCGTGACCAGCAAAATAGCTTCCACTAATTTTTGGATAATGGGAAAAGTCAGTTTGCCCGGCGAAGATTGCTGCAACCCATCGGCGATTGTCTGCGGCACGGGAATTTCGACGCGCTCGCCTTTCCTGAAAGATTGCCAGGTATCGTTACCAGCTTCCGGCTCAACGCCAAAAACGCGCATGGACGGACGCAGATGCTTGGCAACTGTTGCGCAACCTGCCAGCAACCCGCAGCCGCTGGAACAAACGACCAGAAAATCAAGGTCAGGCACATCTTCCATTAATTCCAGCGCCGCCGTTCCCTGCCCGGCCATCACCAGATAATCGTCAAAGGGTGGCACCAAAGTCATCCCTCGTTCACGGCAAATTTTTGCCCCGACTTCCTCACGCGATTGGTTGTAGCGATCATAAAAAATCACCTCTGCCCCATAACCACGCGTGGCGGTGGCCTTTATTTCCGGGGCATCCGACGGCATGACGATGACACAGGGAACGCCAAAAAGTCGGGCGGACAAGGCCACCGCCTGCGCGTGGTTGCCGGAAGAATACGCCAGAATTCCATGGTTTCTCTCCTCTTCGCTTAACGTCGAAATTTTGTTATAGGCGCCACGAAATTTGAAGGCTCCGACGCGTTGCAAATTTTCGGCTTTGAAGAAAACTTCGCAGCCAGCATGATCATTAAATTGGTGCGAAGTCAAAACGGGCGTGCGATGTGCAACCCCGCGTAATCGTTCCCGGGCCTGGAGAATGTCGTCAAAAGTGAGCATAGATTTTCGGTGCAGAGCAGATTCCCGCAATTGAAATATTGACAATAGATTTCATAAATCGGTCTGGATTGCAGATTTTACTTTGTGATCTTAGCACTAAGTTGTGTAAAATGCCTGTGGTTGCACGCAGCGACTCGTTCCTGATTTCAATCACCTTCTATTCAAACTACTACTATGTTAACGATAGGAATACACTATCTGGGGGACATCGCCTCAGTTGACGTTCGAGGAAAATTCATCAAAGGGCAGGGCGGTTTTCAATTGCAAATGCTCGTTGATAAAATCCTCACCGCCGGAACCAACCAAATATTGCTCAACCTGACGGAAGTCCCGATGGTTGACAGCATGGGCATTGGCGAAATTGTCCGCGCTTTCACTAAAGTGCAGGACGCTGGTGGCTTGCTCAAACTTGTGGGGTTAACCGAAAGAGTTTACGGCGCACTGCAAATTACGCGGCTCCTCAGTCTGATCGAAAATTTCAAAACTGAGGAAGAGGCGTTCGCCAGTTTCCAAAAAAAGAATGGCAAACCGACTAAGCCTAGAAGCAAAAAAAAGAAAACCGAAGCACTGGAATAATGAATTCATCGGAAAACTGATCTTTTAATTTTATTTGTCATAATCATCGCATGTACCCGATGCACGGTTTTCCATCCCAGTTCTACGATTAAGACCAGAACCATTTTGCCACTCCAATGGTTGCCGGCTACCTTTCAGCCAATTGATCTAAATCACTTTGCCCTGTAAATTAAAGTTTTATCACCTAAAGGCTTAATTCAATGTTTACAAAAATTACTGAATACGAAGGCGTGACTGAATACAAACTCAATTCCAATCAACTCAAGGTTTTGGTCATGCCGCGCCGTGCTGCGCCGGTCGTCGCATTTATGGTCGTCTACCGAGTCGGCTCGCGCAATGAAGCGGTTGGGCATACGGGTTCGACGCATCTGCTGGAGCATCTGATGTTCAAGGGTACGCCGACTTATAACAAAACGCAGGGCACACAAATCGCGGCGGTCTTACAAAAACAAGGCGCAGTTTTTAATGCTGACACTTGGTTTGATCGCACGCGCTATTATGAGATGCTGCCCTCCGATCAGCTTGAACTGGCGATTCACCTCGAAGCTGACCGCATGCGAAATTCGCTCATCACCGACGAAGACCGTCAATCGGAAATGACGGTTGTGCGCAACGAATTAGAACGCGGCGAAAACGATCCCGCCGGAATTTTGGATGAGCGCGTCTGGGCGGCGGCCTTTCGGGAGCATCCCTACCACCATCCGACGATTGGCTGGCGCACCGATGTCGAGGGCGTCCCAACGTCACAACTGAAAGAGTTTTACGACGTTTATTATCATCCGAATAATGCGACGGCGATTGTCGTGGGTGATTTCGATGAACAAACGGCACTGGATTTAATTGCCAAACATTTCAATTCGATTCCGTTGCCTGCCCATCAGATTCCACCAATGTATACGGTCGAGCCACCGCAGGAGGGCGAAAATCGTTTTGTGCTGCGCCGCGCAGGACAACTTGGCGTCGTCCAAATGGCCTGGCGCACACCTGAAGGGACACATCCTGATACGGCGGTTTTGTCTGTGCTGGATCACGTCTTATCGGCTGGCGTAACTTCGCGGCTCTATCAGGCGCTGGTTGAAACACAAATTGCCATTGGCGCAACTACACACGCATATTCATTGCTCGATCCGGGCTTATTCACTTTATCAATCACCCTGCGCCCGGATATTAAGCACGAAGACGCGGAACAAATCGCACTCACTGAAATCGAAAAATTAAAGACAGATTTAGTAACCGAAGCAGAGTTACGCAAAGCCCAAAACATCATCACTACTCACTTGATTTATTTACGCGATAGCCCGTTTGGCGTGGTCAGCGCGTTAGGCGAAGCCGAAGGAATGGCGGACTGGAAAGATTACGTGGACTTTCCAACCAAAGTCTTAGCCGTGACTGCCGAAGACATCAAGCGCGTAGTGAATACTTATTTTCTCGCCGATGCCCGGACGGTCGGTTACTTTGTCCCCAAAGAAAGTTAAAAAATCAAGCAGCTCAGACCTTTTTTCTTTTGAGCTATTTTCATCTCTCACCCTATGACGAAATCATTTGCTACTCGCACTTCACGCGAAGTGTTATCCAATGGAATCAAGCTGCTCGTGCTGGAAAATCACGCGAACCCGACGGTCTCGGTTTCGGGTTATTTATTTGGCGGATCGTATTTCAGCCCGGTCGGAAAATATGCCACTGCCCGCATCACTGCCGATATGCTGAATAAAGGCACGACCAAACGTAACAAACTGGAAATTGCTGAAGCGTTGGAATCAGTGGGAGCCGGTGTCAATGTTTCGAGCAATACCTTCACCATCTCGCTCAGCGCACAATCACTGAGTCGTGATTTTCCCATGGTGCTGGAAACGCTGGCCGAAGAATTGCGCGAACCAACTTTTCCCGAAGACGAACTCGACAAACTGAAACAGCGCAACATTGCTTCGATCAAACGTTCGCAGGACGATACAGATCGTCGCGCCATGGAACGGTTCACGCAACTGGTTTTTGCGGAAGCCAGCCCATTTCACAGCTTCCCGGCGGAGCGTCGCATCAGCGAACTCGAAACCATTACCGCCGATGATTTGCGCAATTTTTATGCCAGTCATTACGGTTCAGCTTCGATGATTTTAGCAGTGGTCGGCGATGTGACGCCTGACCAGGTAAGTAAATTAGTGCAGGGTAATTTTGGTGACTGGATTGGTCAGGCCGCGCCGGAAATCAGTTTGCCGGAAACATCGTTGCAGGTTGCACCACAGCGCGAAACCGTGTTTTTGAAAGACAAAGCCAGCATTGACGTGGTGATGGGACACGCCTCCAGATTGCGCCGGATGAATCCTGATTACTTAGCCGCCGTCGTCGCCAATCGTGCGCTTGGACAGTCCACCCTTTCATCGCGCCTCGGCTTAAAAGTGCGTGACGAAATGGGGCTGACATACGGCATCAATTCGTTTTTCTCTGATTCAGGTTTAGGCGATGGGCCTTATTTAATTACGGTTTCAGTCGCGCCGGAAAATGCTGAACTGGCGATCAACACGACGAAAGAAATTGTCGAAGATTATCTGGTTACGGGCATCACCGAACAGGAAATTGCCGATGAACAGTCGTCAATGATTGGTGGTTACAAAGTTGGACTGGCGACCAATGCAGGGATTGCCGGACAGCTTGCGAATACCGAAATTTACGGCCTCGGCGTCAATTATCTGGACGAATTTCCCGAACACATTAAAGCGTTAAATAAAGCGCAAATTGACGCCACAATTCGTAAATATATTCACCCGGAAGTGCTGACGACCGTCCTGGCAGGAACGATTGAGGGAGAGAAGGCGGTAGACGGCAGTCAGTAGTCGGTAGCTGGAAGATTTCTGTCATATAATAATTTTATGAGCCTCGGAATCATTCTTTTTAATCTTGGCGGCCCTGAAACCCTCGCCGATGTCAGGCCATTTCTCTACAATTTATTTTCTGATCCCGAAATTATTCGCCTGCCTGTCAAGGCTTTGCAGAAGCCGCTGGCGTGGTGGATTGCGACCAACCGCAAAAAAAAATCTACCAGGATTTACGAACAAATTGGCGGCGGTTCGCCACTGCGTCGCATCACAGATGAGCAGGCCAAAGCCTTGCATGATGAATTGCAACGGCGCGGCATTGACGCCAAAGTCTATGTTGGCATGCGCTACTGGCATCCCTTCACGAACGAAGCGCTGCATAAAATTCAACGCGATAAAATTACGGAATTAATTGTGCTGCCGCTCTATCCGCAATTTTCCGTTTCGAGTACCGGATCAAGTCTGAAAGATTTTATTGCCCAACTCAGAAAGCTGGGAGGATTGCGCCAAATCAAGCGGCATTACATCACGCACTGGTTTCGTCACGAGGCGTACCTCAACACACTTGCAGAACAAATCAAGGAAGCAATTGCCAAATTCCCTGATCCAAACCCGCGCCATGTCCACCTGTTGTTCAGCGCCCACAGCATTCCGCAAGCTTATGTCGAACGTGGTGATCCTTACCTGCGCCACACCGAAGAAACCGTGCGCCTGGTGATGGAGAAATTAGCCAATGGCAGCCCGCACGATTTAAGCTTTCAAAGCAAAGTCGGCCCTGTGAAATGGCTGCGCCCGCCAACCGAAGATAAAATCCGTGAATTGCACGCCGCCGGAGTCAACCAGTTATTAATGATTCCTATCAGCTTTGTTTCCGAACACAGTGAGACACTTTATGAGTTAGATATTCAATACAAATTAGTCGCCGACGAAATTGGCCTGAAGGAATATCGCCGCGTCCCGGCCTTCAATTCTGATCCACGATTTATTAGTGCGCTGGCGGATTTGGTACAGGAAAAAGTAAAATGAATTTGTAAATTATCAACGACTATGACGCTCAAAAACATTTTAATTATTTTCGGACTTATTGTTGTTTTGGGAATTGGGACAATTGCGGGTATTACGATCTATTCAATTCGCCTCATGAGCGTTCCAACTGGTGGTTTAGCAAATACAATTATTCCAGGTGAGACAGTGCTCACTACTAAATTTTACGGAAACGTCAAACGTGGCGATCTTATTGTTTTCAAATTACCCAGCGATCCTCCGGTTCTATACATCAAGCGCGTGATTGGTCTGCCAGGTGAAGAAATTCTTTGCAAAGGCACATCTGTTTTGATCAACGGACAGGAAATATCCGAGCAGAAAGTTTTTGCCGAAACTCCCTCGGACTCAAACGCTGCATTGAAAATTGTCAGGGAGGAAGCTGATCCTCCAAACGCAAAATATAAGGTCTATTACGACATCACCGTTGAGGATGATCACTTCTCTCATGGTATGAAATTTGGCGTAGGAAAACCATTTCAAATTCCGGCTGACTCATATTTTATGATGGGCGATTCACGCGATAACAGTTTGGACAGTCGTTATTGGGGCATCGTCCCAAAAGCCAATCTCGTCGCCAGAGTATTAAGAATTTGGAACTCGCCTGACACTGACAGAATGTTCACCAGTTTAGAAATTCAATGATTGATGCTGTCATCATTGGCGCAGGCATTTCCGGGCTGTGCGCTGCTTACCACTTAAAAAAATCGGGCCAAAACATTCTCCTGCTTGAATCATCAGACCGCGTGGGTGGAGTTATTCAATCCCTCAATGCCGAAGAATTCTTGTTGGAACGTGGCCCCAATTCTTTGCGTGGTTCACACGAATTTTTAGACCTCGTAGACGAGTTGCATCTGACCAGCGAATTAATCACCGGTGATCCGAAAGCTCCGGCTTACGTTTATTTTGATCAACGATTACAGCCTGTTCCGATGTCACCGACAGCGCTCATCACAACAAAATTACTTTCCACCCAGGCTAAATTTCGTTTACTAAAAGAACCATTCATCAGAGCGCGAACTGATGAAAGCGAAGAAAGTTTAGCTTCGTTTGTGCGGCGCAGATTGGGCGATGAAATTCTTGTGCGCTTAGTTGCACCTTTTGTTTCGGGCGTATACGCAGGCGATCCTGAACAACTCAGCGTGCAAGCCGCTTTCGCCAGATTAGCCGACCTCGAAGCAAATTCCGGCAGCATTTTTGCAGGCGCAATGAAAGCTGCCAAAGCCGCCAGAGCCAATAAAATCAAGCCTGTGCGCTCACTTCGACCTTACCGTTTGTGTTCCTTCAAAAACGGGATGGAGACTTTGCCAACAGCCATCGCAAAATATTTAGGCGAGAATTTGCTGACCGCTTCACACGTCAGGCAAATCTCAAAAACCGCTGCTGCTCAATTTGAAATCACATTCGAGCAACACGGCAACCAGCATCACATCACAACAGAGTCACTAATCATCGCCACGCCTTCCGATGCGGCGGCTCAGTTGCTCCAAAAAACTGCGCCTGACATCAGTTCCCTGCTGACGGAAATTCCCTACACAAAATTAGTGACTGTGCCGCTGGCGTATCGAACAGAACAACTTGCCCACGCGCTGAAGGGATTCGGATTTTTAGCGCCGCGTGATCAGGGCTTACGAACACTGGGGAGTATTTGGAATTCTTCGCTGTTTACAAATCGTGCGCCTGATGGCTGGGTGTTGCTCAACAATTTCATCGGCGGCGAAACTGACCTGGACGCGATTAACCTAAGTGACGAAGATCTGATTCGTATCGTTCATCAGGATTTGCAAAAAGTTCTGGGCATTTCCGGCGCTCCGAAACGCCTGCCAATCACTCGCTGGCATCGCGCCATCCCGCAATATCGTTTGGGACATGCGGCACGAGTCGCTAAAATCGAAGCGGCGTTATCAACTCAAAAGGGGTTGCGCCTCGCAGGAAATTATTTACACGGCGTCGCGCTTGGCGATTGCATCAAACACGGAAAAGAAATTGCAGAGAGTATAGCGAGGTCAGACACATGAATTCTCTCTTCCTCACTATAATTTTATTCGTCGTAATGTTCATGAACTGCGCTCCGATAAAAAGCGCTCAAGGCAATTCGCAACAGCAACTGATGATGGAAATAAATGAGACAAAATCAGTAGCCTTTAAGCTCGTCGTCAAAAAAGCTGAACGCAAAATGTATCTTTATAACGATCAGGCAAAGCTGGTGAAGACCTATAAAATTGCGCTCGGCTTTACCCCGACTGGGACAAAATTTAAACAAGGCGATGGCGCTACACCCGAAGGTGATTACTACCTCACACACAAAAATCCGAAGAGCAATTATTATTTATCGCTGGGCGTGAGCTTCCCGAATATCAAAGATGCAGACGCAGGATTGAAAGCTAAATTGCTGACGCAGGCACAACATGATGCAATTGTGAGGGCGATTAATAACCAACAAAAGCCGCCCCAAAACACCAAACTCGGCGGCGATATTTTTATTCACGGCGGCGGTACAAACAACGACTGGACGTGGGGTTGCGTAGCCCTGAGTAATCCAGACATCAAAGAATTATTTGATCTGTTGCCGTTGAAGACGCCGATAAAAATCGAATCTTAAAGAGAAGTCGGTAATCGGTAGTCGGTAGTCAGAATAAAATTCGACTACCGACTACCGACTACCGACTACCGACTACCATGAAATTACTTTACTTCGATTGCTTCGCCGGCATCAGTGGCGATATGACCATCGGCGCATTGCTGGATTTAGGGTTGGATTTTGCATTGCTCAAAAGTGAGTTGGCGAAATTGGGCGTGTCAGGTTACGAATTAAGTTTGGAGCGCGTAGATCGCAGCGGCATCAACGCCGCAAAATTCGATGTCAACGTGGTGCAAACTTTCAGTGTAAATGTTGCGCATCATCACGACCATCCGCATGATCATTCACACGCACCGCATTCCGCACTCCACACTCCGCACTCGCACGATCATCGCTCGCTTGCTACGATCAAACACCTGATCGAAACTTCGACGCTCAGCGATAAGGTAAAACAAAATTCACTTACAATTTTCCAACGCATCGGCGAAGCTGAAGCCAAAATTCACGGCGTAGACATTGAGTCCGTCCACTTTCACGAAGTCGGCGCAGTTGATTCCATCGTGGACATCATCGGTGCGTGCATTGGCCTCGAAGCGCTTGGCATTGAAAAAATAATCTCTTCACCGCTGCACGTCGGCTATGGCACGTTCACCTGCGCCCACGGAACGTACCCGATTCCCGGCCCGGCGGCGACTGAAATTTTGCGCGGCGTCCCAATTTACGCGAAAGAAATTGAAGGCGAATTAGTCACTCCAACCGGAGCCGCAATTGTGGCGACGCTGGCTTCAGAATTTTCTAAAATGCCAATGATGCGCGTTGAGAAAATTGGTTATGGAGCAGGCACAAGAGTGTATGAAAAATTCCCGAACGTACTGCGAGCAGTGATCGGTGAGTTGGAGCTTGAGGACGCTACACCCGACACGATCAGCGTGATCGAAGCTAATATTGACGACCTCAGCCCGCAAATCTTCGGTCATTTGATGGAGCAGGTCTTAGCCGCCGGTGCCCTTGATATTTTTTATACGCCTGTACAGATGAAAAAAAATCGTCCAGGGATTTTACTAACGCTGCTTTGCGCGGTGAATGAGCGGGAGAAATTTATTGATTTGCTTTTCCGCGAGACTACGACGCTGGGAGTACGTCACCGCGATGAAAAGCGCGTAATTCTGCGGCGTGAATTTGTGACGGTCGAAACTCAATACGGCTCCATCAAAATCAAAGTCGCACGTAATCAAAATGGAGAAGTAATGAAGGTTTCCCCGGAATTTGAGGATTGTCGTGCTGCAGCAATTTCTCACCAGGTTGCTGTTCGTGAAGTGCAATTGGCAGCAATAAATAGTTATCAAATTTTATCTGCCTGATACTCGTTGCTGCCTCTTTACTTTCTAAATTCCTGAGCCTAACATTAGCTGAATTCAACAACTTAAAACTGACGCAGCTATTGATAAAATCAGCCCTGGCTGTTTGCGGCAAACTCCTCCTGCTGCTGATGGCTATTTTTTGATAAAAATGGTTGCGTCCCTACATTTGGAGGTTAACACATGAAAAGAGTCCTGAAATACTCTGCGGTAACCCTTGTTTTCGCAACTTCAATTTTATTATTGGGAGCGCAATGGGGGCCGCTCGACGAATTAAATCGGATTCGCATCGGCTTCAGAATTGCGCCTGTGCCGTTGAATTTACACGGTAAAGATGCGCAACTGGTCGGGCTGGGAAGTTATATTGTGAACGCGCAGGGCGGTTGCAACGATTGCCACACCAACCCACCGTATGCCCCAGGCCACGATCCGTTTAAGGGTGGCGATGGGAAAATTAACGCCAAACATTATCTGGCTGGCGGGGCATTTTTCGGGCCGGGGCCAAATGGCCCGATCATTTCGGCGAATATCACACCGGATAAAAAAGGGAAGCCGGCGGGACTTACCTTCAATCAGTTCCGGCGCGTGCTGCGCACCGGAGATGATCCCGATAAGCCCGGACAGAAATTACTGGTGATGCCGTGGCCTGTGTATGGCAAGATGTCCGACCACGATATTGAAGCGATTTACGAGTATTTGAGCGCCATCCCGCACGCCGAACCAGATAAGAGCGCAACCACAACGCCATAGTAAATTTGTAGTTTGTGGGAAATTGGGCAGCAGTATTTCGTTGAATGAAAGCTGTTGCCCTTGTTTGAAAGATCAACTCGCTAATAGCTGAATTGCCGCGAGTAATGGCGCAAAGATTTCACGAATATCTTTTTCGTCAGCGTTGGCTAAAAGTTTACCAGCGATGACTGCGGGTGAAACATGTTCCTGAAAGACCGTCGCATAAATCCGTAAAAATTCTTTGGCTTCAATCACAGGAGGGATTTTGTTGCTGAGTAATAAAGCTGGAATCTCAGACTTAACTTTATTGAGAATTCCATCCTCGGTTACTGCCTGCCAATCTCGTTTAGGTTTCTGTCGTTCGCCTTCAGACTTTTTCTTAGCGAGCAGAATTTTGATGGTAGGTAACCGCAAAGCTAAATCCAGTACATAATCATCAATCGTAGCTTTGACAAAATCAGGCATGTATTTTTTGTCAGCAACGTGCAAAACCAGCTTCAATGTTGGTGCTTCAGCTTGTAAATTGAAAATATTTTGATGAGTCGTATCAGCTTGAAAAACAGCATTCTGAAAATACGATTGGATGTACTCTAATGTGTCGTCACACACAAATTCAACGGTTTGGTTTAGATGCTCATCACAATCCCGTACTACCAAAACATTCAATTGAGGTCTAGCTTCGAGTTGTAATGCAACATGGTCTTTCAATAGTAGTTGCAGGCTCTTCAGCATTTCATCAACACCGCCACCGCCTCTTTCCTGAAATTCAATGTCTGTGAGAATTCGCTTTGCAAACTGAGTAAAAATCTCTTTTTCTGTCTTTCCTTCGGAGAATACATCAATCTTCGGCATCAACAGTCTCCTTAAATTGGAATCGGAGCGGGCTGTCTACTTCCCCCTGCGGAACTCTGATGTCAAGATTCATCGTCGTCCAGCGTCGAATTTCTTCGTGATTGAAAGCTGATGAAGCAAGCTTTCCTTCGTGTAAATTCAGACGAATGGCTAAGAGGTCTTCGCTCTTGATCTGTTGCTCTTCAATCAGGCGAATAAACTGAGCAACGACTTCGATGCTGTGCGTTGCAATGAAGATTTGGATTGGCTTGTCTTTGATTAAGTCGGCAACTTCTGCCAACAATTTTCCTAGTGATTGTGGATTTTGAAAAAGCTCTGGCTCTTCCCAGATAAATACTCCTGGCTCTGTTTCGGTTGCTAACTCCGCAAGTGCAATCAACGGCGTGAGAAGCTTAAATGCGCTTCGTGCGCCATCACCATAATCATCAATCGTTAAGGCAATTTTATCTTCGGGTGCGATTATTCCCTGCGTTTGATTTCGGTTATCGTTAAGTTGCTGAAAAATCACATTGAAGTTTTTTTGATCAGAGAAAATACTTTTAAATCGCTTGGCAATTTTGTGTGTCCAACCCGGAATTGTATTAATCATTTTGTTGAAATACTCAAAGGGTAAATGATTAAGGGTTGTATAGACATCGTAAAACAGAGTATTTCTTGCCACTGGTTTTTGCCCCTGAATTAACCAAGCTGATTCACCTATCTGGTAATGCGTAAGCCCTCGTTCCCAAAAATAGACTATCCGATCTTCATAATCAGGTAACTCGATTTGGAAAGACCTCACCACAAGAGGTAAAATAAATTTCAGAGTTGAATTAACCTCAGCAAGAATAAGACCTTCCCCTGTACACGAAAATAGCGCAGTTTTTGCAGATTTTCCTCGCAAATGTAACCCAAATCCAGGAGACGAGAGGTACTCAAAATGTCTATCTACTGTTCCTTGATCTTGTATATTTTCGGGACTTTTTTTATGCCTCTCACATACTCTTTCAAGAGGATCGCTTCCAAGTAAATCTAGTTCCGAGGTTGTTAGGGAGGCTTCTAATTTACCCGAAGTTAGCATTGCCTCTCGGCTAGCAGTATTTGACAGATAAATCGTCTCTAGCACCGCCGACTTCCCCGAATTATTCGGCCCCACCAGCAAATTGATCTTGCTGAATTTATCAATCTTGCCATCCTGAATGCCGCGAAAGTTTTTGATGTGAATGCTTTCGATCATAATATTTTCTCTGAAATTTGTACTCGTTGCGCTGTCAGAGTAACAGTGACAGCCTGCATCAAACAAGGCAAAATCGCCCCCGCTTGCTCATCACCTTCCTGTCCGCTAATATTCATTGTTTACACAGAAAGCAAATAATTCGCCGATTTTATCTATATGGCTATCGAAAAGATTACGGTGCGTGGAGCGCGGCAACA
>JAYSTY010000389.1:0-6026 GCA_043719385.1 Blastocatellia bacterium | reverse complement strand
GCTCCTGGCGATACCAGATTTGTCCATCGCGCTCCCACACTTCATCCGCTTTAATGATTGCTCCATCGCGCAATTTCAAATCATTGGCAAGCGCAACTGTGCCGCCGGAAAGCAGGCAGCACAGCGCGATTACCAATAATAATAATTTTGCGGTGACAGGATTAAAGCTCACAATTATTCTTCTTCCTTCTCCTGCTCATTTTTCTGTTCGGCGGTATGCTCGCGCGCAGCAGCCCCGGATTTCGCCAACTTCTTATAGCTCTCGTTCAGCATTTCCGCATCCCGTGCGCGTCCGACACGATTGTAAACCTGCGACAAGCTGTTGATCGTGATCATCGAATTGGGCTGGAGTTTTAAGGCCTCTTCAAATTGCTCAATCGCCTGCTGATAACGTCCCTGTTGATTGTAAAGATACCCCAGATTCAATAAAGCTCCGTGTTCGCCGACGGCTTTGACAAATTCTACTCTGGCTTTGGCGTATTCGCCTTTGCGTCCATAGGCAAGGCCCAGATTATTTTGCACGCGATGATCATCGGGCGTGAATTTCAAGGCTTTTGTGTACCATTTGATGGACTGCTTATCATTCCCGCTCAGGTAATATGAATACCCCAGATTATTAAGGAAACGGGCATTGATGGGTTCCAGCTTGATCGCTTTTTTGTACTCGTCCTGGGATAATTGGAACTGTCCTTTTTCATCGTAACAAACACCGAGCAGGTTATAAGCTTCGGCGTTATTCGGTTGCATTCCCACCACTGCGGTTAATTTAGCAATGGCAGAGTCCAGTTGTTTTTTATCGTGCAACTCAACCGCCTGATCAAACATTGAGGCCGCTTCGCGTTCGATGGCAGTTACCACCGCGACGCCACCTTTAGCTTCAGTTGGATTATTGGCGTTCGGATTATTAGCTTTCGCCAGATTGGAATTATCGCCGCGACGAAACAAGCGGGCGAATAAACGAACCGGAGCAGTGACAATTTTTTTGAAGGAAAGTCCTTCTTTCGCTTTCGCCGGCCCCGCATCAGGCGAGCCTTCGTTCGGAGGTGCAGTATCAAAAGCCTGCGCAGTAGTGAAATCTTCTGGACTGACGAAACTTTGCCAGTCAATCCTTGAAAGGCTGAAAGTGGTTAAGACACAGATGCTGATTGCAACTGTGAAAATTAAGACAAATTTCTGGACACGATTGTGGGGAAGCTTGTTATTCATAATGACCCATCCTCTGCTAGTTTCCGGGGCAGGAAGCTGTTGGTTACAAACCAAAGAATAAACTTTGATGACAACTGATGTGAGAGACAAAGATATTTTCAACTTAATCAGTCATTTAGGCAAGAAAAATCCGGCACATTGACAGAATTGGTCAGGCGCTATTTTTCGATTCGCAAGTGATCCTGCAGGTGTAAATCAAGCCTGGCAATCGAATTTTCAGGCATTTCAATGACGCTGAAGGTTTTCAAGCTGGGGAGTGCCAGACGGAATGGGCGGAGTTTTTCAATCAATTTGACGATGCGGAGATGTTCGTCAAGATAAATCACATCTATCGTAAACCTCATCCAAAAAGTGTGAACGCCATTGCATGGACGCAACCAGAGGGCGTCTCCTTCCGCCAGCGCTTGGCGCCCAATTAATCCTCGCAACCGAGTCCAGGCAGTATTCGCCAGCAGGACATTTTCAGCCAGGCATTTTCCGGTGGTTCGTTGATATAATTTCAAGTTAACAATACTCAAATATCGTAATCATCGTCCTGTTCGCGCATCCTTCGTTTCACCACGATAAAGAAAAGAAAGGCGGCGATGACCAGCAAAACACCGAGGATGATATAATTTAGCGTGAGGTCTTCTTTTTCTGCTGCTTGTAGCATGTACGCAGCCAAAATTAACATGGGGCATCTCCTGAATATCTATGTCGTCGAGGAAGCTCATTCCTCAATCTATAATTTTTTCTTCCAAATCTGTAAATAATCGGTACTGGGGGGTGACCGCTGCAAATGGCGACAGGAAGCTAACGCGCTAACTGGTCTAATGCCTGATAGAGCATAATTAGTGCCGGACCTAAAAGTACAATTAGTAGCGCGGGAAAGATAAATAAGAGAAGCGGAAAAATCAACTTAATTGAAGCCTTGGAGACCATTTCTTCGGCTCGTTGCCGACGTTTTGTCCGCATTGAATCGGCGAACACGCGTAAAGACGCGGAAATAGTCGTACCAAAACGATCACTTTGAATCAGCATCGCAACCAAAGATTTGATGTCATCCACACCCGTTCGATCACCCAGATTTCTTAACGCCTCATCACGCGGCTTACCGGCGCGAATTTCACGATTCGTAATTGCCAACTCACCCGCCAGCACCGGCTCGACCAGTTCCAGTTCACGCCCGACCCGTTGCAAGGCGGCATTCAATCCCAGCCCGGCCTCAACGCAAACGACCATTAAATCAATCGCATCTGGCAAAGCACGGGTAATCTTATGCTGACGTTTGGTAATTTGCCGCGAAAGCACAAATGACGGAATGAAAAGTCCGAAAATTGCGGCCAGGCCAACCAGCGAAAAAAACTGAAAATTAAGGTCATAGCCAATGGAAATTAAAAAGAAAAAAGCGGCGATAGGTAAAATGATTGCTGCCGCGAGGCGCAGTACAGTGTAAACAGAAACCGAGTTTTCAGAGGCAAATCCTGCTTTCATCAACCGCCGCCGCAATCGTCGGACATTGCGATTTGAGGGGCGCGCGAAGCGGTAAACCGGTTTGGCGACGTGCTCAACGATGGCCTGATTAACTTTGCGGCTCACGGGCGGAGGCGATAATTCACGATCCAGCTTCGGATTGATTTCACGCAACCGCTCATCCAGCGGGCTGACTGTCCGCGCATTCCAATAATACACGGCCAGTCCCGAACTGATGAAGGTCATCATAATGGTGAAATAAAAAAACAGAACCATATTATAGCTTATGCTCAGACTTCAATTTTAACGACTCGGCTGATAATCAACCAGCCGATGAATTGCATCATGACGCCAGCCCCTAAAATGTAATATCCCATCGGGTGATTATAAAGCGATTCCAAATATTTTGGGTTCGCCACATTGATCCAGAAGAAAAGAATAAAGGGCAGAGCGCTGACAATATAACCCGATAATCTGGCCTGCGCAGTTTTCACGCGAATTTCCCCCTGAATCCTGAAGCGGTCGCGGATCGTATGGCTGATATTGGACAGCACTTCTGTCAAATTCCCACCGACTTCGCGTTGAATCAGGATAGCGGTCACACACAATTTCAAATCCATAATGGGCAAGCGCTCCGCCAGATTTTCCAGCGCCACTTTCATGCTCAAGCCTAAATTCTGCTCTTCATACGCCTTGCCAAATTCACGCGCAACGGGATCAGGCATTTCTGTGGCGATTGCCTGTAAAGCCGAACTAAAACTATGTCCGGCCTGGAGCGAGCGGATCATCATTTCAATCGCATCGGGTAATTGTTCAGTAAATAGCTTGAAGCGTTTGCGCCGCCGACTCAGGACAAAAAATAGTGGAAACAGGCTCACCATAACTGTCGTGACGAACATCACAAAAAGTGAACGCGCATATAAGCCAGGAATTGTCCCGACAACAAATCCGATGATCAGGCTAATCACGACAAAGCGGTAAACGGTAATCCTGGTAAAATCGGCCTGCCGCAAAATAGCCTGTAATTCGCTAAAAATCTCGAACCGCAATAATAGCTGATGAATTTTAGGAGCCTCACTTAACAACTCCTGCTTGATTTCCTGAATATCGCGTTTGCTGACGGTTGCCGCGCCACGTTCATCAATCAGCCGTTGCAGGCGCTCTTCGACCCGCCGTTGATATTTTTCCAGATCGCGGCTGACATAAAAATAAAACGCCAGCGTCAGGCAAATAAACGTTAGGACAATAAAAATTATGACGGCTATTTCCATAACAATTTAATATTCGGCCAAAGCCATATACGACATATCGTAACCGTGGACCAGCAGCTTTTCCAAACAACCCGGGCGCGTATTATGCCGCACAAATTTTCCGCTGATGGCTCCGCCCAGCTCGAATCCGGTGCGGCGATAACTAAAGATGTCCTGTAAAATATAGTCCTCACCATCCAGCCCGACAATTTCAGAGATGCTCATAACCTTACGGACGCCATCGCCCATGCGGGTTACTTGAATGACGAGGTTAATTGCCGCGCTAATCTGTTGCCGGACAGATTTATCGGAAAGTCGCAAACCGGCCATCGAAATCATCGTTTCCAGTCGAGCTAAAGCATCGCGTGAAGAATTCGCGTGAATGGTAGTCATGCTGCCTTCGTGACCAGTGTTCATGGCCTGCAACATATCAATAGCTTCTTCACTCCGCACTTCACCGACAATGATTCGATCAGGGCGCATACGAAGTGCGTTCTTGACCAGTTGCCGTTGCGAGATTTCGCCCCGTCCTTCAATGTTTGGCGGTCGGGTTTCGAGCCTGACAACGTGTGGTTGCTGCAATCTTAATTCCGCTGAATCTTCGATAGTGACCAAACGTTCGTCCGGCGGGACGAATTTGGAAAGACAATTGAGCAGAGTCGTTTTGCCTGAACCCGTGCCGCCCGAAATCAGTAAATTCAGCCGCGATTTCACACACGCATCCAGAAATTCGATCATGGGAGTCGTCAGCGTTTCGTATTGCAACAGGTTGTCAATGGTTAACGGGTTGACTCCGAAACGGCGAATCGAAAGTACAGGCCCATCCAGCGCCAAAGGAGGAATAATTGCATTGACACGCGAACCGTCCGGCAGGCGCGCATCCACCATCGGCGAAGATTCATCAACTCTGCGCCCAACCCGCGAAACGATACGATCAATGATTTGCAACAAGTGATCGTTGTCTTTGAATGAGGCTTCAGCTTTTTCCAGGCGTCCAGCGCGCTCAACGTAGACCTTACTGTAGCCATTGACCAGAATATCGGAAACGGTGCGGTCGGCGAGTAAAGGCTCCAATGGCCCGAAGCCAAAAAGCTCGTCGTAAACTTCACTTTGTAATCTTTCCCGGTCAATCGCGCTGAGTGCTGTCCGCTCTTCGCGGAGGATCACAAGGATTCGCTCATTGACCATTTTTATTCGGTCTGAGGCTTCAGCAGCTTCTAATTGTGCGTGGGGAAGTTTGGCGATCAGGATGCGGTGGACACGAGCTTTCAATTCCTGGAACTCGTTTGAGGTACTACCACCGCGTCGGGTTTGAGCAGGTTGTTCAAGACGATCTTTTAGCGAAGCCATAAAAACCAGGTGCCGAACAGTTAAAAACACCTCACATCAGGTGTGGCGTCCGGCTGAATACTCAAAATCATTTTCTGCCAAATGAAAACCAGCCATTCCGTGGGGCCGGGAGCGGATCATCTTCAGTCTGAATTTCAGCGATTTGCGCAGCAAGTTTATTAAATTCTGTTTGCAGTCGGGTTTGCGTTTTCGATTGCACCAGAGGTTCGCCCATGTTGATTGAGGAAATCGCAGCTTTGTAATCGTTGGGTAAAATTGCGTAAATTGAATGCTCCAGCACTTTCTCAATTTGCGCTCTTTCAAACTCAGGAGCTTTCGTGTAGCGGTTCAGCACAACTTTGATGCGGCTCTTTTCATAGCCTAAACGCCGGAAGATGTCGAAGGCGCGTTTGGCGCTGCGAATAGAGGGAATGTCCAGCGTGACCAGTAAAATCAGGTCATCCGCCAAATCCAAAGCGGCGATGGTGTTTTCGCTCAGCGAGTGCTGCGGATCAATCAAAACATAGCCGGGTTGCGCTCTGAGCATCGTAATGATTTGCGTAATATGTTCAGGTCGCACATCCTCGTCGCGGCCAATTTCCGTGGGAGCAGCAAGCAGCGAAATCATCTTGCCGCGTGGCGTCAGATAACTCTTGAGTAAATCTGAATCCAGACGATCAAAATTTCGCACGACATCGTAAATTGTGTACGGAGTGCTTTCGATGCCCAGATAGGTCGGTTGATCTCCCGCCTGCAAATTCAAATCAACAATCGTGGCCGGGCTGCGGC
>JAYSTY010000388.1:0-6040 GCA_043719385.1 Blastocatellia bacterium | reverse complement strand
CCGCAGGAATCACAAACTGCGAATTTGCTGGTGCGCCACAAGGCCGGAATTTTGCTTGAGCGCGCCACTGACATTGTTCCGCTGGTGCGCCGTCTGGTGGGTGATCCGGCTGAACATGCCGCGATGCGCCTGGCTTCCATTACCCTGGCGATTCCCGATGCCACAAAACGAATCGTGCATGAAATCACCCGGAAACTAGAATCCGGCAATTCGGACTTCACTCCTTCTCCCGCCCCTGTTACTAAAACCATCTAGTCAATCATTTCAGCCATGAATGAAAACCAAAAGAAACGCCTGCGCACATTTCCTGGTCTTGAAGCCAAAGATTTTCAGCATCCATCCGATGTTTCGGCGACTGAAGCCTTAAAACAAATTCCAGGTCTCGACAAAGTCGTAGCCAAAGTGTTGGAATACAGTTTAGAACGCATTTTCTATTTACAAAATATTGCTGGCAGCGTCCGCGTTACGCCGAAGATGTTTGGCAGATTGCATCGCACGTTAGGCTGGGGCTGTAAAATCCTCGACCTTGAAGAACCGGAATTTTACGTCAAGCTTGATCCCGTTCCGAATGCTTATACGTTTGGGCATACCAAACCTTTTGTCGTGATGACGACGGGGTTGATTGATTTGCTGGACGACAAAGAATGCTTTTTTGTGATTGGTCACGAACTGGGGCATATCAAAGCCGATCACGTGCTTTATACTACGCTGGCGCATAACATTTCGGCGATTGTGGCAATGATTGGGCAGGCGACTTTCGGCATCGGCAATATCGTCGGACAAGCATTGGTGATCGCATTGCACGAATGGTATCGCAAGGCTGAACTGACGTGTGATCGTGCGGGTTTGTTATGTGTGCAGGAAGTTGAGCCGTGCCTCCAGGGATTTATGAAAATGGCGGGTGGCGCAAGCAGGCTTTACGAAGAAATGGATCACGAAGAATTTCTGACGCAGGTGCGGGCCTTTGAGGATGCTGACGAATCGCTGCTGAATCGAGCTTACAAAGGTTTAATTACCACGTATCGTACACATCCTTTTCCAGTTTTACGCGCCAAAGAGCTTGACCTTTGGCATCGCGACGGCTATCAACAATTCAACGACTGGCCGAAATCAAACGGAATTTAGGCAGACCGATTATTTATGGGATTACTCGAAGGAAAAAAAGCAATTATCACGGGCGGCTCACGCGGTATCGGGCGCGCCTTATGCGAAGTTTTTGCCCGCGAAGGCGCTGATATTGCCTTCAATTACAATGTCAGTGATGATCGCGCCGCTGCGACCGTTGACAAGATTCAATCTTACGGACGCCGCGCCTTATCATACAAAGTCTCCGTTACCGACCGTCCCGGCATTATTAAAATGGTGAAGCAGATTCACCAGGAATTTGGGCGCATAGACATTCTCGTCAATAATGCCGCCATCAATCGCGGCGATATGTTTGCGACGACCACCGAAAAAGCCTGGGACGAAGTGATTGACACCAATGTTAACGGCGTCTTCAACGTCACCAAGCCGATTTACAAATACATGATTCGCCAGCGCGGTGGCATGATTTTGAATATCAGCAGCATCGGCGCGATTCGTTCACTGCCAACGTCTGTCCATTACGCCACCTCAAAAGCCGCCGTCATCGGCTTCACCAAATGTCTCTCCCGCGAAGCCGCCACTTTCGGCATTTCAGTCAATGCCATCGCCGCCGGTATTTTTGATACTGATCTCTCTGACGCGCTGCCGGATAAATTTTTACAACTGCATGACCTCTGGTGTGCAAAAGGTCGGCGCGGTCATCCCGAAGAATTAGCTGAATTCGCCGCATTTATGGTGTGTGATCGAAATTCCTATATGAATGGCGAAGTAGTCACCGTGGACGGCGGCAGCATCACCTAAGAAAATTGTACGGAAACCAGTCAAAGCAAGTGCCCAATCAATTTTCTTAACTTGCAGCCAAGAGGTAAAAATCTGATTAAGGTAAACCCTGTGATAATCCTTTTGGCAATGACTATGCTCTTCCCGCCGCTAACCGAAGCTGTCTCCTTTAAATGTGGACCGAGTCGAAGCGTAAAGGCAGAATATAAAGATGCCGCGATGGTCTTTGCTGGCGAGGTCATCTTTGAAGAAGAAAGAAAACTATCAAAAGTTTATCGCTTCAAAGTCGAACAATGGTGGAAAGGCGAAGAAAAAGAAACCCTTGAGGTTCACGTTCTAAAATCGAAGCTTTCAGATGGCAAGTACCGTTTCTGGGCAGAACAGGTACGTTTTCAAAAAGGTGAGAAATATCTGGTCTATGGTTTTATGGGCAACAACATTTTAGTTGCTTCCGGTTGTACGCGAACAGGAACGCTTATATCCGCACAAGAGGATTTAAAGATTCTTGGGAAAGGTCACTTACCAAAACCCGCTCCAAAAAACTAGCGACTGCCCAACAGTTATTGCGACAGCGTGACGGTCATTGTGTTTTATTTTTGATTCATGGAAGTCTTTCAACCAATCATTGATTTTTTTAAGTATCTGCTTTCGTTTGTTTCGCTCGATCATCTTTTCCATTTATTCAAAACTTATGGTTACGGCATCGTTTTCTTTGGTGTCATGCTGGAGAATGCCGGACTTCCTATTCCTGGTGAAACCATCCTGTTAGCCGCCGGGTTCTTTGCTTCACAAAATCATTTCTCCTTACCCGCGGTGATGATCGTAGCCACTGTTGGTGCGATCCTTGGCGATAATCTTGGGTATTTAGCCGGACGAAAATTAGGGCGCGGCTTTGCTGAAAAACATGGAAAATATGTGTTCCTGACTCCGCCACGCATGAAAGCCTGCGAGGATTTTTTTGCAAAGCATGGTGATAAAACAATTCTCGTAGCGCGGTTTATTACCGGCTTGCGCGTGTTTGCTGCCTTCTTCGCCGGCATGTCTTTTATGGAGTGGCGGAGGTTTTTTTTCTTTAATGCAGCGGGCGCTGTTATCTGGTCAATCGTGATTACTTTGGTTGGTTATTTTTTCGGTCACGCGTGGGAACTGATTCATCGCTGGATCGGGCGCGCCGGATTTATTTTTCTGCTCCTGATTGTCATCGGATTTATTGTCGTGAAATTGCGGAACCGGAAAAAAGATACCGATTAGGTCTTTGGTTTTTGGGCCTGGGTCTTTGGCGAGGCCCTGAAAATATTTGCCTTGACCAAAATTCTGGTTTTGGGATGCTCATCACCGAAGGCTCATATTTCGGCAAGAGGTTCCAAGACCAAAAGTCAAAGACCAAAGACCTAATTTAAACTTCGCTCACCATCACTTCAACGACCATCTTTTCTTTTGCCTTTCCCTTGTAAACTCCACGCGTCGGCGGCACGTCGGCGTAATCGCGCCCGATGGCAACGCGGACGTATTTTTCGTGTTGCCAGCAGTTATGCGTGGGGTCGAGCGAAATCCAGCCGTGATCAGTGATGAACACATCTACCCACGCGTGCGAAGCCATTTCGGGCGCGTCAGGGCTGAACAAATAACCACTCACATACCGCGCCGGTAATCCGCTCAGACGACACGCCGACAACATGACATGCGCGTAATCCTGACAGACTCCTTTGCCAAGTTGTAAGGCTTCATCCGCCGTTGTTTTGACATCCGTTGCGCCGCGTTCATACCGGATAGAATTATAAACCGCCGTCATCAGCGCGATTGCCGTCGCCATTTTATTTCCGATTACGACATTGGCTTCTGCCAGGGCGTGAAACATTTCGTGTTCCGGTGCGTATTTTGTCGGCATCGTGTAATCGAACTGGTCAAGCGGAGTCAGGACAGTTTGTTCGTCAACAAATGTCTCACTGGTGTAAACCTCGCTGGTCGCAATGACCTTCATCTGTTCGTGCGGTTGCAGCACGTCAAAGTAATGCACTTCGTTCAAATAACGATCAGTGTAGCGCGTGACTTCACCGCCCGGTTCGGTCTTGAGACTGAAGTGCGAACGCCGCTGCCCACGGACATCCATCGGCGCGAGCCGCATTTCAGTATAAGCTTCGCTGATCGGTAATTCGTAAGTAAAAGTTGTGATGTGTTCGATGCGTAATTTCATAAGAAATGGTGGTCGGTGGTCGGTGGTCGGTTTGTGGTAGCCGGACGGCAGTGGTTGATGCGAAGCAACTGCGAACTGCAAACTTCTTACTGTCAACCGACCACTGACCACCAACCACCGACCACCGTTACTGCTGCTGTTGCGCCTGTTGCGGATGCAGTTCAGGTAAAATTACCTGCGTACTGAAATACGTCCGCGCAATGTCTTCGCCCGCATAATTAAGTCGCCACAAAAGCTGCTCAAGATATTTGTGCAAACTTTCGCCCAGAATATCGTGGACTTCCAAATATTCGAGATCAGCAACCAGGCGTCCCAGGCTGCGCTGTGGCGTATTCATCGCCGGATTGAACTGAATAGCGTTGTATTGCGACTGCGTTTTGTTCTGCTCACTCGTACTGGAAATCATATTTACAGCTTGCAGGCTGCGGCTCAGGCAATAAGCAACAGCGCGTGGAAATTCACGATTGAGCAACAGATATTC
Source organism: Blastocatellia bacterium (assembly GCA_043719385.1). Classification (GTDB taxonomy): domain Bacteria; phylum Acidobacteriota; class Blastocatellia; order RBC074; family RBC074; genus JAFDVL01. The sequence goes on along the minus strand of JAYSTY010000388.1, from coordinate 1,499 downwards.
GACGACCGGAGCGGCTTGTAATTGCGAGGCATAATCCTTCCGAAATGGCTCAAACGCGCTGCACGATTTCAGCATCGCCATCAATTGCAAAGCTTCATCAGGCGAACCTTCGGACAGCTTACTGACGGCGTTATATTTCACATCAAGAATCCGTGTCGTCTTTTCGGCACGCTCCAGATGCTTGCCAAGCTGGATAAATTGAAAGGCTTCGCTGTGCGTCATTGTTTCGTTGGTGATGCCCTGAAAAGCCTGTGAGCCATCACGCAACTGATAAAAAAATTCCAGCAAATTGCGGGAGACAGATTCGTGATTCGCTTCTCTGACCGTGAAATAAAGGCGGTTCAGATATTCCCACATTTCGCGGCTGATTTGTTCGCGGACGCTCCGCGCATTTTCACGCGCCAGCGTAATGCACCAGATAATCGCGTTCGGATTGGCCTGATTCCACAACATAAAATCAATTACATTGCTGGCGCTATAATTTTCGTAATGCGCGGCAAATATTTTTTCCTCACGCGTCAACGTGACCAGTGGTTGCCAGCCCTGCTCCGAATCAATTTTCCCGGCGTCCAATAACGTATGAAAATTGACCGCCAGCAGGCGCGTCAAATCTTCCGCCCGTTCGATGTACCGCGACATCCAATAAAGTGAATCTGCAACTCGTGAAAGCATAAAATGAAATTCAGCTACGTTTGATTTACAAAAAAAGTATTTCCTCAACTACCGACTCGCCGCTGGAAAGATCGTCGCAAGTCCATTGCCATTCTTCGCGCAGTTGAATACGACCATCCGGTAGAGTTTCAGGCGTCGAAAGGCAAATGCCTGTCATGATTTCGTGGGCCTCATTAATGTGCTGGTAGCGAAATTCCAGCCGACCATCCGCCAATACAATCCCTATCATTTGCCCGCGCATTATTCTGCCGCCGGAATATTCAGCCCAGACAATTTGATCCTGCTGGTGATAACGAAAGGTTGTCCGTGCGTCCACTTCGCCATTGGGTGCATTTTCGGCTGATCTGAAAATCTTTCCGTCGTAATTAATATCCATCTCAATCAGTCAAAACCCAGGTATCTTTGCTACCGCCGCCCTGTGAAGAATTTACAACCAACGATCCGGCCCGTAACGCGACGCGGGTCAATCCACCGGGCACTATCGTAACCTTCTCACCATTCAAAATGTAAGGACGTAAATCCACATGGCAGCCGCGCAATTCGCCTTCGACATACGTCGGGTGGCGACTAAGAGAAATCGTCGGTTGCGCAATAAAATTTCGCGGGTTGGCACGAATTTTTTCAGCAAATTTTTCGCGTTCTGCCTGACTGGAATGAATGCCAATTAACATTCCGTAACCGCCGCTTTCGTTGACGGCTTTGACGACCAGTTTATCAAGATTCGCCAGCATATATTCGCGGTCTCGATCATTGGTTGCCAGATACGTCGGTACATTATTCAGGATCGGCTCTTCGCCTAAATAATAGCGAATCATTTCAGGAACGTA
>JAYSTY010000387.1:0-2505 GCA_043719385.1 Blastocatellia bacterium | reverse complement strand
CAGGGCCGAAACTTTATCCACAAGCCTTGCACGAAATCGCGGACAAGGTGCCGAAGACTTACTTCCGGGTTGAGTCCAATGGCACAGGCGCATTTGCTTCTGCCAAACATCGCATGAACTGGATCAACGCGATCAAGGGCAAAGAAAAGGCTACCTGTCCGTTTGAGTATGCGGGACGCTTAACGGAAACAATGTTGCTGGGAGTCGTAGCAATGCGCTCTGGACAAGGCAAGCGAATTTACTACGATGGAGAAGCCGGCAAGATCACAAATTTCCCGGACGCAAATCAGTACTTGCAACGTGAATATCGTTCGGGTTGGAAGCTGTAAGATTATTAAAATAAAGTCCAGAGTTCACGCTTCAGCGTGGTCGTTTTACACGCTGATGCGTGAACTCTGGACAATCATCAGGAGTAGTTAATGTCATTGATAAAGGTAAAGATACAATTTCCGGTCGCCGTTTTTGCGTCCACGTTTTTGCATCGCGTACAGATTTGCCATTCGCCAGCTTGAGCGGATCAGGCAACGTGTACGCCGCAATTTTTGCTTCGTCGTAGTTGACGGGAATGCCCGCGACTTCGGCAGGTGGTGGTGGAGGCGCTGGTTGCGCGAAGGCGAAAGCGCAAACAATAATTAGTAAAAACAACGTGAGTAAATTTCGCAACAAAGAGTTCATAGTTTCTTTCGTCGCAGAGCGACGCCTGATTTTAGCCGTGCGGTTTCAACCCACGGGAAGCAATGAATAAATTATTCCGTCGCGTCAGCGACGATTGAACTTTGATCCAGATTTCAGTATCAGTGAATTGAAATAGAGCATACTTGGTGCGCCGGATCGTGGGGCGATAATGTCAGGCGAGCCATCGCCATTGACATCACCAAGCGCGAGACCATAGACAGAGCCTTGCTTATCTCCGAAACGGACGAGTGTGAACCTGCGACCAGTACCGTTATTGATGAGGACTGCTCCCGGCGTTTGTTCATTCCCGATCACAACATCAACCTGACCATCTCCGTTCATATCAGCGATAGCGAGCGCATAAGGATTATCCGTCTTCTCACCAATCGACACAGGCTCCGCAAACCTCATACTACCCTGATTGAAGTAAATGAAAGCGCCGCCTTTGACCTCGTCACCAATGATAATGTCCAAACGACCATCGCCGTTGAGATCACCGAGGGCAATCGCTCGAGTCGAGCAGTTGGCGGGACCAAATGGGTATTTTTCTGCGAAACCACCCTTGCCGTCATTGATGAAAATATAGCTTTGACCAGCATCGCGGTGGGGAACAACCAAGTCCGGCGCACCGTCGCCGTTAATGTCTCCTGCGGCAATAGTTGTGGCAGAGTCGCTCGACAGCACTTGGCAAGAAGGGAAATGACCTTGACCATCATTCACACAAATGTAGTTGGCACTACGATTCTCGTTACCGCCTCTATTAGCCACCACGATGTCGGGGCGACCATCACGGTTGAGGTCTGCCACTGTAACATTGCGCGTCGGCCATTTCGCCTCGCCAAAAGTACCCGCAAAACTGAAACGCCCTTTGCCGTCGTTAAAATAAATAACTTTTTCATCTGGCTTGTCGTTACCGACAACGAGGTCAAGATCGCCGTCACTATCTAAATCTGCGAGAGCCGCTGTGTAAGTTTTATCTGCTCTGTCGCTGATATTGTATCGCTGATCGAAATGCCCTTTTCCATCATTCAAAAGAACAATGTCCACTAAGGGCCAGTGCCGTCCCTTGGCAAGTACGATGTCAGGGTCGCCATCACCGTCGAGATCACCGAGACTGGCATTGGCAGTAGTTTCCGCTTTGTCTTCAAGGACAACGACACGGTCAAAGCTTGGGATTTTCGGATTAGGACTGGCGACCACAGCAAGCACAAGCAATAAGGCGATAAGAAAAATTCTGAAAGATGCCATCTTACTTCTCCTTTAACCTGGCAGTAACACGTTTAGTTGCCATCTTCAGCACCTTCTTGATATTTTTAAACTGTGTGGTTGATAGATTGTTATAGTCCATCAGCCGATGCTCGAAATTAATTCCTTTGGTCAAATCTTCGACTACAAAGCGTACTTCCTGTAGTGCAACTCTGCGGTGGTCATAGCTTCCAAGAACTTCTATCGATGCTTTTTGTAGAGCGCAAAATAGACTCCACGTCTTATCTTCTGGCTTGCAAGTGCGGTCATCTTTTCTATTCCATTTGGTTTCATCTGACAGAATTTTTCCAGCGCGTTTCAGGATCAGTAAATCTTCTTTTGTGGCAGGCTGATTTCGCTGCTCATATACAGGCTTGTCTTGCGACAGGCTATTTATTGCAAATGCTGCCATAACAAATATTGTTATAAAGATTACCGTTCTTTTCATCTGTGGTTCCTTAAGATTTGTACTGTTGCATTCTTCAACCGTCGCTGCAGCGACGCGTATTTAATTACCGTGGGTTGAAACACCACAGCTAAAATCAGGCGTCGCGCTGCGACGAAGAATTTAGCGGAACATTATCA
>JAYSTY010000386.1:0-6045 GCA_043719385.1 Blastocatellia bacterium | reverse complement strand
GCAATTTTTTATGGCGGTGACTCGGCATATCACTTCCAGTATAGAGAACTTGCTTTAAGAAGATTCCCAAGCACGGATGTTAATTTGTCATTCTGAATCCTTGCTATAGCTGAGATTACTGCTGTGGCTTGTTCTACGGAATAACCTTTGTTGTGAATAAACCAATTATCATCTTTTGTGTACCTTCTTAAAGCAAGTTCTCTATACTGGAAGTGATATGCCGAGTCACCGCCATAAAAAATTGCTTCCCTTAAGGCCGTACCGCTCTCGAAAGGATTTATTTCTTCTTCAACGATACGGGAGAAATCAAACGATCCAAAAGATTGATTTATCATTGACTGATGAATTTCTTCTAAAAGCAATTCCGTTTTTTCAATATAACCTTGGAATTCATTTGAGTCTGGAATAAGAGTGTCAATTGGTTGTTTACTCAAAAGCCCAATAAGCGTAGAAATCTCTGTGCGAATCAGTCTTTTCGGCGAATACTGTTTTAGCAAATCTTGAACTGATATTTCACTTCCACTTTGAATGGTATTATCCCTAAAGCAAAAGTATGCAATCACGTGAATATAACCTGGCGATGCACATAGCTTTTCCAAGTCACTAAATATTACATCTTCTTGGCGTACTTCCTGATTCATTGCTAACTCACTTCTTCAACTAATACATTTCTTTTTAGAATCGATAAATTAACTACATCGTCAGCGCAACCTGCACCACAATTTCAGTTCCTTCTTTCGGCTGACTGTTCACTATAACAGTTCCGCCAATTTGCGCAGCGCGTTCTTTCATTCCAATTAAGCCGTAATGTTTATTGTCGCGCTGAATTTTATCATCAAAGCCGCGTCCGTTATCTTTCACCGTGAGCCACAAATTTTTCGGTTCGTAATTCAAGGTCACTTCAATTTTTTCCGCCTGCGCGTGCTTCAAAGAATTCGTGATGGCTTCCTGTGTGATGCGCAATAAATTATCTTCAATCAGGCGACTGAGCTGACGATATGTGCCGCCAACTTTGACGCTTATTTGCGTCGAAGTCCCCGCCGTCAACTGCTTCGCGGATTCATTCACCGCCGCTGGCAAATCATTATTTTCAAGTGCCTGCGAACGCAAATCCCAAACCGAGCGACGCGCTTCGTCTAAATTATTGCGCACCAATTGCCGTGCCTGATCCAGCAGCGCTTTCGCGGCTTCCGGCTTGATCGAAAGCATTCTTGCGACCAATTCCAGTTGTAGCGAAATCCCCGCCAGACCCTGTGCCAACGTATCATGAATCTCTCGCGCCAGACGATTGCGCTCTGAAAGGACGGCTGAAAATTGCCGCTCCATCAACTTGACGCGAACGCGATACCAGTACCAGATTGCACCCAAAATTCCAGCTAAACAGAAAAGATAAAACCACCACGTTTGATAAAAATGCGGCTTGAGATAAAAATCAAAGGAAGCCCCAACCTCGTTCCAAAGTCCGTCATTATTGCTCGCCATCACTCTGAACGTATATCGCCCAGCGGGAATATTGGTATACGAAGCGATGCGGCGCGTTCCCGCTTCGATCCAATCCTGATCGAAACCTTCGAGTTTATATTTGAATAAATTTTTCTGCGGCGCGATAAAACTCAACGCCGTAAAATAAAAATCAAAGCGCGATTTTCCAGGCGCGAGTTCAATTGAATTTCCGGCAAGCAACGTCTGGTCATCAACAATTATTTTCTCAATTGCAACGGGCGGAAGCTGCGTATTGAGCTTGAGATGCGCGGGGTCAACCATCACTACGCCCTTGATCGTAACGAACCAGAGCTTGCCGTCTTCGGTCTTCCATCCGGCGGGATGACCGCCGCCACTGCATTCGTTCGTCTCCATTCCATCGGCAGTTCCATACAGAAAAATATCTTTTAATTTTGCTTGCGAAGAGGAAAAATTCTCAACCTCTTTTTTGTTGGCACGGATGATGCCTTTGTTGGAACTCATCCATAAAAATCCTTGCTTATCTTCGAGAATGTGGTAAATCGCATCATCGGGAAATCCTTCGTTCGTCGTGAAGTGAGAAAATTTTCCATCCTTAAAACGATTCAGTCCACCGCCAAGAGTTCCAATCCAAAGCGTCCCGTCAGCGTCCGCATAAAGTGAGATAATAACTTCATTCGACAGGCCGGATTCAAGGTTGTAATTCGTGAATTTTCCATCTTTGAAACGACTCAATCCGCCCAGCGTTCCGATCCAGAGATTGCCTGCGCGGTCTTCGCAAATCGCGCCGACAAGATCGCTCGCCAAGCCATCAAGCGTGGTGTACGGCGTAAAAATTCCATCCTTGAATTGATTTACTCCGCGCCGTGTGCCGATCCAAAGTGAGCCTGCGCGATCAACGAAGAGCGAACGCACATAATCATCCGAAAGACCGTCTTTCATTGTATAGTTTGTAATTTTTCCAGATCGTACCCTCTTCAATCCGGCAGGAGTTCCGAGCCACAAATCGCCCTGACGATCATTCGCAATGGCGAGAATATCCGTCGTTGCCAAACCTTGTTTCGCCGGAAAATTTATCAACTGATTATTGTGCAGTAAATTTAATCCGGCTTCTTTGGTACCGATCCAGATATCGCCTTTTCCATTGCCGGAAATCGAACGAATCAAATTTGCGGACAGCCCTTCACGCATCGTGTACGTCGTGAATTTTTTAGTTTTAAGCAGGCTGAGTCCGTTCACTTCTGTTCCGACCCACAAGCTGCCTTCCTGATCTTCGAGCATTGATAAAATTGACGTGTGAGAGATTCCTTCTCCGGCGTAGGCGTGAAATTTTCCAGCAATAAAGTTTGCCAAACCGTTGGAAGTTCCAACCCACAAAACGCCTTCACGAGTTTCAAAAATTTGCCCGATATGATTTCCCGGCAAACCCTGCTTCGTCGTGAAGCTCGTAATTTTTCCGTCCTGCCACTGATTCAATCCGTTTGGAGTTCCGAACCAAAGCCGCCCCGCACGATCCTGCGCAATGACTTCAATGTTTTTGTCTGATAATCCGTTGCTGTATGGCGCAAATTTCCCGTTTGCATACGTGCTTAATCCTTCCGTTGTGCCAATCCACAACTGTCCTTTTTGATCTTGAAAAAGCGTATTGATGTTGTTTCCCGCGAGTCCATCCGAACGCGCATACGACGTGAATTTTTCATCCTTGAAGCGGCTCAATCCATCCGCCGTTCCAATCCAAAGATTGCCTTCGCTGTCTTCTAAAATTGCCTGGATGCTGTTGTGTGACAGTCCTTCCTTCGTCGCATACACCGTGAATTTTCCATCACGAAATTTGTTCAGACCATTGACCGTGGCAATCCAGATATTGCCTGCGCGGTCTTCATACACGGAAGAAATATTATTGCTTGAGAGCTTGTCTTTATTGGTGAATAACGTGAACGTTCCGTTTTTAAATTGTACTAATCCGTTCGGTGTACTGACCCACAAACGACCTTCACGATCTTCTTTCAGGCTGCGAATTTGATGGTTGAGAATTTGTGTCGTGTTGTGCCGATCAAACGTGACAAAGCTGATACCATCGAATCGCGCCAGCCCTTCTTTGGTTCCAATCCACAGATAACCATCACGCGTCTGGAGGATTGTGTTGACAGTATTCTGCGGCAATCCCTGATCCGTTTTCCAGACCTCGTATTTATATTGAGCAGGCGATTGTTGAGTGGATACAGTTTGCGCAAGAACTGCAACAGACACAAAGAGAGTGGCAACAAAGGTAGTCAGAAATGAGAGTCGTAAAGACATGCGACAAATCACAACACATCCGCAAATGCTTTTTTGGTGCGCTCAAACCACCAGTAACCGAACACAAAAAATACAACGGCAACCGTCAGGGTAAAACTTAATCCGCTCCAATCCGGCATTCGGCCTTCCAATAAAATGCGCCGATAGCTGCGAATCAACGGAGCCATCGGGTTGAATTTAATCATCCATTGATATTGCGGCGGGATGTTATTTTCAGGAAAGAAAATCGGCGTCAGGTACATCCACGCCATCAACCACAATTGATTGATTTGCGGCATATCGCGGATGAAAACTCCGAGGCTTGCCATCAACCAGCTCAGGCCTAACGTAGCGATTAATTGAATGATGAGCAACAGTGGCAGAAACAAAATTGTGAAATAAAATTTATGTTCAAGCGCCAGAAATGCCACGAGTAAAACTATCGTCCCAAGCAATTGTGTGATAATTCCGGCCAGCGCCAAATTAACTGGCAGAGCTTCGACCGGAAAGACGACGCGCTTGATCAGGTTGATGTTTTCAATCATCGCATTCGTCGAACGGTTGACGCCTTCGCTAAAAGCAATCCACGGCAGCAGGCCGCAAAACAGATACACGGCAAAGCTGAGATGCCCGCCAGTATTGCCGAAGCGTGCGCCGAAAATACCAGAAAAAATAATCGTAAAAATCACGATCATCACTGCCGGAGAAATAATCGCCCACCCGATGCCCATCAATGAACCTTTATAACGACTGGACAATTCACGCTGCACCATGGAACGAATTAAATCGCGGTGCTCGCCGAAGAGTTTCAGCAACGGTCGCCAGAGCGGGATTTTTTCGCTTGATTGATAATGAATGGTTTCCTGCACAAGATTAGGTGTCCTTAAAAATTAGCCATCACTATTATTATGCGACAGCCCACAAACAACAACGAGTGACAAGCGCACGGCTCATCACTCGTTTTGTTTTTTACGTCCTGACAAGTTCGCCTGCGATTTCGCTACTTGACGGCGGCGCGGCGGCCAACTTCGGCGACACGACTTTCCGCAAAGCTGTTCACGGAATAGCTGATCGGCTCCATCTCATTAACTTCACGCGATAACAGTGGCAACGGCTCCTCCGTCGTTGCAAGTCCGGCGATTTTTGCCAGCAACCATTCGTATTGATTAGTAATCTGTTCCCAGTCGTAACGCTGGAGCACGCGCGTCATGGCACGGGCGCGGTATTCGCTGATGATCGTTGGGTTGTCCAGCAAACGGCGAATTTGCTCGGCTAAATGGTCTACGGAATCGTAGCTGATGCCTGCCGCGCCCATCACTTCTAAATTTTCCGGCGTGTTCAAAACCAGCGCGCAATTCCCTGCTCCCATCGCTTCGATCAAGGCCGGATGTGTGCCGCCAACTTCGGTCGCGTGAACATAACAATAAGCGTTTTGTTGCAGGGCGCGATAATCTTCGCCAAACACAAAGCCTAAAAACTTCACCCGCTTATCTTTCGTGCTTTTGAGTTTGGCAATGTAGTCCTCAGCGTAAGGCGCACCACCAACAATGACCAGAGGCAAATCAGTGTTAACTTTTTCGTAAGCCTCAATCACCAGATGCGCGTTGTTTTCCGGTTCCAGGCGGCTGACATACAGAATGTAACGATTGGCGGATAAACCAAATTTATCAAGCGTTTCAGGAGCTGCCCGACGTTCGACATCCGCGCCATAAGCAATCATTGACGATTCTTTTTTATACCGCGTCGCATAATAATCCTGAATGACCTGAGCATCGGTCACAATCGCGGTGGGCAGAAAAGTCGAGAGCCATTCTGAGACCAGGTAATATTGTTTTCCCAGCCAGTTCCATTTTTTGCGTTTGCGCTCCAGGCCGTCAACATTCACAAGCGTCGGAGTCCCAAACAAACGCGGCAGGATAGCAAATACACTATTCGCCGCATTGCAAATCAGGATGATGTCGTAGCCTTTGAAAATGGCATGGAAGATCGAAAACAAGGAGTGAATGACGGTATCAAAATATTTGTGGCGAATGGTTGGGAGGACAACCAGATTGACTCCGCGGTATGAACGCTGGTTGCCAGTTGCATAATGCTTACGACCATAAACTGTTACCGCATGACCGCGAGCAACAAGCCTGGTACTTAACTGTTCTGCAAAGGTCTCGAACCCACCGTAGTTTGCCGGAATACCGCGCGTCCCCAGAATGGCAATTTTCATAAAAAATAAAAAATTGTTAAGGCGAACTTTAAAATGCGAGGTAGCTCGTTTCAGATTTGAAATCAGGGGCTATCTTTATATTTTGTGAT
>JAYSTY010000385.1:0-6079 GCA_043719385.1 Blastocatellia bacterium | reverse complement strand
CATCACCACGATGCGCAATGCCGATGAACAAGCCGCGTGGCAAAAAGAGCAGGATCGTTATGCCAATCCCAGCGTCCTGGATTTATGGAACGGCAGCGCGGATTTTGGCCTCGCCCTCACTTCAGGAAATTCTTCAACTGCAACGACAACCGCTGGATTAGATTTAACGCGCGCCACGAGACGCGATAAAACCACAGTTTTTTATCGCCAGATTTCGGCTACGGATCGCAATGTGAAACCATCGAAAACGATTGCCAATGCGAAGCGCGCGGGCGTTCAATACGATTTGAATCTTTCGCCGCGCACGTATGTTTTCGGATTTACCAATTTTGATTTTGATGAACTGTTACGACTTGATTTGCGGTTCGTGGCAGGCGGCGGATTTGGTTATAACGTGATCAAAAATGAACGCTCGAAGTTAGACCTTTTTGGCGGCGTCTCTTACAACAATGAAACGTTTGACACGACGCCGGCTCCGACCACGCTGGTTCCCAAACCCGCCTACACGACACTGACCCGTAATTCAGTTTCAGGGATGGTTGGTGAAGAAGGGAGCTACAAATTGAATGGCAGGACTTCATTTTTTGAAAAAGCCGTTTTATTTCCAGGCTTTACCAATAACGCAGGTTTCCGCTTCAATTTCGATGCGGGAATGTCAACGGCTCTGACAAAATATATTAGCTGGAATCTGACTTACAGCGACCGCTACCTGAGCAATCCGCCCATCGCCGGTCTTAAGAAAAATGACTCGTTCCTGGCGACAGGAATCCGTTTTACAATTGCGAAATAAATTTGCAATAACATAAAAATACGGGCGGCGGTTGCCATAACTGCTGCCCGCATTTTTATTGGCAATGTATGTACAGTAGGCGTTCCGCCTGCTCACCGATCAAAATCAACTCTAACTAAAGTTTGATTTTTTCTTCAAACTTCGAGTCCACGACAACTATCTTTGCCCATGCTAGGCTCTTGCCCTTCCTGATACTTTGCTGGGAAAAAATAGCGTAGTGGTAGTCCCGGAGCGGTGGCGGCGTGGGGAACAGCACCAACCCGCTACCGTTCGTAGTATCGTAAAGGCTGAATGATAGTGTCGCTCGGCAATTGACCGATGGCTGGTTTGAATACGCGGACAACTTCCCCTATAATTTTGCTTACCTTGATTGCTTAAAATATTTCGTAACGCTGAGACTAATCTTATTTTCTCGTCGCTTTAACCGGTAACTAATTGATGAGTTGCAAACATCTTCGCACGAATCTGACAGTGTTGACGCTCTGGCTTTTGGCTTGTCCGCTGAGTCTTTTTTCCCAGGCTTCATCGGGCGGAGTCACGACGGGCAACGCGCAAAATTATGCCGCCTGTCGCACGGTTGGGATGGTTGATCCAAAAGCTCCGGTCGTGTTTGAAGACATAACGGCGCGGACTGAAGTCGGCAAATTCAGACATCGTTCCGGCGATCCGGCGATGAATTACATCATTGATTCGCCTTCGGGGGGCGTCGCGATTTTTGATTACGACGGCGATGGCTTGCCGGATATTTATTTGGTCAATGGCTCCACGATTCCGGCCCTGCGCGGTCAGGAAAAAGCTCCCCATGCCGCGCTCTATCACAATCTTGGTAATTTTAAATTTGAAGATGTGACTGACAAGGCTGGTGTCGCCAACGAACGCTGGGGCATGGGTGTCGCGGTGGGCGATTATGACAACGATGGTCACCCGGATATTTTTGTCAGCAATTTTGGCGTCGCGCGTTTATATCACAACAACGGCAATGGCACGTTTACCGACGCTGCCGAAAAGCTGGGTGTAGCGCGTAACGCCTGGAGCACGGGCGCGACTTGGGGCGATTACGATGGCGATGGACGCCTGGATTTATTTGTTCCCGGCTATGTTGTTTTTGACCTTGATAAGCCTCCGCCGAGTCCGGTCGAAGCGACAAAAGACGGCGGCGTCGGGCAAAATTTCTGCCAGTTTCGCGGTGTGTCCGTGATGTGTGGCCCACGTGGTCTCAAAGGCGAAAAGGACACGCTCTATCATCAAAAATCTGACGGTACATTTGAGGATGTCAGCGTCAAAGCAGGCGTCAGCGATTCGGCGGGTTATTACGGATTTTCGTCGGCCTTTGCCCATTTGCGCGATGATCTGAAACTTGATTTGCTGGTGGTGAATGACTCGACGCCAAAACAATTTTATCTCAATCAGGGCAATGGAACTTTCAAGGATTCAGGTTACGAATCAGGGCTGGCGCTGAATGAAAACGGGCGTGAGCAAGCCGGGATGGGACTGGGGCTGGGTGATTATGATAACGACGGCAAACTGGATGTTTACATTACGAATTTTTCTGACGACTCAAATACGTTGTATCACAACGACGGCAACGGCAATTTTACGGATGTAACTTTTCCGGCTGGGCACGGCGAACCGACGATTCCATTTCTTGGCTGGGGAACAAATTTTCTCGATTTTGACAACGACGGCTGGAAAGATATTTTCATCGCCAATGGGCACGTTTATCCAACGGTTGATAAATACCAATGGGGGACGAGTCTGGCGCAACAACCGTTGTTATTTCGCAACCTCGCCAACGGCAAATTTGAACGTGTCGCTGCTGCGCCGAATAGCGGTCTGGCAGGCGCGTGGGTGAGTCGCGGTTTGGCCATCGGAGATTTGGATGGCGATGGAAAAGTTGATCTGGTGATGAATAATTTTAACTCTGCGCCGACCGTGTTGCGTAATGTGGCGCAGACCAAAGCGCACTGGCTGGGATTGCGCTTAGCGGGCGATGTGACGAAGAAAACGCCGCGTGATGCGATTGGCTCAATTGCTTATGTGACGATAGGTAAATTGCGGTTACGCGCTGATGTAATTAGCGGCGGCAGTTACGCTTCGCAAAATGATCTGACTCTGCATTTTGGTTTAGGCGACGCGACGAAAGTTGATAAAGTCGAAATTAAATGGGCGGATGGCCTGAGTGAAATAGTAAAAATCAATGCGGTGGATCGCGTGTGGACAGTGACGCAGGGGAAAGGTGCAAAGTAAACGTGGAATGTTTGATGATCACCGGACAAGTATTAAGGCAGTTATGATAAGCAAAATTGCAGATCGCAAAATTTTGAGACAAGTGGTCACAGTTGTTTTTATTCTGCTTGCCGGGGCGCTTTATGTGCGCGGCATTGCGGGGAAAAATGCGGCTGAAAAACGCGAACGCGACATCACCAAATACCACGAAGAGATTAGTAAGAATTACGATTATAAATTTGGCAGCAATCCGTTCAGCCCCAGCAACGCGACCACTACGACCGGGACATTTATCCCCGGTGAATATTTTGTTTCGTCCAATCGTTGTGCGAAATGTCACACCGCCTCGCATGCGCAATGGCAAAAATCCGCGCATCGCAACGCCTTCCGCGAACCCTTCTATCAAAAAAATGTCAAAGACCTGACGAACCAGCGCGGCATTGAATTCACGCGTCATTGCGAATCCTGCCACAATCCGGCGGCCTTGTTTACCGGAGCTTTGACAAAAGATTCAAAGGTCAAACGCCCGTTTGATGAAGAAGGCGTTTCCTGTATGGCCTGTCATTCGATTGAAAAGGCGACGAAGCAGGGTATTGGCGGATATGTCATGGGACAGCCCGCTTTGCTGGTCAAAGAGGATGGCACACGATTATTAAATGTAACCGACCAGGAAATTCTGGATGATGTGCCTTCGCATCGTCGTGCAATCATGCGACCACTGATGAAGACGCAGGAATTTTGCGCCTCGTGTCATAAATCGCAAGTCCCGCAGGAACTCAACGATTACAAATTTATTCGTGCCTTTGCGGTCGGCGACGAATATCAGATGTCTTCGTTTTCCAAAGAATCACCGCACCCGTTTTATGTCCGCGATCAGGAAACCTGCAACTCCTGCCACATGAAAAAAGAGCCGACGGCGAAGTACGACATTGCAGCGAAAGATGGCAAGCTGGTGGCACACAACTGGGCTTCGGCAAACACTGCGATCCCGTATTTTTATAAGTGGAATGACCAGCTTGACCTGGCGAAAAAGTTTCTCGAAAACGACGCGCTGGGCATTGATATATTTGCGCTCCGCAAACGTGCCGCGAAAAATGGCGATGGCAACAACGACAATTTTAATGAACTGATTGCGCCGATTAATCATAGCAATTTTACGCTGAATGCAGGCGATGCTTTGACGGCTGATATTGTGATTACGAACAAAAATATCGGTCATTCGTTCCCGCCGGAATTGCGTGATTTTTATGAAGCGTGGATCGAATTTTCGGTGAACGATGACAACGGCAAGCCGCTTTACCGCACAGGTTTTCTTAAACCGAATGGTTACCTGGATGATTCCGCGCACAATTACAAAAGCTATCTGGTGAAAGAAGACGGCTCTTATAACGACATCCATCACATCTGGAAAACGAAAATCATCGCGCAGAATAATCAAATTCAATCAGGCCGTTCGGACGTAGCGCGTTATCAATTCACTGTGCCGAAAAATTATCAGGGAGCCTTGCATTTAAAAGCGCGTGTGCAATATCGCCGCTTCACGCGTGTCTTTTCGGATTATGTGCTGGGCAAATCGGCTGACTATCCGGTGGTCACGATGGCGACGAATGAAATCACGATACGCGTCGGCGAAAATATTGCTGCGCCGGTTGTTGCCGGAGCCAAAGGTGTCATGCCCGATTGGCGGCGCTGGAATAATTACGGCATCGCATTATTTGATAATCGGCAATTTGCTTTGGCGACGGATGTTTTTGGACGTGCGGCGGAGCTTGACGAAACCTATCGCCCAATGGCAAAGGTCAATCGGGCATTGGCTTTGATTGAGCTTGACCGTTATGACGAAGCGGCAAAGTTTTTGGCTGAAGTATTAACGGCAAACCCAAACAATATGCGTGCTGCCTTTCAGCAGGCTCGTGTGTTTGTCAAATTTGGCAGAGTGGCAGAAGCCGAAGCCAATCTTAATCGCGTGCTGACGGCTTATCCGCGTGATCGTGTTTCGTGGCAACAGCTTGGTGAGCTTTGCAAAATCAAACGCGATTATGTCGGAGCGCGGAATTGCTACGAAAAAATTCTCAGCATTGATCCCGAAGACACCGGAGCGCATTACAATTTGATGCTTGTGTTTCGCAAGCTCGGTCTGAACGACGAAGCTGGCCGCGAAGCGAAAATATTTGCGGACTTGAAAGATGATCCGGCGGCGCTGCCCGTCGCCAACGAATTCCTGCGTCTGCATCGAGAAATGAGCAACGAGAGTGTGCCTTTCCACGTCCACAGCCTGGATGGCTCCGAGAACCGTTGAGCCAGAGGCGGATAAGAAATAATTCGCACTACGCGGAAAACGATTGAGGAAATTGTTTTCCGCGTTTTTGTTTGTCAAGAACAAATGTGGTAAGAAATGTGAAGGAGGAAGTGCAGCGATGTCTTTACCAAGTGAAAAGTCCAGGTCTCCGATAATTAATGAACTGAAAGAAAAAGAGGAAATCCGAGCAGGTATAGCTCGCCTCAAGGCAGCAACTACTTCTGCCAGAGGTCGGAAGCTCCTTGAACTGTCCGCGCGTATTCTTGAGACAGAAGCTCCGTTGCTTGAGTTAGATGAAATCAACGCATCGCTAAGAACTAATTCACCATTTTAAAACGTAAAAGGAATCAAGATCGTTTCGATCTGCTAATTATGAATGATGCACCTGTAATCCCGGCTTTAACTCCACCCCGTAGAATTTTGCTCGGCCCCGGCCCTTCACCTGTAGACGACCGCGTCCTGCGGGCGATGGCTGCGCCGCTGGTCGGACATCTTGATCCGCTTTTCATTCGCACGATGGATGAAATTCAAACAATGCTGCGCTATGTGTTTGAGACGAACAATCGCCTGACGATCCCTGTTTCCGGTACTGGCAGCGCGGGGATGGAAGGCACTGTCACAAATTTGCTGGAACCCGGCGAAGAAATTGTGCTGTGCATCAACGGCTATTTTGGCGAACGGATGTTCGATATGGTGTCCCGGCTCGGAGCCAAGCCAATCCGCGTCGAATGCGAATGGGGCGGCCCCGTAGACATCGAAAAAAC
>JAYSTY010000384.1:0-6080 GCA_043719385.1 Blastocatellia bacterium | reverse complement strand
AGCGCCAGACGATTGGTTCAACTCCAGCAGGGGCGTTTCGCTCTCGTGCCTCCACCGCCCACCTTCTCACCCTGGGTTTCTCGCTTGCCGCGCTCCCCACGGTAGAGCTAAAGCTGGCGGCAATTTATTTATTTCAAGTCACAACGACAGCATGCCGGAATTCGCAATTTGCATTCTGTCTTAAGCCCACCTAAAATAACGCAATTATCCTATCCAAGTTACTGTTCGTAATGATTATGAGCGAGTTAAAGACTCGGCTTGCGCTGCAGCAGTTCGCTACCTGGCGGCAGCGGCTGTCGGGTTTGAAAAGGGGAAAGAAAATAGTTGAACAGATGAGTATGAACAAGTTGCAATGTACACTGCTGTTGATTGAAGACACGCCTGAAAACCGCGCTGCCGTGCCGCCTGCGGGCGGCGCAGGCGGACTGCATATGTCATTTCGATTTCGTTTACTGTTTTTTGCCCTGGCTTATTGGGCGGGCGCAGAGTTGTCGTATGCGCTGATAGAACACGCGGGGAGTTTCTCTGCCTTCTGGCCGCCTGCTGGAATCTATCTGGGGATGTTGCTGGCGACTCAGCGACGGCGCTGGTGGGCCGTTGTGCTGGCGGCAGCCGTGCCGAACATGTTGATAGATGTCGCGGTGCATGGACAACCCTTCGGGCGCAGTCTGGGTTTCTTACTGGTGAATTTAGGCGCGCCGTTGCTGGCTGCTGTGTTGCTCGTGCGGTTGTGCCGTCCGGTGTTTTCGTTCGCGCGGCTGACACACGTAGTGATGTGGACGCTGGTCGTCACGCTGGTCAGCGCGCCGCTGGGTGCGGTGGGCGGCGCGTCGCTTATCGTGCGGGCGAATGGCGGCGAGTTCCGGCAAAAATGGTTTCTGTGGTGGATTGGCGATTTGCTCGGCGTGCTGGCACTGACGCCGCTCACTTGCGGTGTACTCAGTTGGCGCAAGTGGCCCGCGTGGGAGCGCATGGGCGAAGCTGCCGCGCTGCTGCTGAGTCTGGGCGCAGCCACGCTGTTTATCTTTCGCCTGTCGCAATTCCATGCCCTGCCGCCCACCGTGCTTTACCTGTTTCTGCTGTGGGCAGCCTTGCGCTTCGGCGCGACCGGCGTCGCGGCGGCGGCGACGTTGCTGGCGGTGCTTGCCATGTGGCTGACCGGGATGGGGTTCGGGCTATTCAGTTTTCAGGACACCCCACACGCGCGTATGTTGATGACGCAAGTGTTCGTCGCGACAGGTGCTTTGCTCTTTTACATTCTCGCCGCAGTGATGACCGAACGACGTGCGGCGGAAAGCGAATTGCGCCAAAGCAACGTCAGGCTTGAAGAACAAGTGCAAACACGTATGGCGGAGCTGACCAATACCAACCAGCAATTGCGCGCAAGCGAAGCCAAATTCTTCGCTGCTTTTCACAACAGTTCTTTGCCGATGTCTATCGTGTCAGAGGCAACCGTGACGTATCTGGATGTAAATCAGGCGTGCGCCGAATTGTTCGGATTGTCGCGCGAAGAGATGATTGGGCACTCGCCCGTTGAGCTGGACCATTACACCGATCCCGCGCAACGTCCGATGCTCAGGTCATTGATTGCTCGCGACGGTTTCGTGCGCGATTTCGAGGTGAAGTGGCGGACGAAAAGCGGCGCAATCCGCACGCATCTGCTCAACGCTGATCGCATTACGCTGAACGGTCAGCCGTGCGTTTTCGTCGTCAGCCACGACATCACCGAACGCAAACAGGCGGAAGAAGAATTGCGCCGCAAACAGGCTGAGTTGACTGATTTTATCGAAAACGCTTCGGTCGGGTTGCACTGGGTGGATGCTAACGGAATGATACTTTGGGCGAACCGCGCCGAACTGGAGCTTTTAGGTTATACGGCGGAAGAATATATCGGGCATTCAATCACGGAATTTCACGCCGATGCGGACACGATCAAGGATATTCTGACGCGGCTTACCGGCGATGAAACGCTTTGTGATTACGAAGCCCGCTTGCGCTGCAAAGACGGCTCGCTGCGCGATGTTCTGATCAATTCAAACGTCCTCTGGGAAGACGGTAAATTTATCCACACCCGATGTTTTACCCGCGACATCACTGAGCGCAAGCTGATGGAAGAAAAACTGCGGCAGTCCGAAGAACGTTTGGCCGCCATGGTCAATCAGACGATGGCCGCGATGGCCGAAACAGATCTGACCGGACGCTACACTTACGTCAATGACCGTTACTGCGAGTTAACCGGTTATACGCGGGAAGAGTTGATCGCTCAGACGCAGATGCAGCAACTGGCGCATCCCGAAGATACGCTCAGTTCCGCCACGAACTTTCGGCGGCTGATTGAAGAAGGCATTCCGTTTTCTCTCGAAAAGCGCTACCTCCGCAAAGACGGTTCGATTGTCTGGGGACGTAACAGTGTGGCGCTGGTGCGAGATGCGCGCGGTCAGGGGCAAGCGGTTATCGCCGTGATTGTAGACATCACCGAGCGCAAGCAGGCGGAAGAAAAATTGCGCGAATCGGAAGAAGGTCTACGCCTGGCGACCGAAGCTGCTGAAATCTATTCGTGGGAGATTGATTTACACGACGGGAATATCAAATTTGCGGACAATCAAGCGCAGGTTCTCGGCTTCGCGTTGCCCAAAAATCATAGTGCAGCGATGGCGTTTGTGCATCCCGCCGACCGCGCCGACGCAGACCGCGCTTTTGACGCGGAGATTGAAAATACCGAAAACTTTGAAACTGAATATCGGCTCATCCATCCGCACACAGGTGCAATAGTTTGGGTTTGCACGACGGGCTTAGTGATCACCGACGCGCACGGGTCGCCCCTCCGCCTAGTCGGCGTAACGCAAAACATCACGTCGCGCAAAGAGGCGGAAGCAAAACTGCGCGAGAACGAAGAACGCTACGCCGCCGCGACCGCAGCCGTGAGTGATGTGATGTGGACGAATAATGCCGACGGGTTAATGGAAGGCGAGCAGCGCGGATGGGGAGAGTTCACCGGTCAATCCCGCGAAGAATATCAAGGCTATGGCTGGTCGAAGGCGGTTCACCCCGAAGACGCACAGCCGACGATTGACGCGTGGATTCAAGCGGTGGCCGAGAAACGCACTTTCGTATTCGAGCACCGTGTCCGCCGGCACGACGGCGAATGGCGGGAGTGCTCGATCCGCGCGGTTCCCGTTTTAAATGCCGACGGGACGATCCGCGAATGGGTGGGAGTCCATGCGGACATCACCGAGCAGAAGCGGACGGAAGCGGCGTTGCGGGCAAGCGAGGAACGTTTCCGACTGGCGGCAGATGCCACCCATGCCCTGGTTTATGACGCAGATTATCGGCGTGGCAGAATCGTTGCTTATGGTTTCGCGTCGCTCTTCGGCACAGAACAGACAGAACAAATCACCCGTAAATGGTATCGGGATCAGGTGCATCCTGATGACCTGTCAAGGTTGCGAGCAACGCTGGAACACGCTGCCAACGGCAATGAATACAACGTTCAGTATCGCCTGCGTCATGCGGAAGGACATTACATCTATGTCGAAGATAACGGACAACTGATCCTGAACGACAAAAAAGAAATTGTGCGCGGCATTGGCACACTGCTGGACATTACAGAACGTAAAAATGCCGAAGCTGAACGCGAACGGCTGCTGGAGCAGGAACAGCGAGCGCGGGAAACGGCTGAAGCGGCAACCCGGATGAAAGACGAATTCCTCGCCGTCGTCTCGCACGAATTACGGAACCCCCTCAATGCAATTCTCGGTTATACGCGCCTGACGCGCACTAACCCTCACGATGTGGAGCAGGTCGTGCGCCACTGCGAAATTATTCATCGTAATGCAAAAATGCAGCAGCAATTGATCGAAGACCTGCTTGACAGCGCACGGATTATCAGCGGCAAGCTGAAGATCGAAGCCGCACCAACTGATTTGCGCTTTGTCCTGCAAGAGGCAATGACAGTCGTGTTGCCTGCCGCCGCCGCCAAACAAATTAACCTAGTCAGCCGACTTGGCGACGAACCGCAAACGATTATTGGTGACGCGGCACGCTTGCAACAGGTTGCCTGGAACCTCTTACAGAACGCCATCAAATTCACGCCTGAGCACGGGCGCGTCGAATTACGATTAGAACGCAGTGAGCAACAGGTGCGCATCATCATCAGCGACAATGGCAAGGGTATCGAGCCGGAGTTTTTGCCCGCCGTCTTTGATCGCTTCAGCCAGAACGATATGTCGCACACGCGGCGCTATGGCGGTTTGGGGCTGGGGCTGGCCCTGACCAAACAACTGGTTGAATTACACGGCGGCACGATTGCAGTGCTGAGCGCGGGTCTGGGCTTAGGTGCGACGTTCACTGTCACGCTGCCGCTGCTCGCGCCAAAAAGCACCCATTATCAGCCACCAATGCGTACCATTGCAGAAGTCCGCACCGACCAGGAGGCAATTTCCTTAACAGATTTACCGCGTCTCGATAACGTGCGTGTGCTGGTGGTAGACGATCAGGAAGAAGCACGGTTGATGGTAGCGATTACACTGCGCGAATGGGGCGCGGTGGTCACCACAGCAGCGTCCGGCGAGGAAGCACGGGCGTTACTAAATAACACCGAATTTGACGTGCTGGTTTGTGACATTGCCATGCCGGACGAAGATGGTTACGAGCTTATCGGCAAAATTCGGGCGCTCGAAAATCAACGGGGCGTGCCGTACTTACAGCGTCTCCCAGCGGTGGCACTGACAGCACGGGCACGCCCTGAAGACCTTTTGCAGGCGCTGCGTGCAGGCTTTCAGATGCACCTGGCCAAGCCTGTCGAACTGGCCGAACTGGTAGTCGTCATTCACTCACTTTGCAATCACTGAATCAGGCCGTAGAGGATCGTGCGCTTTTCATAAAAGCATCCTGCAAAGTCTGCCCGGCTTCATCCACCGCCAGTTTTGCTTTACTCACCATTCCCGCCAGGCCAAAGAATTCGTGTACCATGTCGTCATAGCGCGAGATGGTCGTCATCACGCCTGCCTGCCGCAGTTGTTCGCCGTAAGCTTCGCCCTCATCACGCAACGGATCATACTGGGCAGTGATAATCAGCGCGGGTGGCAGACCGCTCAAATTTGCAAAGCGCAGAGGAGACACATAAGGATTTTCCCCATCACTGGCATTAGACAAATAATGTTTCCAAAACCACGGCATCATATCCGACGAGAGCGGCTTCGCATTGGCGTTTTCATTATACGAAAGAAAGTTGTAACCGTAATTCGTCACCGGATAAATCAACAACTGAAAAATGGGCATTATCCCCTGCCGATCACGCGCCATCAGACAGGCAACAGTGGCCAGGTTGCCGCCGGCACTCTCACCCCCCACGGCTACCCGTGTCGCATCACAATTTAGTTGCGCAGCATTATTCATAACCCATTGCACAGCAGCATTTGCATCTTCAACCGCCGCCGGAAACTTATGTTCAGGCGCCTGTCGGTAAGCAACGGAAACAACTACGCACTGCGCGGCATTACAGAGGGCGCGGCAACTGGCATCATAAACATCCAGATTCGCAATGACCCAGCCACCGCCATGAAAATAAACCAAAGCTGGAAACGGCCCTTCAGCCTCCGGCGTATAGACGCGGGCCAGAATCTCTGTCTCACTGCCCGGTATCAGAATGTGTCTGATACTCCCGACCGGTTCTGGTGAGGGACTGGCAACGCTCATTAATCGTTTGCTGGTGTGGGTTGCCACTAACTCAGCAACCGCATTATTTAGCGTTGGCAAATTACGCGCATTTCCCGGTGATAAAGTTGGGATTGGGGGCGTATTAAATTTGGCATACTGATCAAGAATTTCCTGTATTTGTGAATCAACTGGCATAACTTACTCCTTCTGCGGCAGGCCTTACCTGGCATTATTAATTATTGAGTACGATTATTTCGTCTCGCTTTTCAAGGCATTTGCTATGCCAGATAACAGCCCGGCATAGAATCCTTAGTTAATAGTTATAACGACGTTGTTGCATAAATGCCGAGTCCTTGCCGGAAAGAGTTTCTTTCATCCGGCGACCTTGTAACTGTCGGGCATGCCGAGGTGGGTCATCCGAT